>NZ_JBHWEN010000001.1:38636-336743 GCF_042734215.1 Kitasatospora sp. NPDC059673 | reverse complement strand
CGGCCGGTTGGTGCGACGCTCTGCACGCTGCGGGATGCGGCCGATCGGCTGGTGAGTCGTTCCGCCTGGTCGGACTCCGCTGTGCTCCCCGCGCCCGTGCCGAGGTCGCCGGCCGGGTGGCAGACGCCACTGCCCGGGCGTTGGCTGCTGCCTGTAGCCGCCTGCCCCGGGCGTTTCGGGGCGCGGCCGATCGGCTGGTGAGCCGTCCTGGCTGGCCGATCTCTGCTGTGCTCCCCGCGTCCGCGCCGGGGCCGTCCGCCGGGCCGTAAACGCCACCACCCGCTGCCTGTGGCCACCGCCTCGCGTGCTGCGGGACGCCGCTGATCGGCTGGTGAGCCGTCCTGCCTGGCCGGTTTCCGCTGTGCTCCCCGTGACAGCGATGCGGCCGTCCGCCGGGCCGTAAACACCACCACCCGCTGCCTGCGGCCACCTGCCCTGCGCGTTGCGGGACGCGGCCGGCCGGTTGGTGCGCCGCCCTCCCCGGCCGATCTCCGCTGTGCTCCCCGCGTCCGTGCCGGGGCTGTCGGCCGGGTGGTAGACGCCACTGCCCGCGCGTTGGCCGCTGCCTGCGGCCACCTGCCCCGCGCGTTGCGGGGCGCGGCTGATCGGCTGGCGCGTCGCCCTGCCTGGCCGATCTCTGCTGTGCTCCCCGTGACAGCGATGCGGCCGTCCGCCGGGTCGTGAACGTCGCTGCCCGCGCGTTGGCTGCTGCCTGTGGCCACCTGCCCCGCGCGCTGGGGCACTTGGCCGATCGGCTGGTGAGCCGTCCTGCCTGGCCGGTTTCCGCGGTGCTCCCCGCGACCGCGCCGCGGCCGTCCGTCGGGCCGTAAACGCCACCGTTCATCGCGTGTCAATCCGTGCGCCGCAGAATCCCGAGTGCGACGTGATCATCCGCCCGGAGCCACAGGTCACGGGTGTCGCCAGCCGTCGTGAACAGCACCGCCGAAAGGACCGATACGTTGAGCCGGACCACCGCAGGAACCACCCGGGGGCTGGGCGCTCTCGCCGCCGTCGCCCTCGCCCTCGCGGCGGCGGGCGTGTTGACCGCCCAGGGCACCGCCCATGCCGCCTACGACCAGCCGACCGCCACCATCTGGGACGGCGAACAGCTCGCCAACAATGGCGCGCACATCGACAACCGGGGCCAGTTCGGCACGGCGCGGCTCATCATGCAGTCCGACGGCAACCTCGTCACCTACTACGCGCCGGACCACGACTTCTCGCGCCAGTACCCGACCTGGGCGACCGGCACCGTCGGCTGCGGCGTCAACGCCGTCATCCGCACCGACGGCAACCTGGTCGTGCTGAACGCGAACGGCGGCCTGTGCTGGGAGAGCGGCACCGCCGGGTACCCGCACGCCCGGGTGACGCTCTGGCGCAGCGGCGACCTGCTGATCACCGACGCCTGCAACCGCACCGTCTTCGAGCGGCAGCCCGGGACGACGTACGTCCCCGGGCAGACGCACGGCGGGATCTTCGCCCCCAGCTCGGTCGAGAGCCCGTACGTCGTGATGCCGCCGCCGACCAACTGCTGAGCCACCACGCACCACCCCCCTGTGCCGCCGCCCGCGCCGGACCGGGGGCAACCACGGGAGATCCGAAGATGGAGACAGCCGCAGTCGCAGCCGACCTGGCGGGGGAGGCCGGGCTTCGCTTCCGGCTGCTCGGCCCGCTCGCCGGGTGGGTGGGCGAGCAGCCCCTGGCGCTGGGCCGCCGCCAGCAGCAGGCGTTCCTCGCCATGCTGATCGCTGCTCCCGGGCGGGTGCTGACGACCGATCGGCTCGGGGACGGGATCTTCGACGAGGACAATCCGCCGGGCAACCCCAAGTCCGTGCTCGCCACGCACGCCTACCGGGTGCGCCGGGAGCTCCGGAGCCACGAGGCCGGCCACCTGCTGGTCACCGTGGACGGCGGCTACCGCCTGGACGTCCCGGCCGGGGCACTGGACTTCGTCGCCTTCGACCGCCTGGTCGCCGGGGCCGGCGAGGCTCTCGCCGCCGGTGAGCGGCCCCGGGCGCGGGACCTGCTGTCCCAGGCGCTGGCCCTGCACGAGGGCGAGCCGTTGGCCGGCCTGCCCGGTCGGCACGCCGACGAGCTCCGCCGCCATCTGACCGAGCGCCGGCTGGACGCGCTGGAGACCAAGCTGGGCCTGGACGTCGAGCTCGGGAGCGGCCCGTCCTGCCTGGTCGAGCTCGACCAGGCGGTCTTCGCGCACCCCTTCCGGGAGCGGTTCCGGGCTCTGCTGATGCTGGAGTACCACCTGTCGGGCCGGCCCGAGGAGGCCCGGGCGGTGTACGAGGACGCCCGGCGGTTCTACCTCGGTGAGGGGCTGACCTGCGCGGACCTGGACGCGCTGCACCGGCGCATCCTCCGCAACGACCCGGGCCTGGTCGCCGCCGCTCGCCCCGCCCTCGTCGAGGAGCGGCCGGCCGGCCCGGCGCCCACCGCCGTGCCCGAGCAACTGCCCGGCCCGCTACCGGACTTCACCGGACGTCAGGCCGACGTCGCCCGGCTGGCCGAGGCGCTCTCCCACCCGGACCCGGGCGCTGTCGTCATCTCGGCGATCAACGGCCTCGGCGGCGTCGGCAAGACCAGCCTGGCCGTGCACGTCGGACACGCCCTGCGGGCGCGCTTCCCCGACGGACGGCTGCACGTGGACCTGCGGGGCGCGCAGCCCGTTCCGCTCGACCCGGGTGAGGCGCTCGCGGGCTTCCTGACGGCGCTGGGCGTGGCGGACCGCGAGATCCCCGCCGACCTGGCCGAGCGTGCCGCGCTGTTCCGCACCACCGTGACGGGCCGCCGCCTGCTGATCCTGCTGGACAACGCGGCCGGCCCCGAGCAGGTCGCCCCGCTGCTGCCGGGCTCCCGGACCTGCGCGGTGCTGGTCACCAGCCGCGCCTGGCTCACCACGCTGCCGGGCGCCCGCCACCTGCCGCTCGACGCGATGGCGGCTCAGGAGGCGCTCGACCTGCTGGCCGCCGTCGCGGGCCGGGCCCGGATCGAGGCCGAGCCCGTGGCGGCGGCCGCGATCGTCACGGCGTGCGGCCGCCTGCCGCTGGCGGTACGGGTCGCGGGCTCCCGGCTGGCCGCCGACCCCGCGCAGTCGCTGGTCCAGCTGGCCGATAGCCTCGCCGACGAACGCACCCGCCTCGGTGAACTCACCCACGAACAGGCCTCGGTGGAGCCCGTCCTCGCACTCTCCTACGCCCGGCTCACCGAGGAGCAGGCCCGCGCCCTGCGGCTGCTGGCCCTGCCCGATGCCCCCGACCTCGGCCCTGCGGACGCTGCCGCGCTGCTGGACCGCGGCCCCGCCGAGACCCGTGAACTGCTGGACGCGCTGGTCGACCTCAACCTGCTCCAGTCGCCGGCCGCCGACCGGTACGGCTTCCACGACCTGCTGAAGGTGTTCGCCCGGCAGCGTGGCGGGGACACCGCCGCCGCGGTGACGGCCGCGTTCGCCCGGCTGCTGGACTTCTGCGTGACCGGCGCCCGCAACGCCGAGAGCGCCGCGCACCGCGACCCGGACGGTCACGGCTTCGCCGGTGCCGAGGAGGCCGCCGCCTGGCTGCGAGAGCGGACCGCGCTGCACCGCGCGGTGATCCAACGGGCCTGCCAGGACGCGGAGTTGTCGCTGACGCAGACCGTCGATCTGTTGGACGCGATGGGCTCGATCCTGTTCGGCCGGGGCTACGTCACCACGGTCGCCGACCTGGCCGGCCAGGTCGCGGCCGCGGCCATGGTTCGCGGCGAGCGGGACGCCGAGGCCCTGGCCCGTTCGGTGCGCGGCGGCATGCTCTGGCACGCCAACTCCTATGCGGAGGCGGGCCAGGAACTGCGCGGCTGCCTGGCGCTGTGCGACGGCCCGGACCGGCTGAAACTGCGGGCCGACACCCTGAAACTCCTCGGTGCGAACGCCCGCGCGCTGCGGGACTTCGAGCAGGCCGTCGGCTGCCTGGAGGAGGCGGCGGAGCTCTTCCGGCAGCAGGCGGACGAGACCGCCGAGGGGCTCGTCCTCGGCGAACTGGCCTTCAACCACGCCCAGTGCGGGCGCCTGGAGCAGGCCCGCGCCGCCGCCGAACGGTGCGTCGAACTGACCGGCCGTCAGGTCTCGATCCCGCAGTCCATCGGCCGGTACTACCTGGCCCGGGTGCTGCACCTGTGCGGCGAGCTCGGCCCCGCGCTGGAGCAGGCCGAGCACGTGGTGGAGCGGTTCCGTTCCTTCGGCATGCTGGCCTTCGAGGCTGCCACCGGGAGCCTGATCGCCCGCATCCACCTGTCGGCCGCCCGCGACCGGGCCACCGTCCGGGCGGCCGAGGAAGCACTGCCGAAGGCCCGGCAGGTCGGCGGACTGCTGGAGGGCGGGCTGCTGCGGGCCCTCGGCGAGGCGCTGACCAGGCTGGGCCACACCGACCGGGCCCGGATCTGCCTCCAGCAGGCGCTCGGCCACTACCGGCAGCTGGAGCTGGCGGGCGACGCGGCGGAGGTGGAGGAACTGCTGCGCGGGCTGTGCTGAGTCGGTCCGGGCGGGTGGGCATGCCCATGCTCATCGGATGTCCATCGTGCTCGACGAACCTCTCTCCCGTGCCCGGCCACCTCCGGCCGGGACGTCCGAGAGAGGGGAACGACCATGTCCATCAAGGGACTTCGGAAGACCACGCTGGCCCTGGCGACGATGGCGATGGCCGGCGGCATCGCGCTGACGGGCGCCGGGTCCGCCTCGGCGACGACCGGTGGCGGTTGCGACGGGCCGGGCTGGCAGCAGGTCTGCATCAGCGACGGGTGGACCCAGATCAACACCTCGGTGACCACCAACTTCGCGAACAGCAACTGCACCGAGCAGGTCATCATCTGGGACTACACCACCAACACCCAGGCGATCTCCACCTCGTTCCCCTGCCGCTCCGGCCAGTTCACCTTCACCTGGGCCCTCTCCAACCCGACCTACGGCCACGACTACAAGGCCGAGGCCCGCTTCTACTGGCAGCCCGGCACCGGCTACACCTACCAGACCAGCCCCGACCTGCACTTCTGAGCCACCTCCCACCGGTCGGCCCGCCCATCTCCCCAGCGGGCCGACCCGGCGGTAAGGACCGGGCGGGGGCCGAGCGGCGGCGGCCGGAGCGCAGGACCAGGAAGAAGCCGCAGGCGAAGGCCGCGAGGGCGAGGGCGGGCGGGTGGCCGGACGGGGCGAAGCCGTGGACGGCGAGCCAGGCCAGGGCGGGGAGAGTCGCGGCGAGGCCGCAGAGGAGCAGGGCGGGGGAGTGGCCGGTGCTGCGGGCGAGGCCGAGCAGGGGGCGCTGAGCCCGTTGCAGGGCGGCGACCAGGGGGACGAGGAGTGCGGTCAGGACGGCGAACCAGGTCGGGCGGAGAGCGAACCACTGCCAGGAGCCGATGGACGGCTGCGGGGCGAGCCCGGCCGGGTAGAGCGTGGCGGCGACCAGGACCACCGGGACGGGGTGCCAGAGGTAGACCGTCATCGCCGCCCGGTTGAGGCGGGTGACGCGGGCTCGTCGCATTGGGGCGGCCAGCCGGCGCCGCGCGGCCGGCTCGGCCGCCAGCAGGAGGCCGCACTGGGCGGCGGCGAAGGCGAGCAGGGCGATCGAAGGTGGAGTCGTGTTGCCGGCGTGCAGGCCCGCGCCGACCATGTCCACCGGGAACGGGCCCCAGGTCAGCAGGCCGGCGAGGAGCAGTGCGCCCGCGAGCGCGAGCCAGAGGGGGCGGTGTCCCCGGGTGAGGCTGCCGTCGTGCCAGGCGAATCCCCACTGGTGCATGGCGCCCCAGACCAGCAGGTAGTTGGCGAACCCGAGCAGCGGCAGCCGCGGACCCAGGATCGCCACGTCCACCAGCGCGGCGCCAACCGCCATGGCAGCCGGCACGGCGAGCCCCCAACGGGTGTGCGCGGCGTACAGCGCGGGGGTCAGGACGATCAGCAGCAGGTAGACCGGGAGGAACCACAGGTGCAGAGCCAAGTACCAACCGGCCTGCGCGAGTTCACCCGCGTTCACCCCACCCGCCCAGGCCGCGGCGGCCGCGAACGAGACCACGCCGACGTACACCGCGGTCGGCCACAACAGCCGCAAGGTGCGGCGGTGCACCCAGCCCGTCCAGCCTTCCGCGCGACGGCGGTGCGCCGTCCAGGAGGCGGCGTTGGCGTAGCCGCCGACCAGGAAGACGACCGGCATCACCTGGAAGAGCAGCGTCACCCAGCGCCCCCAGCCGACATACGCCAGGGCATCATGCCCCGCCACCCGCCCGGCGCGGTAGGTGAGGTCGGTCAGCAGCCAGTGCCCCAGGACCACGGCGCAGATCGCGGCCACCCGCAGGAGATCCGCGTAGTGATTGTGATCGGTGGGACGGGGGGACATGGGGGATCAGCGCCGGATCCGGGAGGTGTTGGCCTGTACACCTCATTATCCGGCGCTGCGCAAGAGGGTGGGGGAGGGCGCGAGCGCAGGCGGCGTTCGTGCTCGTCAGCCGTCGAGTTCGGCCGAGGGCAGGTACGCGCCCGGGACGTCCGTCGGAGCGAGCAGCGCTTGTTCGCCGGGGTACGGGGTCTTCCAGTCGTGGGCCTCGTACCAGGTGAGGTGGTTCATCTGGGACGGGTTGGCGCGGTCGGGGGCGGCGTCGGGGCCGGTCAGGTGCTGTTGCTGCTTCCAGTCGGACCACTTCCGCGCGAGGTCCGCCTGTTCGGCCGGGACGGACCCGGTCGCGGCGAGGGTGGCGGCCGGGTTCTGTGCGGCCGGGACGTCCAGGCCGCAGGAGGGTGCGGTGGCCAGGCCGTTGGTGAGCGAGGTGCGGTTCGGTTGCACGCTGAACGGGGTGAAGTCGGGGGTGCTGGTGAACGCCGAGGTCATCGGGGTGGCCGCGGTGTCCTTCTGGTTCATCGGCTTGATCCCGAGGATCTGCTCGATGGTGCGGATCATGTTGATCTGCGAGTAGAAGTGGCTGTCGACGACGCCGCGCCGGGCGTACGGGCTGATGATCTGGATCGGTGCCCGGTGCCCGTCCACGTGGTCGAGGCCGGCCTGGGAGTCGTCCTCGACGACGAAGATCGCCGAGTCCTTCCAGTACGGGCTGTGGGTGATCTCGTCGACGATCTGGCCGACCGCGAGGTCGTTGTCCGCGACCTGGGCGGCGCCGTTGGCCGGGCCGCCGGTGTGGTCGCTGGAGAGCCAGAGCATGTTCAGGTTCGCCGGGCCGTTCTTCTCGAAGTCCTGCTTCCAGATCTGCGCGCGGTAGATGTCCGGGACGCTGGTGTCGAACATCGGGAAGCCGGGCACGGAGACGCTGTTCAGTGACGGGATCGGGGAGGACGAGTTCAGCTTGTACGCCGAGCTGTTGCCGGTCGCCTGCATGGTCCTGGCGTCGCAGTACAGGTTCTGCCAGGTGGCGTCGGCCGGCTTGGTCAGGAACTGGTGGAACTCGCCGAAGTCCCGCACGCTCCGGCCGGTGGCCTGGGCGCCGCTCCACAGGGTGCCGCTGGCCTGGTGGCCGAGGGCGTCGTCCTCGGTGTCGTAGCTGCGGATGTACTCGCCGGCCGAGGATTCGGTGTACTCCGGATTGTCCGCCTGCATCAGCCAGTTGTGGCCCTCGGCGGAGTTGGTGCCGATGTCGTACGTGTTGTCGTACAGCCCGAACTGCTGGGCCAGCGCGTGCTGGTTGGGCGTCACGTTCTCGCCGAACTGCGCCAGCGACGGGTCGCCGTTGCCCTGCGGCAGGTCGCCGAAGACCTGGTCGTAGGTCCGGTTCTCCTTGACGATCAGGAACACGTGCTTGATCGTCGACGGGTCGCCGATCCGGTTGGGGACGGGCACCGCCTTGGCCTTGTTGCCGGTGGCGAGTTTGGCCGCGTTGGTGGTCCAGTTGTTCTGCGCGAAGACCTTGGCGGTCTGCTTCCGGATCTCCTTGTCGCTCGGCAGGGTGAACCGCACCACGCTGGAGGTGGTGTCGTGGGTGCCGTGCGCGCCGTCCACCCGGCGGGCGTCGATGCCGCGGGTGTTGGAGACCAGGATCTGGTTGCCGGACGAGGAGATCCCGGAGGGGAAGTAGTCCGTCGGCAGCAGGCCGACGTAGCTCGCCGGCTCCTGCGGGCCGCGGAAGCGGTAGACGGCGATCGCGTTGGCCCGGCCCAGGGTCACCAGCAGGCGGCCGTCGTCGGTGAGGGTCACCGCGTTCGGCTCGTAGCCGATCGACGCCTCGGACCAGGGCTGGGTGGCGATGGTCTGGACGACCTTGTCGCCCCGGGTGTCGATCACCGAGACGCTGTTGGCGGCGGTGTTGGTGACGAACACCGCGCCGTTCCTGGCGTACACGGCGGTCGGGTGCAGGCCGACGTCGATGCTCGCGGGGGTGGCGGACGGGTTCGCCAGGTCGATCACGCTGACCGTGCCGGAGGTGGTGGCGGCGGTGTTCGGATCGGCCGGCACCTGGGTGCCGTACGAGTTGATGGTGCTTTCGCCGGGCTTCGCCGGGCGGCCGCCCTCGTTGCTGACGTACAGCTTGCCGCCCGCCTGGGCCAGGCCGCGCGGGGCGTTGCCGACGGCCCAGCTCTGCTTGACGGTGCCGCTGGCGGTGTCGATCGCCACCACCCGGTTCTGGCCGTTGACCGCCGCGTACGCGCTCGCGCCGTCTGCCGAGAAGACCAGGCCGGCCACCAGGGCCCGCTGCGAGCCGTTCTTGGCGATCTTGACGACGGTCGGGTTGGTGACGCTGCCGTCCGGGTTCACGTCGAACCGGGTGAAGCCGTCCGGCTGGCCCAGCCACAGCTGCTTGCCGTTGGGGGAGTACGTCGGGCCTTCCTGGCCCACGTTGTTGGAGCTGATCCTCGGGGTGGCGGACGCGCCGCTGCCGACCAGCTGCTGCACCTTCCAGTTCCGCACGTCCACGATCGCCAGCGCCGCGCCGCCGTCGGTGACCGAGGCCGCCAGGCGGGTGCCGTCCGGGCTCACCGTGGACGACATGATCTTGCCGTTGTTGAGCACCAGCCGCTCGCCGTAGGGAGCGAGGTACTGGTTGCTGGAGACCAGTTCGCCCTGCTCGTAGACCTGGCCGACCCGGTTGGTGCCGAAGGTGTCCGACTTGGCCCAGCCGACACCGGCGCCGGCCGCGACGACCACCGCCGTGGCGGCGGCCGTGACGAGCGTCCGGCGGCGGGTCCTGCGGCCGGACGTGCCCTGCGTGGCATCCACACGACGACGTGTGACCTGCATCGTTGCTATCCCTTCGAAGGTGCCGGAAGCAGCCCGACGTTGCCGTCGAACTGCCAGAGCGGGTTCGGGGCGTCACCGGTGGGGGTGCGCACCAGGAAGTAGCCGTTCACTTCCTTCGGCCCGTCGCCGTCGGCGACGAACCGCCCGTCGGGGGCGATGTCGAGCTGGTAGACGGCCGTCCCGGTGGCCTCGACGCCCGGGAGGTGCCAGGACACGACGCAGCGCCAGTCGTTGCCCGGGCCTTCGGGCTCGACCTCGGTGCTGCCCTTGTCGCAGGCCGCCGTGACCTGCAACTGCGCCTCGGTGACCTCGGGGCGGTTGAGTTCGGCGGTCTGCAGGCGGTACAGGTGCGCGAAGGCCGTGGCCACCGAGCGCTGCACCTTGTCCTGCTCGATCCCGGAGCCGGTGGCCCCGAGCGCCGGGGTCAGTACCCCGACGGTGACGGCGAGCAGGGCGGCCAGCGGCAGCGCACCGAAGCCGAGCGCGCGGCGACCGGAGCCGTCGTGCGCGGGGTTGGTGAAGTCGCGCCGCAGGAACAGCAGGTGGGCCAGCAGCGTGGCGGCCGCCGCCCACACCAGGGAGACCGCCACGCCGATCAGCAGCGGGCCGAGCTGCGCCGGTCCGGTGAACAGGCCGCTCCAGGAGACGAAGGCGTAACCGGGCAGGGCGAGCCGCACACCGACCGGCAGCGGCAACAGCTGGGCCAGCTGCATCGCCAGCGCGGCCAGCGCGGGCAGCAGCAGTCCCATCGGGGAGCGGCCCAGGGCGACCGAACCGAGCAGCCCGATCCCGGCCAGCGCCAGCGTCGGCGCGAGTGCGCAGAGCCAGGCCAGCAGGACCTTGAACGCGGCGTCGCCCGGCGACAGCAGGTGGCCGTCGAGACCCACCAGCGGGTGGTGGCCGACCGCCAGCAGGCCACCGGCGGTGGCGGACACCGCCAGCCCCGTCACCAGCAGCACCAGGACGGTGAGGACGGCCAGCGCCTTCGCGGCGAAGATCCGGCGCGGCGAGCGGACCGCCACCAGCAGGTGGCGCCAGGTGCCGAGCCGGTCCTCGGCGGCGAACACGTCACCGGCGACCACCGAGGTCAGCAGCGGCAGCGCCCAACTGCCCGCGAACCCGAGCGTCACCAGCGGACCCGCCCAGCCCGTCGCGTGCATCCAGCGGCCGAAGAGGGTGTCGGTGGGGAGGGTGCTCTGCCCGCTCACCCCGGCGACGAAGAGCGCCGGGGCCAGCCAGCAGGCCAGCAGCAGCAGCCGGATCCGCCACTGCGCGACCAGCTTGAGCAGCTCGAAGCGGTAGGTGCGGGACACCGGCACCTGGATGGCGGGGGGCGTGAGGGTCGTGGTCATCGGGCGTCCTGCTGCTGGTCGGTGAGGGCGAGGAACGCGGCTTCGAGCGGCGACACCACCGGCGCGAGCTCACGCACCGCGACGCCGGCCTGCACCAGCCGCACCACCAGCGCGTCCAGTGCGGGGATCCGCGCGCGCACCACGAGGCGCCCGGCGCCGTCGTCGGTGAGGCGGACCCCGGCCGTTCCGGCGGCGATCAGCCGGGCCGCCGCCGGGTCGGAGGTGAGCAGCCGGTAGTCGAGTTCACCGTTCTCGGCGGCCAGCTTGTCCAGCGGGCCGGAGAACACCACCCGCCCGGTGGCGAGGACGGTGACCTCGGAGCACAGCGCCTCCAGGTCGTCCATCCGGTGGCTGGAGAGCACGACGGCGCTCCCGTCCGCCGCCAGCCGCCGCAGCACCCCGTGCACCTGCCGCTTGCCGGCCGGGTCCAGCCCGTTGGCGGGCTCGTCGAGCACCAGCAGCCGGGGCCCGGTGAGCAGGGCGGCGGCGAGACCGAGCCGCTGGCGCATACCGAGCGAGAATCCGCCCACCCGGTCGTCGGCGACCTCCGTGAGCCCGACCTCGCCGAGCGCCTCCCCGACCCCCCGGGCCCGGCCCCGGAGGGCGGCCAGCGCGGCGAGGTTCTGCCGGGCCGTCAGCGCGGGGTACAGACCCGGCCCGTCCACGAACCCGGCCACCCCGTCCGGCGCCGCGAGCGCCCGGCCGACCGGCGTGCGCAGGATCTCCAGGCTGCCGCCGTCGGCGACGGCCAGCCCCAGCAGCAGGCCCAGCAGCGTCGTCTTGCCCGCGCCGTTGGGCCCCACCAGGCCGTGGATCCGCCCCTGCGTCACATCGAGGTCGACGCCGTCGAGGGCGATCACCTCACCGAAGCGCTTGGTGATCCCCCGGGCCCGGACCGCGAGCAGTGTGTCCATGAGTCCCTTCCTCCGAAACCGTTGGAGACCCTAGGCACTTGACGCAACGCGATCAGGAACCGCTTCCTGAACATTCATGGAACGGAAAGCGGCGCCCAGAAGGGGAGTTGACCACCCGTCACCCGGATCTGCGGATGCCCCTGGCCCGATCGCGCGATTTCCGCCACGGGGCATGTGCGGCGCCCGTCCCTTCGGGGCAGAGACTCCGGACGGCCGGGCCGGGGGCGGGCTGCCCATCCCGACCGTCGGCAACTTCTCCGTCACGCTGCGCCTCCACGCCCCCGACACCGCGTTCCGGTCTTCTGCGGCGCTCCGGCGGGCCGCGATCTAGCATGAAACGGAAGGTTCGGCTCGATGCCCCGCACCACTTGGGTGAGGAGGCCGCATGGGACGGCCAGGCAGTACTGGCGGATTCGGAGAGTTGGGCGGTGACCGGTACCTGCCGATCTCCGAACACGGACTGATCGGCGACCTGCGCACCGCCGCGCTGGTGGCGACGGACGGCACCATCGACTGGTACTGCTGTCCGCGCTTCGACGCCCCGAGCGTGTTCGCGTCCGTGCTGGACGTGGACCGCGGCGGCCGTTTCGAACTGGCCGCGGACGTGCCGGCCCGCACCCGGCAGTTCTACTTCCCCGACACCAACGTCCTGATCACGCGGTTCTTCGCGGCCGACGGGGTGGCGGAGATCCAGGACTTCATGCCCGTGGTGGACGAGTCGCGCGAGGCGGGCCGGCACCGGCTGATCCGGCGGGTGATCAGCGTCCGTGGCACGCTGCCGTTCCGGGCGAGGGTCGCGCCGCGCTTCGGCTACGGGACGCAGGAACACACTGTGGAGTCGGAGGGCGGCCACATGGTGTTCCGCTCACCGGATCTGGACATCGCGCTGACCGCCACCGTGCCGGTCGAGAGCGACGGGCAGGACGTGTGGTCGCACTTCAAGCTGCTGGAGGGCGAGTCCGCGGTGTTCGCCCTCGACCGGGTCACCGAGGAGATCGGCCCGCGCGGCTGCCCCAACCGGGAGGCCGAGCAGGAGTTCGAGGCCACCGTCCGGTTCTGGCGCCACTGGCTGTCCCGCTCGCGCTACCACGGGCGGTGGCGGGAGATGGTGCACCGCTCGGCGCTGCTGCTGAAGCTGCTCACCTACGCGCCCACCGGCGCGATCATCGCCGCCCCGACCACCAGCCTGCCCGAGCAGCTCGGCGGCGAGCGCAACTGGGACTACCGCTACGTGTGGGTCCGCGACGCGGCGTTCTGCATCTACGCCATGCTCCGGCTGGGCTTCACCTCGGAGGCCGAGGCGTTCATGGGCTTCATCTCCGAGCACGGGATCATGCGCGGCACCCGGGAGAGCGGCCCGCTCCAGATCATGTACGGCATCGACGGCCGCCGCGACCTTCCCGAGCGGGAACTGTCGCATCTGGAGGGCCACCTGGGCTCGGCGCCGGTGCGGGTGGGGAACGCGGCCACCGGGCAGCTCCAGCTGGACATCTACGGCGCGCTGATCGACTCCGTCTATCTGTACGACAAGTGGGGGCAGCCGATCAGCAGCGCGCACTGGGACGAGGTCGGCGCCGTGGTGGACTGGCTCTGCGACCACTGGGACCAGCCCGACGAGGGCGTCTGGGAGACCCGGGCCGGCCGGCGCGACTTCGTGTACTCGCGGCTGATGTGCTGGGTCGCGCTGGAACGGGCGATCCGGATGGCCAACCGGCGCGGCCTGCCCGCCGACCTGCCGCGCTGGCAGCGGGCCCGGGACACCATCTACCGGCAGATCATGGCCCGTGGCTGGTCCGCCGAGCGCGGCGCGTTCGTCCAGGGGCTGGACGACAAGGTTCTCGACGCGTCCCTGCTGATGATGCCGATGGCCAAGTTCATCTCGCCCACCGACCCCAAGTGGCTGTCCACCCTGGACGCCCTCACCGCCGACCTGGTCTCCGACTCCCTGGTGTACCGCTACGACCCGGAGGCCAGCCCCGACGGCCTGCGGGGCGCCGAAGGCACCTTCTCGATCTGCTCGTTCTGGTACGTCGAGGCACTGGCCCGGGCAGGCCGGCTGGAAGAGGCCCGGCTGGCGTTCGAGAAGATGCTCACCTACGCGAACCACGTTGGCCTGTTCGCCGAGGAGATCGGCCGCACCGGCGAGCAACTCGGCAACTTCCCGCAGGCGTTCACCCACCTCTCGCTGATCAGCGCCGCCTTCAACCTGGACCGCGCGCTCGGCTGACCGCAAGGACCTCCCCTTCCCCTGGAGTGCTGACATGGGCACCTATCGCGTCATGCAGGCCACCGCCCCCAACGGCCCGCTGGAGCCGGCCGAACGCGCGGTGCCGCCGCCGGGCCCCGGGCAGGTCCGCATCGCCGTCGAGGCGTGCGGGGTCTGCCACAGCGACGCGCTCTTCCTGAGCGGCGTGCTGCCGGGCGTGTCCTTCCCCGAGGTGCCCGGGCACGAAATCGCGGGCCGGATCGAGGAGTTGGGCGCGGGCGCCGACATCGCCGGCTGGCAGCCCGGGGACCGGGTGGCGGTCGGCTGGTTCGGCGGCAGCTGCGGGCACTGCCGGCCCTGCCGGGAAGGGGACTTCATCGTCTGCCCCAACCTCAAGGTCCCCGGCTGGGCGTACGACGGCGGCTTCGCCGAGAAGGTGATCGCACCCGTGGACGCCCTGGCCCGCATCCCCGAGGGGCTGGCGGCGGCCGATGCCGGACCCATGGCCTGCGCGGGCGTGACGGTCTTCAACGGCATGCGGCGCAGCTCCGCCCGCCCCGGCGACCTGGTCGCGGTACTCGGCCTCGGCGGCCTCGGACACCTCGGCGTGCAGTACGCCGCCGCGATGGGCTTCGAGACGGTGGCGATCGCCCGCGGCCGGGAGAAGGCCGCCTTCGCCGAGCAACTGGGCGCCCACCACTACCTGGACAGCACCTCCGACACCCCCCTCGCCGCCGCGCTCCAGGCCCTCGGCGGAGCCAGGGTCGTCCTGGCCACCGCCGCCAACGCCGACGCCATGACCGCCACTGCGGACGGCCTCGCCCCACGCGGAGAACTCGTCGTCATCGGAGCCGACACCGCACCCCTCGGCATCACCCCGGCCCAGCTCCTGATGGCCGGCCGGATCATCCGCGGCCACCCCTCCGGCACCTCCCAGGACGTGCAGGACACCATGGAGTTCAGCCTCCTGCACGGCATCCGCCCGATGATCGAGACCGTCCCCCTCGACCACGCCGAGCAGGCCTACCAGAAGATGCTCGACGGCCGGGCCCGCTTCCGGATGGTCCTCACCACCGGCTGACGGCCTCAACTGCCCTGCGGGGAACGGCGGATGGCGTCGAGGACGCGGGTGGCCCAGTCCGCCGGGCGGTCGTGGCCGAGGAGGGTGGAGAGGGTGGCCATGCGGGTGCGGCGGTCGGCCCGGAGGAGGCCTGGGACCAGCCAGAGGTTGTAGTCGTGCAGCCAGACGGTCGCGCCGGGGGCGGCCCGGGCGGTGATGTGGTCGGCGAAGCGGGCGTTGACAGTGCGGTAGGCGGCCCAGGCGTGCTCCTCGAAGACCGAGCGCTGCGGTTCGGACATCAGGACCGGCCAGAGGGTCTCCTTGCAGGCCCTGGACGACCGTCAAGGTGCAGCGCCCCGAGCCGCTCCCCCCGGTCCGGGGGAGCGGCTCAGGGTCGGCCGGCGGTCCGCTGTCAGGCGAGGGTGACCGAGACCGGGAGCTTCTTGATGCCGTTGACGAAGTTGGAGCGGACGCGGGGGACGTCGCCGGCCAGTTCGATGGAGGCGAGGCGGGGGATGAGCTCCTCGAACATGATGCGGATCTCGGTGCGGGCGAGCAGGTTGCCCAGGCAGAGGTGGGGGCTGCCCTTGCCGAAGGTGATGTGGTCGTTGTCCTGGCGGGTGACGTCGAAGTCGTAGGGGTTGCCGAAGACTTCCTCGTCGCGGTTGCCGGAGGCGAACCACATGACGACCTTGTCGCCCTCCTTGATCCGCTTGCCGCCGAGTTCGACGTCGCGGGTGGCGGTGCGGCGGAAGTGGTAGACGGGGGAGGACCAGCGCAGGAACTCCTCGACCGCGGCGGGGATCAGCGAGGGGTCCTGCTGGAGGCGGGCGAGCTGCTCGGGGTGCTGGAGCAGGGCCAGCATGGAGTGGCTGATGGTGTGGCGGGTGGTCTCGTTGCCGGCCACGACCAGCAGCAGGAAGTAGTTGTCGAAGTCCTGCGCGGTCAGCGGCACGCCGTCCTTGGGGGTTTCGTTGACCAGGCGGGAGATCAGGTCGGTGCCGGTGCCGCCGCGGCGCTGGGCGGCGAGTTCGCGGCCGTAGGCGAACACCTCCAGCGAGGCGGGGGAGCGGAACGGCAGGTCGCGGTACTTCTCGCTCTCCGCGCTGTGCAGCAGGACGTCGGCGTAGTCGGGGTCGGTGTTGCCGATGATCCGGTTGCCCCAGTCGATGAGCTGCTGGTTGTCCTCCGGCGGGACGTCCAGCAGCCGGGCCAGGACGTTGATCGGGAAGTCGGCGGAGACCTCCTTGACGAAGTCGAAGGTGCCCTTGGCGAGGGCGGCGTCCAGCGTGGTGGCGGTCAGGCCGCGCAGGAAGTCGGCGTAGCTGTTGATGACGCTCGCGCCGAACTGGCGCTGGAGCAGGCTGCGCAGGGCGCGGTGGCGGACGCCGTCGAGTTCCAGGATGGAGGCGCGCTTCTTGATCTGGTCGTCGTCGACCTCCTCCAGGTTGACGAACCGGGCGGAGGTGAAGGTCTCGGCGTCGCGGTCGACGCGGGCGATGTCGGCGTGCTTGGTGAGCGCCCAGAAGCCGGAGTTGGGCGCTTCCTCCTCCTGCCAGTGCACCGGGTCCTGGTGGCGCAGGGTGTGGAACATCCGCCACGGGGTGACGCCGTCGGTGAAGTTGTCGAGATCGGCCAGGTTCACCTGGTCCAGCGGCATCGGCTCGGACGCGGCGGCGGACCGGTCGGGTGCGGTGGTCATGGGTTCGCTCCTCGGCTTACAGGTGGTAGGCGTACTCGGTGAACTCCCAGTCGGTGACGTGCCGATGGAAGCGGGCGACCTCGTCGCGCTTGTACGAGAGGTAGGCGGCGGTGAAGTCCTTGCCGAGCACCTCGGTCAGCGCGGTGTCGGCCTCCAGCGCGTCGAGCGCGTCGGGCAGCGACTGCGGCAGGACGGGGGACTTGGCGGGGTCGTAGCCGTAGCCCTCCAGCGGGGCGGGCGGCTCCTCGCCGGCCAGCACGCCCAGCAGCGCGGCCGCGACGGTGCCGGCGATCAGGAGGTAGGGGTTGGCACTGGCGTCGCCCAGGCGCAGTTCGAAGCGGGAGCCGGCGCCGCGCTCCGGGGGGATGCGGACCATGGCGCTGCGGTTGTCCAGGCCCCAGTCGATCAGCCACGGGGCGAGGGTGTCGGGGCCGAAGCGCTTGTAGGAGTTGATCGTCGGGTTGGACAGCGCGGCGAGCGCGGGGGCGTGGGCGAGGATGCCGGCCACGGCGTGCCGGGCGGTGGTGCTCAGGCCGTACGGCGCGGACGGGTCCGCGAACAGGTTGCCGCCGTCCTGGTCCGTGCAGGACAGGTGCAGGTGGAAGCCGGAGCCGCCGGCGCCCATGAAGGGCTTGGCCATGAAGGTGGCCAGCCGGCCTTCCTGGCGGGCCAGTTCCTTGACGGCGGACTTGAAGCGGAAGGCCCGGTCGGCGGCCGACATGGCGTCGGAGTGGGTCAGGTTGATCTCGAACTGCCCGCCGTCGAACTCGTGGTTGCCGCTGGTGACGCCGATGTTCAGCTCGCGCAGCAGGCGCAGGGTGCGCAGCAGGTGGTTGTCGCCGTCGGCGCGCAGGCCCGCGGTGTAGACGACGCCGGCGGCCTCGCTGTAGCGGCGCCAGCCGCGGGCGGTGTCGGGGGCCGGGTCGCACAGGAAGTACTCGAGTTCCGGTCCGACGATCGGGTGCAGGCCCGCCTCGCGGGCCCGTTCGACGACGGCGCGCAACAGGTCGCGGGGCGACTCGGGGGCGGGGTGTCCGGTGGCCGGGTCGGTGACGTCGCCGAGGCAGGTGGCGACGCCGGGCTCCCACGGCAGCGGGGTGAGGGTGTCGAGGTCGGGGCGCACGCAGATGTCGGGCAGGCCCGCGTCCAGGCCGCCGGGGACGGGGACGACGTCGCCCTGCGGGCTGGTGTGGTAGACGGCGCGGCAGAACGCGAGGCCGTGGTCGCAGGCCGAGGGCAGGTGGTCCAGCAGCACGTCCCGGGCCCGTTCGGTGCC
Organism: Kitasatospora sp. NPDC059673; assembly: GCF_042734215.1. Taxonomy (NCBI): domain Bacteria; kingdom Bacillati; phylum Actinomycetota; class Actinomycetes; order Kitasatosporales; family Streptomycetaceae; genus Kitasatospora; species Kitasatospora sp. NPDC059673. The sequence continues at coordinate 319,024 of NZ_JBHWEN010000001.1, read as the reverse complement.
GATCAGGTCGGGATAGGTCACCCGGACCACGTCGATGCCCTGGGTGGCCAGCCGCTCCTGGTGGTGGCGGACGGGCGGGGTGTCGGATGCGCTCACCGGTGTCTCCTGTGGGGAAGTGTGGGGCGCCGCCCAGGGCGCGCGGGGGTGCGGGAGCTCGCGGCGCTGGGCTGTGCCGACGGAGAAGAACCGGAGTTCACGGCCCTGGGGGGAGGGGGAGCGGCGGCTTCGGACTGCGGCCAGGCGCAGGAACCGCTCGCTGTTGGTGGCCAACCGTAGGGACGCAGGTCACCGTCCCGCAAGGGGTCTGGCGCATAAATTTATCCATCCGTATAGCTATTGACCCCGGGCCGACCGGTTCCTATGTTGTTTGACGCCAAATGACTTTCCGGCGCCCCCTCAGCCCCACCCACCCCCAGGAGGACCGGCCATGCAGGTCGTCGTCGACATGAACAAGTGCCAGGACCACGGCCAGTGCGTCTTCGCCGCCCCCGACGTCTTCTCCTTCGACGAAACCGGCCGACTCGCGTACGTCGCCGACCCCGACGAGGCCCTGCGCGCCGACGTCGAGGAAGCCGCCGACGTGTGCCCGCTGCAGGCCATCCGGATCGAAGGCTGAGCCGGTGAACGCCGCACCCGTCGTGATCGCCGGCGCCTCCATGGCCGGCCTGCGCACCGCCGAACAGCTGCGCGCCGCCGGCTGGACCGGCCCGATCACCCTCGTCGGCGACGAGCCCCACGCGCCGTACAACCGGCCCCCGCTGTCCAAGGAAGTCCTGGCCGGAAAGGCCGGCTTCGACTCGCTCGCCTTCCGCCCCCGGGCCGCCGTCGCCGACGTGCAGTGGCGCCTCGGGACCGCGGTGGTCCGCGCCGACCTCGCACAGCGGAGCGTCGAACTCTCCGACGGCGAGAGCCTGCCGTACGCCGCGCTGGTCGCCGCCACCGGCATGCGCTCGCGCCGCCTGCGCTGCCCCGGCCCCACCGCCGGGCGGCACACCGTCCGCACCCTGGACGACGCCCAGGGCCTGCGCTCCGCACTGACCGCGCCCGGCGTGCGCGTGGTGGTGGTCGGCGCCGGCTTCATCGGCTGCGAGGTCGCCGCCACCGCCGTGGCCCTCGGCGCCGCCGAGGTCACCGTGGTCGACCCGCTGCCGCTGCCGATGGCCGGACCGCTCGGCGAACTGCTCGGCGGCGCGCTCAAGCGCCGTCACGAAGAGCGCGGCGTCCGCTTCGCGCTCGGCTGCGGAGTGACCGGCTTCGAGGGCGAGGACCACGTCACCGGCGTGGCGCTCGCCGACGGCCGCGTCCTGCCCGCCGACGTGGTGGTGGAGTCGGTCGGCTCGGTGGCCAACACCGAGTGGCTCGACGGCAACGGCCTCGACCTCACCGACGGCGTCCTCACCGACCAGCACCTGCGGGTCGGCGGCCGGCCCGAGGTGGTCGCCGTCGGCGACGTCGCCCGCTTCCCCAACGCCCGCTACGACGGCGTCCCGCGCCGCGTCGAGCACTGGTCGATCCCCACCGACAGTGCCAAGCACGCCGCCAAGGTGCTGCTCGCCCACCTCACCGGCACCGAGCACGGCCTCGCGCCGTTCGCCCCGCTGCCGACCTTCTGGAGCGACCAGCACGACTTCCGCCTCCAGTCCTTCGGCTCCCCCGCCCTCGGCCGCGCCGACGTGCGCGTCCTGGACGGCGACCCGGACGGGGACGTCCTGGTCGGCTACCACCACGGCGAGCGCCTGATCGGCGTCGTCGCCCTCGGCGGCCAGCGTGCCGCGGCCGCCGCCGCCCGCTACCGCGCCGAGCTGCTCCAGCAGCCCGCCCCCACCGCGTAAGGAATCCAAGTGGCCAGTGTCCGTGGGTACTTCCACCCCAAGACCGCGACGGGTTCCTCGTCGCTGATCCCCTCGCCGCCGTGGCGCTACTCCGGCGACCTGCTCACCATCGAGTACCGCACCGACCCGGAGCGGGTGCGCGAACTGCTGCCCGAGCCGCTGGAACTCGCCGATGAGGACCCCGGCGCGGTCGCGCTGATCTGGGCCGACTGGCAGTCCTGCTCCGCCTCCGGCCAGGAACTGCTCGACCCGGTGCTCGCCCAGTACAAGGAGGCGTTCGCCGTGGTGCGCTGCAAGTTCCAGGGTCAGACGTACTCGCGCTGCGTGTACATCTGGGTCGACAAGGACTTCGCGATCGCCCGCGGCCTGCACCAGGGCTACCCGAAGAAGCTCGGCTCGATCCACCAGACCCGCCCGCACCCCTACGGCCCCGCGCCGCGGATCGAGGCCGGCGCCCGGTTCGGCGCCACCCTCGCCGCCGCCGACCGGCGGCTGGCCCAGGCCGTCGTGACGCTGCGCGAGCCGTCCGAGACCAACGGGTTCGTCAACGGCCACCCGATGGCCCACCACCGCTGGCTGCCCTCGATCGAGAAGGGCCAGGGACTCGCCCTGGACGAGCTGGTCGCCTCCGGCGCCGCCTCCTTCGAAGCCGGACCGGCCTGGGTCGGCGACGCGGACCTGGAGCTGTTCGAGTCGCCCACCGAGGAACTCGCCCGGCTGGAGATCCGCGAGCCCATCGCCGCCTACTACCGCCAGGTCGGCGTGGTCTGGGACGGCGGCCGGCTGCTGGCCTCCGGCACCACCATCGTCGATCAGTGAACTCCCGTGCTCAGCAAGGAAATTGACGCCATGAGCGGACACCTCACCACCGTCGCCGGGGTCGCCGTCGACACCCGGCACTGGATCGGCGGCGAACGCGTCGCCTCCGCCGCGACCTTCACCGACCACTCGCCGATCGACGGCAGCGTCCTCGGCGAGATCGCCCGCGGCACCGCCGCCGAGGCCCGGGCGGCCGTCGCCGCCGCCAAGGCCGCCTTCCCCGCCTGGGCCGCCACCCCTCGCGCGGACCGCGCCCGCCTGCTGCACGCCATCGCCGACGGCGTCGAGCGGCGGCTGGAGGACCTGGCCGTCGTCGAGACCGCCGACAACGGCGCGCTGCTGCGCTCGCACCGACGCGGCGTCATGCCCCGGGTCGCGCACAACTTCCGGTTCTTCGCCGACTGGCTGCTGACGCTCGACCACGAGGACTTCGACACCCGCGGCCACAGCAACCACGTCAGCTGGGACCCGGCCGGCCCGTGCGTGCTGATCACCCCGTGGAACGCGCCGCTGATGCTGGCCACCTGGAAGATCGCCCCGGCGCTGGCGGCCGGCAACACGGTCGTCCTCAAGCCCGCCGAGTGGACGCCGATGACGGCCTCGCTGCTCGCCGACATCGCCGCCGAGGCCGGGCTGCCGGCCGGCGTGTTCAACGTGGTGCAGGGCCTCGGCTCGGAGATCGGCGACGCGCTGACCTCGCACCCCGACGTGCGCCGGATCAGCTTCACCGGCTCGGTGCCGACCGCCAAGCACATCGCCGCCTCGGCCGCGCCCAACCTCACCCCGCTCAGCCTCGAACTCGGCGGCAAGTCCCCGCTGCTGGTGTTCGCCGACGCCGACCTCGACCTGGCCGTCGAGCTCGCCGTCGAGCAGTACGACAACGCCGGGCAGGTCTGCCTGGCCGCCACCCGGCTGCTGGTCGAGGAGTCCGTCGCCGAGGAGTTCACCCGCCGGTTCACCGAGAAGGCCGCCCGGCTGCAGCAGGGCGACCCGCGCGAACTGCCCACCGACATCGGCCCGAACATCCACCCCCGCCAGCTGGAGAAGATCGACGGCTTCGTGCAGCGGGCGATCGCATCCGGCGCCCGCGCCGTGATCGGCGGCGAGCGCCGGGCGGGCCAGTTCTACGCGCCGACCCTGCTCACCGGCGTGGCACAGGACTCGGAGATCGTCCAGGAGGAGGTGTTCGGCCCCGTCCTGACCCTCCAGACCTTCCGCGACGAGGCGGAGGCCGTCCGGCTCGCCAACGACACCCGCTTCGGCCTGGCCGCCACCCTCGCCACCGGCTCGCGCGAGCGCGCCGAACGCGTCACCGAGCAGCTGGTCGCGGGCACCGTCTGGGTCAACTGCTTCTTCGTCCGCGACCTGCAGGCCCCGTTCGGCGGCTCCCGGCACTCCGGCGTCGGCCGCGAGGGCGGCACCTGGAGCTTCGACTTCTACTGCGACGTCAAGAACACCGTCACCGCGCCGAAGGGGTGGAAGGACCATGGGTGAGATCGTCGGGGCCGGCCTGCTGGCCCACGTCCCCACCGTCGTACTCCCCGAGGAGATCCGGCGGGAGCTGAACGAGGGCAAGGAGATCACCCTCGTCACCGGCCTGCGCCAGCTGCGCGAGGAGGTGTTCGGGCGGGACGACTACGACACCGTGGTGGTGCTGGACTCGCACTGGGCGACCACCGTCGAGTTCGTGGTCACCGCGCAGCAGCGCCGGGCCGGGCTGTTCACCTCCGAGGAACTGCCGCGCGGCATGTGCCGGATGCCCTACGACTTCCCCGGTGACCCCGAACTCGCCCACAACATCGGCAAGTTCGCGGACAAGCACGGCACCTGGATCACCCCGATCGACGACCCGTACCTGCCGATCTTCTACGCCACCGTCAACCTGTGGAAGTACCTCGGCGAGGGCCTGCCCGACAAGCGCTGGGTGACCATCGGCGTCTGCCAGACCGGCGACGCGGAGGACCACCTGCGGCTCGGCCGCGCGCTGGCCGACGGCATCGCCGCCACCCCCGGCCGCCGGGTGCTGCTGATCGCCTCCGGCGCGCTCTCGCACACCTTCTGGCCGCTGCGCGAGCTGCGCGCCCACGAGTCCAGCGACCCCTCGCACATCTTCACCCCCGAGGCGCGGGCCGCCGACGAGCAGCGGATCGAGTGGTTCAAGGACGGCCGCCACGACCAGGTCCTGGACACCATGGACGAGTTCGGGACATTCAAGCCCGAGGCCAGGTTCGCCCACTACCTGATGATGGCCGGCGCGCTCGGCGAGCGGGAGTGCACCGCGAAGGCCCGCCAGTACGGCGAGTACGAGAACTCGATCGGCACCGGCCAGGTCCATCTCTGGTTCGACCGCCCGGCCGACGGCTGGACCGGCACCGGCCTGCCCGCCGAACCCGCCCCCCGCAACCCCCACAGCCTCACCTGAGAAAGGCCCCCGCCATGCCCGAGTACCGCCGCATCCTCCTCGACGGCGCGGTCGTCGAGACCGTCCGCGACGGCGAGGAGCTGGTCGCCGGTGACGGCCGCCGGGTCGCCATCGCCGACGCCCACCACCTGCCGCCCGTGGTGCCCTCCAAGGTGATCGCCGTCCACCTCAACCACCGCAGCCGGGTGGAGGAGTTCCAGATCGGCCTGCCCGACACCCCCACCTACTTCCACAAGCCCACCTCCTCGCTGAACTCGCACGGCGGCGCGATCGTCCGCCCCGAGGGCTGCAAGTGGCTCAACTACGAGGGCGAGGTGGCGATCGTCATCGGGAAGACCGCGCGCAACATCTCTCCCGAGGAGGCCGGTGACTACATCGCCGGTTACACCGTCGCCAACGACTACGGTCTGCACGACTTCCGGGACACCGACGCCGGCTCGATGCTCCGCGTCAAGGGCGCCGACACGCTGTGCCCGCTCGGCCCCGGCCTGGTCACCGACTGGGACTTCCGCGGCAAGCAGCTGCGCACCTACGTCAACGGCGAGGTGGTGCAGGACGGCTCCACCGACGAGATGACCTGGGACATGCACTACCTGGTCGCCGACATCGCCCGCACCATCACCCTGTACCCCGGCGACGTGCTGCTCTCCGGCACGCCCGCCAACTCCCGTCCGGTGCAGCCGGGCGACGTCGTCGAGGTGGAGGTCGAGGGCCTCGGCCGGCTGACCAACCGCATCGTCACCGGCCCGACGGCGATCCGCACCGACGTGGGCGCGCAGCCCACCGAGTCGGAGGAGGTGCTGTCCACCGCGCTGGGCGGGGACTGGGAGTTCCGCGGCATCCGGCCGCCGAAGCGCTGAACCGGTGCCTCCCGGTAGGGTCACGGCCATGACCGACCCCGACCGGCCCGACGCGCCCGCAGCCAAGCGCGCCACCCGCAAGCGCGTGACGAACTACGGGACGGGGCGTACCGCGCTGCTGGAGGCGGCGGTGCGGGTGGTGGCCCGGGGGGGCTTGCGCAACCTCACCTACCGGGCCGTGGCGGAGGAGGCCGGGGTGACGCACGGCCTGGTCGTGCACCACTTCGGCTCGCGCGACGCGCTGATCGAGGAGGCCGTCGCGCACGCGGTGCGCTCCTCGATCAGCAGCAGCGCGCTGGAGGCCGGCGCGCAGAGGCCGGAGGAGTTCGCCACCGGCCTGGCCGACATGGTCGAGGCCGGGCCCGAACTCCAGGTGTTCCAGTACGAGTTGCTGCTGGAGGCGCGCCGCCGCCCCGAGCTGCTGGCGCACCTGCGCGGGCTGTACGAGGAGTACTTCGAGGCCAGCCGGCGCGAGCTGGACCGTCTGCTGCCCGGGGCGGTGAGCCCCGGCCTGTCCCGGCTGGTGTTCGCCGCGCTGGAGGGCCTGGTGCTGCACCAGCTGGTGTTCGGCGAGCGGGCGGCCACCGAGGACGCGCTGGCCGAACTCCGCGCGCTCCTCGACGGCTTGTCGGACCGCTGACCTGCGCGGCCGCCCCAAAGGCCGCGTCGAAGGCCACCCCAGGGCCGCCTCGAAGGCCGCTTCGAAACCGTTATCGCGGGAGCGGCCCCGAACCCTTGCCAAACGGACTGCCTGCCTCCACGATGAGGCAACTCGTTTGACCTGAAACGATTCCCCCACTTTGATCTGGCAGGTGATCCGTGTGGACAGTCAGACGGCTTCCCGTGAACGGACCGTGCGGCACGCCCCCACCAGTGCCACCCTCAAGCCCAACGCCCTCGGCGTACTGGGCATCCTCTTCTTCGTCCTCTCCGGCCAGGCGCCACTGACCGGCATCGCCGGCGCCGCCCCGATCTCGGTCGCCATCGGCAACGGCTCCGGCACCCCCGCCGCCTACGTGGTGGCCGGCGCCGTGATCCTGCTGTTCTCCGTCGGCTTCATCGCGATGGGACGGCACGTCGTGGACGCCGGCGCCTTCTACACCTATATCGGCACCGGCCTCGGCCGGGCCGCCGGCGCGGGCGGCGCGAGCGTCGCGCTGTTCGCCTACTGCGTCATCCAGGCCGGCATGTACGGCCTGTACGGCTCCATCGTCAGCTCCCTGGTCGCCGACAATACGTCGGTCGATCTGCCGTGGTGGGTCTACACCCTGGTCACCATGGCGGTGGTGCAGGCACTCGGCGCCGCGGGCATCGAGATGGGCGCCAAGGTGCTCGCCGCGTTCGTCCTCGCCGAGTTCAGCATCCTGCTGGTGTTCAGCCTGGTCACGCTGTTCAAGGGCGGCGGCCCCGAAGGGCTCGGCCTGGCCGACAGCTTCTCCCCGTCGGCCGCGCTCCAGGGCGCGCCCGGCATCGCCGTGATGTTCGCCCTGGCGTCCATGTTCGGCTTCGAGGCCACCGCCATCTACGGCGAGGAGGCCCGCGAGCCCAAGAAGACCGTGCCGCGGGCCACCTACCTCTCGGTACTGGTGGTCACCGGATTCTTCGCACTCACCTCCTGGTCGCTGATCTCCGCGCACGGCGCCTCCAAGGCCCCGGAGGCGGCCAACCAGGCGTTGGCCGGCGGCGACTCCGCCGGGTTCGTGTTCGCGCCCATCGCCGACCTGTTCGGCGGCTGGGTGAACAGCGTGCTGCCGGTGCTGCTCGCCACCTCGCTGTTCGCCGGCGTCCTCACCTTCCACAACTCCGCCAGCCGCTACCTGTTCTGCCTCGGCCGGGACGGCCAACTCCCCGCCGCACTCTGCCGGTTGAACGGCAAGCACGCCCCGGCCATGGCCGGGCGGGTACAGACCGGCATTGCCGTACTGCTGGTGGTGCCGTTCGCGGTGGCCGGCCAGGACCCGGTGCTCACCCTGTTCTCCTGGTTCAGCGGACTCGCCGTGCTCGCCATGATGCTGCTCTACCTGCTGACCTCGGTCTCCGTGGTGGTGTTCTTCCGCCGCAACCGGGTGGACACCCGGCTGTGGAACACCGTGCTCGCCCCCGTACTGGGCGCGCTCGGCATCGCGGGCGCCATCTGGCTGATCCTGGCCAACTTCACCACCCTGATCGGCGGACAACTGAGCACCGCCCTCTGGCTGGTCCTGTCGGTGCCCGTCGTGCTGGCCCTCGGCGTGGCCAACCAGCGGATCCGGCAACGGCGTTCGCACTGATACACCGTCACATCGAGGCGCGCGCCCGCCAGTTGGGCGCGCGCTCCCGCTCCAGGAGGACCGCATGACCCACGAGGACTGGCTGCGCCGGGCCGAGGCGCTGCGCCCCGTCACCACGCACCTGATCGACGGCGCCGACGAGGCCGGCGGCGGCGGGACGTTCGCCGTGGTGTCACCCCGCGACGGCCGGGTGCTGGCCCAGGTCGCCGACGCCGGTGAGGCCGAGGTGGACGCCGCCGTCGCCGCCGCCCGCCGGGCTTTCGACCGCGGCCCCTGGCCCCGGCTGTCCCCGACCGAACGCGGCCGGGTACTGCTGCGCCTCGCCGACCTGCTGGAACAGCACCGGGCCGAACTCGCGCTCACCGTCAGCCTGGAGATGGGCAAGCCCGTCACCGACGCGCACGACATCGAACTGCGCGCCGTCATCAACACCTTCCGCTGGTACGGCGGCCTCGCCGACAAGCTCACCGACGAGGCCCCGCACACCGCGTCCGACGCCCTGGCGCTCGTCACCCGCGAGCCCGCGGGCGTGGTCGGCGCCGTCGTCCCCTGGAACTTCCCGCTCACGCTGGCCGGTTGGAAGATCGCCCCGGCGCTGGCCGCCGGCTGCACGGTGGTGCTCAAGCCCTCCGAGAACTCGCCGCTGTCCGCGCTGCTGCTCGGCCGGATCGGCCTGGAGGCCGGGCTGCCGCCGGGCGTGCTCAACATCGTGGCCGGCAACGGCCCGGTGGCCGGGCGGGCCCTCGGCCTGCACCCCGACGTGGACGTCCTCGCCTTCACCGGGTCCACCGCCGTCGGCCGCCAATTCCTGCACTACTCCGCCGACTCCAACCTCAAGCGGGTCTGGCTGGAGCTCGGCGGCAAGTCGCCCAACATCATCCTCCCCGACGCCCCCGACCTGGACCGGGCCGCCGCCACCGCCGCCTGGGGCATCTTCTTCAACCAGGGCGAGATGTGCACCGCGCCCTCCCGGCTGCTGGTGCACCGCTCGATCGCCGAACAGGTCACCGAGGCCGTGGTGGCCCGCGCCCGCGCGCTGCGGGTCGGCGACCCGCTCGACCCCGCCACCGAAATGGGCGCTCTGGTCGGCGAGAGCCACCTGAACCGCGTCCTCGGCCACGTCGGCACCGCCCTCGCCGACGGCGCCCGGCTGTGCACCGGCGGCGCCCGCGTGCTTGCCGACACCGGCGGCTCCTACCTGGAGCCGACCGTCTTCGACCAGGTCGCCCCCGACAGCCGCCTCGCCCGCGAGGAGGTCTTCGGCCCCGTCCTGTCCGTCCTCGCCTTCGACGAACTCGACGAGGCCGTGGCCCTCGCCAACGCCACCGAATACGGCCTCGCGGCCGGCCTGTGGACCTCCGACCTCTCCACCGCCCACCTGGTCTCCCGCAGCCTCAAGGCCGGCACCGTCTGGGTCAACTGCTACGAGGAGGGCGACCTTTCGGTGCCCTTCGGCGGCATGAAGCAGTCCGGCAACGGGCGCGACAAGTCCGCGCACGCGCTGGAGAAGTACACCGAACTCAAGACCACTTGGATCCAGCTGTGAGCCACCGCCCGCTGATCGCGATACCCGCCCGCTTCGCCGCCAGCACCTCCGCGCTGCGGTACGCCGCCGAGGTCAACGCCCGCGCCCTGATCGAGGCCGTCTGGCGGGCCGGCGGCGAGCCCGTCGGCCTGCACCCGCATGCGCCCGGCGGGGTCGCCGACCCGGCCGGGGTGCGGGAGCGGCTGGCGCGCTTCGACGGGCTGCTGCTGCCCGGCGGCGGGGATCTGGCTCCGCACCGGTACGGGTCGGCCGAGGTGCACGAGGCCGTGTACGACGTGGACGAGGAGCAGGACGCCTTCGACCTTGAGCTCGCCCGGGCCGCGATCGGCGGCGGGCTGCCGGTACTGGCGATCTGCCGCGGCCTCCAGGTGGTCAACACCGTGCTGGGCGGCACCCTCCACCAGGACATGGGCGGGCCCGGCCGCGAGCACCGCCACCTGCGCCACCCGGTCTCGCTCGCGCCCGGCTCCGCGCTCGCGAAGGCCGCCGGCGGTGCGGCCGTGGTGGAGGCGTCCTGCTACCACCACCAGCACGTGGACCGGCCGGGGGAGGGCCTGACCGTCACCGCCCGGGCCGCCGACGGAACCGCCGAGGCCCTCGAACTCGCGGGCCACGACGGCTGGTTGGTGGCCGTGCAGTGGCACCCGGAGGACACCGCGGACCAGGACCCCGTCCAGCAGGGCATCTTCGACGCGCTGGTGCGGGAGGCCGCCGGGTGATCAGCCGCGAGGACGCCGGCCGCTGCGGCGCGGGGCCGGCTCCTCGCCGTTCAGCAGCGACCGGCGCCGGTCCTCGCCGTGCTCCTCGACCTGGAGCACCACCCGGCGCAGCCCGTCGGCCAGGCTGTGGCACTCCTCGTCGCTCAACTGCGCGGTGACGAACGACTCTTCCTCGTTGAACGCGGGGAACACCCGGCGCATGAACTCCTCGCCCTCCGCGGTGAGCGCGAGCAGCACCAGCCTGCCGTCGGTCGGGTGGTCGACGCGCCGCAGCAGGCCGCGCGACTCCAGGGTGCGCGACACCCCGGTCAGCGTCCCCTTGGAGATGCCCGCCTCCTCGGCGACCCGCCGCGTCTCCGACTCGCCCCACACCCACACCACCCACAGCACCACGAACGCGGTCCAGGTCAGGTCCGAGCCGCGCAGCACCGAGTTCTCCAGGTGCTGCCGCACCGCGGAGGCGGCCCGGTAGATGTTGGCCACCGCCGCCATCCGCTCCGTACGGACGGGGATGCCGCCGAGCTTCGCCCCGACGAGCCGCTCCGCCTCGTTGATGGACCGTTGGCTGGGCATCGGCGCTCCCTCCGTCCGTGTCGTCACCGGCCGGGGCCCACCGGGCCCGCGACCGTTCGCTGTCGCAAGCACTGTCGGTGTCGCATTGTACGGGCGCCCGGAGCGCGACCCGGCCCTCCCGCCGTGAACCGTCTCAACTCCGTTGGCCCGTCGCCCAGTTCTTCACCCGCTCGATGACCTCCTCGGGCCGGGGAGCGGTCGAGTGGACGGTGAACTCGGCGTAGTCGGGGTGCTCGACGGGCAGCGGGGGGAGGGGGTGTTCGCGGAGGCGGGCGACCAGGTAGCCGGCTGCGAGGAGGTCGCGGGACTTGTCGGCGTCCAGGGCGGTCTTGTCGGCGTGCCAGTAGGCGCCGTCGTACTCGATGGCGAGCTTGCGGCCGTCGGGCAGGACGGTGGTGATGTCGATGGACCACTGGGCGCGGCGGGCGAAGGCGCTGTGCCGCACGGACTGGCCGGACGCGGCGGTGCCGAAGACGCGTTCGGCGGCCCGATGGTGGCTCAGTTCCACCTGCGACTTGCCGTGTTCGCGGCACTCGGGGCAGCCGCTGCCATTGGTGCGGGAGGCGAGCGGCGCCTGCCAGGTGTGCCCGCTGGGGCATGCCCAGGCGGGGACGAACGCGGTCTGCGCGGTCGGCCGCACCTGCCAGGGGGAGAGCGGGTTGGCGGGGGACCATTCGGCGGCGAGGTCCGGGAAGTGGAAGGCCAGCGAGTCGAGGATGGTGCGGCACTCGGGGCAGCGCAGCCGCTGCCCCTTGTCGCGCTGTTCGGGGGTGTCCTGCCATTCGTGGCCGCAGACCGGGTCCTGCCACCAGACGGTGCGGCGCGACTTGGGCGAGATCTTGGCCAGGCTGATCCGGCCGTTGCGGGTCGGGTGCCACTGGGCACCTATTTCCGGGCTCAGCCGGAACGGGGCCGCTTCGACGGCCTCGATCTCCTGCCGGGCCGCCGAGGTCTTCAGGCTCCGGCAGGACGGGCAGCCCGAACGCAGGTACCGCAGCGGGGACACCCGCGGGTGGTGGCCCTGCGGGCAGCGGAAGCGGCGCAGCGTCAGGTCGGCGGCGACGAACACCGTGTGCGGGTCCTCCTCGTCGGCCCAGGCTTCGAGGAGTTCGGGGACGTCGGCGACCGGCGTCACCTCCAGCCGCGCCAGCTCGGCCTCCCGTTCGGCGCGGCGCCGGGGTTCGCACGCCGGGCACTGCTGGTTGTGCAGCATGTGGCTGACCCGGGCGGTGAAGCGCAGCGCGCAGTCGGGGCAGCGCCAGGCCACCTCGCGCAGGGCGGTGACGGTGACGGTCTCCCACTGCGCGGCCTCGTTGGCCTCGTGGTCCCACCAGGCGAGGACCGGCAGCCCCGAGTCCTTGAGCAGTTCCCGGTTCTTCTCGCCCGGGGCGTTGGAGGTCTGCCGGGCCCGGCTCGGGTTGGTTCCGCACCGGCAGCCGAACGCGATGTCGCCCAGCCGTTCGGCGCTCTGCCGCCCGCAGTACCGGCAGCGGACGTGGTGCGGGTCGTCCGCGAGCGACGGATCGGTGAGTGGGGCGAGGTAGTCGTAGCCGTGCTGCTCCGCGTGGGCGCGCGCCTGCTCCACCGGGACGGGCGTCAGGTCCGCGTACGGGCCCTGGTTCCGGCGTGCGTCCAGCGCCCACTGCCGCCAGTAGCAGGCCCGGCAGGTGGCCTGGCCCGCCGCGTTCTGGTCGAGCGTGTACTCGAGGCGGTAGTGCGCCTCGCAGCCGCAGTTCAGACACCTGGTCAGCCGCCAAGCCGTCGGCTTCTGGAACGGCTCCAGCGGCTCCAGGCCACCGGTGCGCAGGATTTCGGTGATGTGCTCGTCGCACCAGGCGTCGCGTGAACGCGTGCGGTAGGCGGTGGGCTGCGAACAGCCTGGGGCCGCGCACAACTGGACGGGCTTGGGGGGCGACGATATGGCACTCACCTGCGGATCTTCCCACAGGCTCGGTGCGCGACGCCGATTGGGTGTTGATGGACTGTTTACTCGCGCTTGCCACTCTCTGGGGTATCGCAACCGACAACAAGGGGGGCCACCTTGTCCACACGTTCCGTTTTTCCGCGCGTCGGCCGGTCGGTGGCGCTGCTGCTGGCCGGCGTCGCCGCCGTCGCGTCCGTCCTCGTCGCACCGGGCCACGCGCAGGCGTCCCCGCTCTGCGACCAGCCGGATCCGCCGCCGATCTGCTCCCAGGATCCGGACCCCGATCCCGACCGGCCCGCCGAAGGCGCGTTCGACGCGATGATCGGCGCCAACGGCGGCGTGGTGGTGTCGGGTTGGGCCACGGACCCGGACACGGGCGGCTCGGTGCAGGTCAGAGTCCGCCGCAACGGCACGGTGGTCCAGCAGTTCGCCGCGAGTCTCTACCGCTCCGACGTCGGCGCCCACGGCTTCTGGCAGACGCTGACGTCCGTCCCGGCGGGCCCGCAGACGATCTGCCTGGCCGCCGTCAACGTCTACGGCGGCTCGCCGCACCGGTCGGCCGAGACCAACCTGGGGTGCCGCACCTTCACCGGCGGCCTCCAGACGGTCGGCGCGGACCCGTACACCACCGCCGACACCCAGCACTCGACCGCCGTCGAGGCGGACAGCTTCGGCTGGGGCAGTACGGTCGTCAGCGCCTACCAGGTCGGCCGGAGCTTCAGCGGCGGCTCGACCAACACCGGCTTCGCGGCCTCCCGGGACGGCGGGCTCACCTGGACGTCCGGCACCCTGCCGGGCATCACCGTCGCGGCCGGCGGCACCCACGGACGCGCCAGCGACCCGGTGGTGGCGTACAGCGCCCGGCACGACACCTGGATGGTGGCCAGCCTGCCGGTCGACGCGGGCGCCGGTGCCGGCATCATGATCAACCGCTCCACCGACGCCGCCGCGCACTGGTCCGCCCCCACCTGGGCGATCGGCAACGACGGCGTCGAGTGGGACAAGGAGTGGATGACCTGCGACAACTGGACCTCCAGCCCGTACTACGGCACCTGCTACCTGACCGTCACCAGGTTCGACACCGGCCGGATCGACATTGCCAAGTCCACGGACGGCGGCCTGAGTTGGGCGCGTCTCAACGGCTCCTGGCCGGCCGACACCGGGAGCCACCCGGTGGTCCGGCCCGACGGCAGCGTGGTCGTCCTGTACGGGGCGGCCGGCACCGTCGGCGCCTTCACCCTCACCGGCGGCGGCACCGGCTCGACCGCGCCGGTGACGGTCAACAACGGCAGCCAGTACGACGTTCCGGGCCTGCGCGACGTCTCCGTGGTCTCCGCCGACGTGGACAGCACCGGCCGCATCAACGCCGTCTGGCACGGCTGCCGGGCCGCGACCGGCTGCGCCTGGAACAACCTCGTCAAGGCCACCTCGACCGACGGGCAGAACTGGACGGTCACCGAGATCGACACCTGCCCGGACCAGGCACTGTGTGCCGCCACCAACCAGTTCGCCCCGTCGATCACGGCCGACCCGTTCAACCCCGGGCGCTTCGCGATCGTCTACAACGAGCTGTGGAACGGCACCGTCTCGGTCAACTACCTCTCCTCCACCGACGGCGGCCTGACCTGGAAGAAGCGGACCACCCCGCTCGCGGAGGGGATGGCACTGACCGCCATGCCCGACACCAGCCACGGCCGCATGCTCGGCGAATACCTGGGCCTCTCGATCGCCAATGGCAGCGCGGTACCGGTCTTCCCGGTCGCCGCCGCACCCACCAACGGGCAGCAGTTCGCGCAGACGATGTCCACGTACACCCCGCTCGGCTTCTAGGCCCCGCCCTTGGGCCCCTCGTCGTACACCGGCGGTACACCGCCGGTGTACGCTCGTGGTATGGCTGATGCGACGATCAAGGTCTCCGCCGAGACGCGTGACCGGCTGGCCGCTCTCGCGGCGGCCGGCGGCACCACGATCGGCGCCCAGGTGGCGCTGCTGGTGGAGCGGCAGCCCACCGCGGAGCAGATCGCCGAGCGGGTTGCCGAGGGCCGCCGGCTGCTGCGGGAGCACTTCGGGATGGCCCTCACCGACACGGAGCTGGACCAGGGGCCGGACCTGTTGCAGCGGGTCTACGGCATCGCCGCGCAGGACGCGCGCGCCAAGGTCGCCCCCAGGCGCAGCGCGTGATCATCCTGGATTCCAGCGCCCTGGCCGCGCTGGCCGCGGGCCACCCGCGTCTGCACCGGGTCGTGGATGCCGCGCTGCACAGCCCGTTCCAGCACCTGCTGGTGCCGGTGCTGTGCCTGGTCGAGGCCGAGATCAAGGACGAGGGTGCCGCTCGCGCGGTCCTGGCGCTGCCCTCACTGGAGTTCGAGCCACTCGATGCGAGTACCGCCGTGGTGGTGGCGACGATGGTCCGTGACGGATACGGGAGCCAGGGCCTGGCGCACGCGATCGCCGCGAGTCTGCCCACCCCGGTGCGCCCGCAGCAGCACCTGATCCTGACGGCCTGTCCGGAGCTCTATCCGCCCGGGGTCGTCACCGTCGGCATCGACGACCCCCGGCTGGAGCCGTAGGGGCCGCGACCGCCGCGGGCCGCGGGCGCCCGGCCGGGCGCGCCCGGGAGGTCCGAAGTCCCCTGAAGCGGTGGGGAGTTCAGGACTCGGTCGGCTCCTGGGCGAAGGGGAGGCAGAGGTCTGCGGTGGCCTGTGCGTGGATGGTGAACTGTTTGCGGGCGCGGGCCGGGTCGCGGGCCTCGATGGCGCCGGCGAGGGCGCGGTGGCGCTGGGAGGGGGTGCTGCGGGATTCGGTGCCGCCGGGGTGGCCGGCGAGCAGCCGGGTCAGTTCGTGCTGGATGCCCTGTTCGGCCTCCAACAGGCGCCTGGAGCCGGAGAGTTCGGCGATGTACAGGTGCAGGCCGGCGTCCGCGGTGCGGTAGGCCTCGGCGTCGGCGACGACCGCGTCGGCGGCGGCCTCGAGTCCGCGCATCCGGGCCAGGCCCGCCTCGGAGGCGCGCAGGGCGGCGCGGGCGGAGGCCTCGCCGGAGATCGCGATCCGCCAGGCCGTCAACTCCTCGATGTCGGCCCGGGTGTACGGGTGCAGGGCGGTCAGTTCGCCGATCCGGGTGAGGATGCCGGGGATCACGAAGGTGCCCGCGCCGCGGCCGCGCCGGGTCTCGATCAGGCCGTCCTCGCGGAGCACCGCCATCGAGTGCCGGACCGTCATCACGGCGACGCCGAACAGTTCGGCCAGGGTCTTCTCCGGCGGCAGGCGGTCACCCCCGACCAGGATCCGGGCGCCGATCAGTTCGCCGAGCCGGCGTGCGATCGCCTCGGCGGCTCCCGCCGCACGCACCGGCTCGATGTGTTGGGTCCACCCCTTGCCATCCATGAAATCTATCTTCTAGATTTCGCATCTCATCCGCAAGCCGAGCAGGGAGAGAGCTTATGAGCGTCACCGATCACCCGGAACCCCTCATCGGGATACCCGTCCGCCTCAGCGACGGCGACGCTCCGGGCGCCGACGTGCGCATCGGCGAGGCCAACCGGATCTTCGACCAGGTCGTGGACCTGATCCGGGCCGCCGGCGCCCGCCCCGTCCTGCTCCGGCCGGACGCCGAGGGCAACCCGTCGGACGCCGAACTGGCCGACTGCGCCGGCTTCGTGGTGCCCGGCGGCGGTGACGTCGACCCGGCCCGGTACGGCGCGGACGCCCACCACCCGTCGCTGTACGACGTCAACCCCGTGCAGGACCGGCTCGACGAGGCCGTGGTGCGGTACGCGCTCGACCACGGCCGCCCGATGCTCGGCATCTGCCGGGGCATGCAGCTGCTCAACATCGTCCGGGGCGGCACCCTGCACGTGGACCTGGCGCCGACCGGCGTCCCGCACAACCCGGAGCCCGGGATCGAGTGGGCCACCCACGAGGTCGCGCTGTCGGCCGACAGCGCGGTCGCCCAGGCGTTCGGCCAGGGCCGGATCGCGGTGGCGTCCGGGCACCACCAGGCCGTGGACCGGGTGGGCGAGGGCCTGAAGGTCACCGCCCGCGCCGACGACGGCTGCGTGGAGGCCGTCGAGCTGCTCGCGGACGCCGCCTGGACGGTCGGCGTCCAGTGGCACCCCGAGGCGCTGGAGCCCGTGGAGGAGCTGCGCCTGCCGCTGTTCCGCGCGCTGCTGAACCAGGTCGAGGCCCGGCACGGAGTGGAGCTGCGGTCGTGAGCGACGCAAGAGGAAACACCGGGACCCAGCTGCTGGAGGACGCCCACGACACGGCCGTCGCGGCCGGCGGGGCCCAGCTGTCGCGGAGCCTGCTCAGCCGCCACATGACCATGATCAGCATCGGCGGCGCGGTCGGCGCCGGGCTGTTCGTCGGCTCCGGCGTGAGCATCCAGCAGGCCGGCCCGGGCGTGCTGATCGCACTCGCCGACTCCCGCGTGGACGCCCTGCTGGCACTGGCCCTCACCGTGGCCGTGTCCCTGGCCGACCGGTGGCTCCAGCACCGGCAGGCACCGTCCTCGAACTGAGGACCCGCAGCGCGGCCGGTGGGGGGGGGCCGGCCGACGGTGCGGATGCGAACCGGGCGGGCCGGTGGCAGCGTGTTCCGAAGACGCGGCAACGCCTGGTCGGGGGAAGGTGCGAGCAGGGCAGGGCGGGGGCGCCGTGCGGCTCGCGCACCGAAGGGGTCCCGATGTTCGACACCAGTTTTGCGTTCCCCCGCGCCCTGCTGACGCCGACGGCCGGCCCGGGCGGCCGGGTGGCCGTGATCGGGTCCGGCATCGCCGGCCTGGTGTGCGCGTACGAGCTGCAGCGGCGAGGCTTCGACGTGACGGTGTACGAACGCGGCAACCGGCCCGGCGGACGGATCCGCACCCACCGGTTCTGGGACGGCACCCACGCCGACCTCGGCGCGATGCGGATCCCGGCCAACCACCACTGCGTGCTGCACTACGTGACCAGCTTCCGGCTGGCCACCCGGCCCTTCGTCAACACCAACCCGCAGGCCTACTACCACCTGCGCGGCAGCCGGGTCCGGGTCCGCGAGGTCGCCTCGCTGTTCCCCGCCTTCGCCCTCCGCCCCGAGGAACGCCACGCACCGTCCGCCCTGCTGGAGCGGATCCTCGCCCCCGTCTGGCGGGCCCTGACCGTCGAACAGCAGCGCCGCGCGCTGGACGGCCGGTGGGACGACCCGGCCCTGGAACGTGCCGCCTCGGTGTCGCTGTGGCAGTTCGTCCACGAGCACCTCTCCCAGGACGCCTGGGACCTGTTCGGCCACGCCAGCGGCCTCGCCCACTACGAACAGTCCTCCCTGCTGGAAGTACTCGTCGACTACTTCGGGCTGTTCCACCGCGGCCAGGTCGAACTCACCGGCGGCATGGACTCCCTGGTGCACGCCTTCGTCCGGGCGCTGCGCCCCGGCACCCTGCGGCTGTCCACCCGGATCGACGAACTCGCGCTGCGCCCCGACGGCGTGCGGGTGGGCGGCCGGCGGATCGGCGGCCGGCTCGACGAGCACGCCGACTTCGTGGTCTGCTGCGTCCCCGCCCCCGCGCTCGACCAGATCACCCTCACCCCCGGCCTGCCGCACGCGCAGCGCCACGCGGTGCGCGGCATCAGCTACGCGTCCAGCGCCAAGACCGTGCTGCACGTGACCCGCCGCCGCTGGGAGATCGAGGACGGCATCCACGGCGGCGGCAGCTTCACCGACCTGCCGATCCAGCAGTGCTGGTACCCGTCCGACAACGCGGTGCGCACCGACGGCGGCGTCAACGGCTCCGGCACCCCCCGCTGGGACGCCCTCGACCGGCTGCGCTCCGCCGAACCCGCCGCGCTGCTCGGCGCCTACCTGTGGGGGGCCAACGCGCGCCGGTTCGCCGCGCTGGAGCAGGCCGACCGGGAGGCGCTGGTACTGGAATGCCTGGAGCAGCTGCACCCCGGCATCACCGGCGACGTCGACGACATCGTGCACTGCAACTGGGACGTGCAGACCGGCATGGGCGGCGGCGCCTTCGCCCACCTCACCCCCGGCGAACACACCCGCTACCTGTCGGTGCTCGGCGCGCCGCACCCCGCGCACCGGCCGCGGATCTTCTTCGCCGGTGAGCACCTGTCCGGCGCGCACGCCTGGTGCCAGGGCGCCGCCCAGTCCGCGCTCGGCGCCGTCGGCGCGCTGCTCGACCACGCCCGACAGGCATGTGCGGCCGCCCCGGTGAGCGCCCCGTGATGGACCGGGCGCAGCTGCTCGCCCCGCTGACGCCCGCCCCGGGCACCACCGAGCAGGTCGGCGTCGAGGTCGAGTGCGGCCTGCTCGACCCCGCCACCGGCATCGGCGCCCGCTACTCGGGCCCGCACGGCGTCCGGGCCGTCCTGGAGACGGTGCTCCACCACTGGGGCGGCGAACCCGAGTGGGACGCCGACTGCCTGACGGGCGTCCGGCTGCCCGACGGCGCCACCGTCACGCTCGAACACGGCGGGCAGATCGAGTACTCCTCCACCCCCGGGCCCGGCGTCGGCAAGACCATGGACGAAGTCCGGGCCGCGCTGGCCCGGCTCGCCGACCTGGCCGCCGGCCACGGCCTGGCCCTCGTCCCCGGCGGCAACCTGCCCTTCGGACGGCTCGCCGACGTCGAATGGGTGCCGATGTCCCGCGGCGCCCTGATGCGCCAGTACTTCGCCGACCTCGGCCCCGGCGGGGCCCGCGCCCCGCACGTGATGGGCCTGTCGCTGTCCACCCAGGCCACCCTCGACTTCCTCGGCCCCGAGGACTTCACCCGCAAACTGCGGATGCAGACCGCCGTCGCCCCCGTGATCTCCGCCCTGCTCGTCAACTCGCCGCTGCACGAAGGCCGCCCGTGCGGCCTGCTGTCCCACCGCTCCTGGGCCTGGCTGCGGATGGACCCGCGCCGCACCGGCCTGCTGCCGCCCGCGCTGCGGCCCGACGTCGCCGCCGAGGACATCGTCGACTGGGCGCTCGGCATCCCCCTCATCCACTACCGCACCCGCGACGGCCGCCACCACAGCGCCCCCGACGGCAGCTTCGCCGAACTGCTGCGCCACGGCCTCGACGACGCCCCCCGGCGCTGGGCCGCCCACCTCGACCAGCTGTGGACCGACACCCGGGTACGCCGCACCCTGGAACTGCGCGGCGCCGACGGCCCGCCCCACCCCCACCTCACCGCCCTGCCCGCGCTCTGGACCGGCCTCGGCTACCACCGCGAATCCTGCGATGCCGCCTGGGAGTTGACCGGCCGGCACAGCGCCGCCGAACACCGCGCGGCCCGCACCCAACTCCCCGTCCACGGCCTGGCCACCCGCCTCGGCGACACCCCCGTCCGCCCGCTCGCCGCCGAACTGCTGCGCCTGGCCCGGGCCGGCCTGGACGCCCGGGTCGCCGCCGGACTCGAACCCCCGCACGTGCCCGGCTACCTCGACCCGCTGGACGAGATCCTCGCCACCGGCCGCACCTTCGCCGAACAGACCCTGACCCGCTGGGACGGCGACCTGCGCGGCGACCCGGCCCGGTACGTCGCCGCCTTCCGGATCTGACGCAGCCTCAATGTGGCTGCGCACGCCGCGATCAGAGCGTCGGTCACCTGTGTGACCCGCTCGCCCCGGGTCTGGCACCAGGTCGGTCTGCTCGCGGCGGACGTCAGGTCAGCCTGCCCGCGCACGCGGCGATCAGGGCGTCGGTCACCTGCGTGACCCGCTCGCCCCAGCGGACGTTGGCGTTCACTTCGCACACGGTGAAGGTGCCGTCCTCCTCGAAGAGCAGGTCGATGCCGGCCAGCACCAGGCCGACTTCTTCGGCGGCCCGCACCGCCAGTTGCTCCGCCGCCGGGTAGCGGCCCGGGCACGGCTCGACGGTGCCGCCGAGTGAAACGTTCGACTGCATCAGGCCGTTGGCGGAGCTGCGCAGCCCGACGGCCACCGGGCGGCCGTCCACCACGATCACCCGCAGGTCGCGGCCGTGCGAATGTGCGACGTAGCGCTGGAACAGGAACGGCACATCGGGGCGCAGGCAACCTTGGACGTCGGCCACCGTCGCGGCGTCCCGCGCCAGGAAGACCTGGTGGCCGCCACTGCCGCGCACGGCCTTCACCACGCACGGCTCGGGGATCCCGACCAGCGCCCGGTCCGGCCGGGTGTCGGTGTAGGTGCGGGTGTCGGGGACGGGCAGGCCGGCCCCGGCGAGCCGCTGGAGCTGCCAGAACTTGTTGACGCAGGTCAGGATCGACTCCGCCGGGTTGATCAACTCGGTGCCCATCGCCTGGAGTTGACGCAGCAGGGTGATCTCCCGGTCGCTGCTCAGCGAGGTCATCGCCAGGCGCACCACGGCCACCCGGGGCGGGGTGACCGGACGCCCGGTCAAGTCGTACAAGGTCAGCTTCCCGCCCGTCACGCCGAGCAGCAGGCGATCGGTCGGCACGACCGCGAACCGCGGGCCGAACGCCGCGGCGAAATCCCGGGCCAGCCGCTTCGCCACCGGGGATTCCAGCACGGCGGGGCCGAGCAGCAGCCACAACTCGGCCTCGGGGAGGGGCTCTTCGGGCACGGGACGGTCTCCTGGTATCGACGGGCGCACGGGCGGCCCCCATCATCCGTGCAGAAGCTGTCCCGGCGGGTGCGAAACGCAGATCGGGCGCGAAAACAGGGGCGCTCGCACGTGATCGCGACCCTTGCGGACGGGTGTGCCTTGTCGCGCGGTTCCCGTGCCTCTGGTGGTGCTCTCCTTGGTTTCGCGTCCGCTCCGTTCGCGGCCCCGCGGGAGATTTTGAGCAGACACGGTCACGATTTGGCACAGACATTCCGGACACTTCGTGACCGGTCGTACTGGACGGTCGCGCGGGGTCTATTCGCGTAGACGTCCGATACCCCACCATGGTGCCGCTCCTGGAACCATCACGCCGGACCCGACCCGGGGCCGGCGTTCATGGCCTGCCCGGAACCGGGCGGCCACCACAGGTGGAGGCTCCCCCATGTTCTCCCTGCACTCTGCACAGCGGTTCCGTGCGGTGCTGACCGGTCTCACGCTGACCGGCCTCGCCGTCACCGCCGCACCGGGCCTGGCGGCCGCGGCCCCCGTTCCCGCCCCCCAGCGGCACGTGGCGCGCGTCTCGGCCGTGGACGCCATCGAGGACGGCACCGCGCGTTCCCTCGCGCTGTCGCTCGGCGACAAGGCCTGGCAGCGCCAGGTCTCCGGTGCTCTCGCCGAGGGCAAGGCGGTCGGCCTGCGCGGCCTCACCGCCGGGTCGGCGACCGCCGCCGCGGCCGGTCTCGGTGCGCACCTCGCGAAGGCGGACCGTCAGGTCGCCGACGCCAAGGGGCTCGGCGCGGAGGTCGGCCCGCTGCTCCAGGCCCGTCTGGTCGGCGCCGCCGTCGAGGGCATGGAGCCGCTGGTGGCCTCCTCGCCCTCGGACGACAACGCCGCCGTGGTCCTCGCGTACGACAGCACCGGCAAGGCGTACAACCTGGCCGCCGACCACGCCCCCGACCGCCCGGTCATCCTGGTGGACGTGGACACCGACAAGGCCACCGAGGCCGGCATGAAGGTGCTCCAGCAGGAGCTCGCCGCCGCCGGTCTCCGAGCGCCGGTGAGCGCGCCGGTGAACAGCGCCGCGGCCGCCACCGGCTTCTGGACCAGCCGGGTCACCGCCGTCACGGTCAAGGACGTCAAGGAGCCCTGGTTCAAGGGTTCCGCGGAGATCTTCGACCTGGTCACCGGCTTCGGCCTGGACGGCAAGGTGCGGGTCGACACCGTGACCATGCCGTACCTGGACGACGCCAACAAGACGTACTACCCGAACCAGATCCTGGTGAACTGGTCGCTGTACAAGTACAACCTGGCCGACGTCGTAATGATGGAGGACGACGGCGACACCAACTACTCCTCGCTGGCCAAGGCGCTCGCGGCCGTGTTGCTGACCATCACCGACCAGGGCGCGTACATCCCGCTGGTCAACGCGGTCATCGACGCGATGCCGTCCTCCTGGTGGACCGATGACCCGGACTACGTCGACTCCTGGTACACCCTGGCCACCACCACGACCGGTACCCGCACCGGCGCCTCGGGCAACGGGACGATGACCTTCGACCGGTACTGGGTGTCCGCACTCTGACCGGCCGACAGGTGTGAGCCGGGCGCCGGCGGGAGGCACTGCTCCCGCCGGCGCCCTGGCGTGCAGGGGCCCCGAATTGGGCCGGGGCGTGCGGAGATGGTGTGATTTCGACGCCGGCTCCCGACGGGCCGGCGCCGAAACGAGAGGAATTCCCCGTGCCCGCCGAACTCTCCACCGGACCGCTGTCCGCCGCCGAGCGTGCGGAGAGCTGGCACGAGGCGGTGTCCACCGCGTTCGTACCGATGGCCGTGGAGTTCCTGGAGGCGGAGCCGTCGCCGGGGACGATCGTCTGCCACCGGCTCGGTCCGGTGCGGATCCTCCAGGTGCAGGCCGGGCCGCAGACGGTGACCCGCACCCGGCGCATGATCGCGGAAGACGACTCCGCCGCGCTGATCCTGACGCTCCAGCAGCGCGGCACCGCGCTCAAGGAGCAGGACGGCCGGGAGTCGCTGATCCGGCCCGGGGCGTTCTCGATCACCGACGCGTCCCGGACCTTCCGCAAGCGGGTGGACGAGGACTTCGTGTTCACGTCGTTCCAGTTCCCGCGCGCCGAACTCGACGTCCAGGAACGGGATCTGCGCGCGCTGACCGCGACCGCCTTCAACCCCGCCGAGGGCAGTGCCGCACTGGTGGCGACCTACCTGGCGGGAATGGCCCGCGAGGCGCCGGCGTTGGACGAGGCGGTCGGGCGGCGGGCCGCGGCGACCGCGCTCGACCTGCTGGCGCTGCTGGTCGAGGACCGGTGCGGGCGCCGGCGGCCGAAGCAGGCGCACAGCGCCGCCTCGCTGGAGCGGATCAAGGACCACATCCTGCGCAACCTCCCGGACCCGGACCTGTCGCCGTCCGCCATCGCGGAGGCCACCCAGGTCTCGGTGCGGTTCCTGCACAAGCTGTTCCAGCAGGAGGGGACCACGGTCGGGGCATGGATCCGCGCGCAGCGCCTGGAGCGGTGCGGCCGGGATCTGCGCCGGCCGACGGCCGGGCAGTTCGGCGTGGCGGCGATCGCCCGGCGCTGGGGCTTCGTCAACTCCAGCCATTTCAGCCGGGCGTTCCGGGAGTCCTTCGGGATGACACCGCGGGAGTGGCAGCTGCTCGGCCGGTCGGAGGGCTGAGCGTCAGCCGGTCAGGCTGTGCAGTTCGGCGTCCCAGTCGATCCGGGTGTCCTCGGTGCCGGGCGGGACGAGGGTGAAGGTGTCGCGGCGCAGCCAGCGGCGGATCTGGCGGGCCGGCAGGTCGAGCAGCACGCTGCCGTCCTCGCCCTGGAGCATGATCCGCAGCTCGGTGCGGCCGTGGCAGGGGCAGGGCGGCCAGATGCGCACGTCGCCGAGTCCGGCGGGCTTCTGCAGGCCGTCCCAGAGCAGGTCGCGGGAGAACTGCCAGACGCCCGCCTCGGCGGCCTGGCCGAGGAATTCCAGGGCGACGGCGTACGGGTCGTCGGCGCAGTAGCCGAGGCGGACGGGGACGTCGATGGACTGCTGCTCGCCGAGGACGATCCGGGCGTCGAGCGCGAGGTCGGTGCTGATGGCCTCCGGCTGCGGGTCGGACAGCGGGTGGGGGGCGGGCATGGGGTTCTCCTGGATCGGTGTCGGGACGGGCCCGGCGCGGGGGACGGGCGGGGCCGTCCGGGCTGCGCGCGGGCGAAGGTGCGGCCGGTCGGCGGCAGCGAGGTGCTCTCGCCCCCTGGTCCTGGAGCTGCCTGCGGGGAGTCAGAGGGGGGTGGAGCCTTCCGGCAGGTTACGCGCGGGCCGGTCGCGCGGATGTTCCGGAGATGCACGGCGACGTGACGATCCGTGCACCGTTCGCCCGCCGCCGGGGGCGGGACCGCCCGGCGCGGCAGCGGCACGCGAGAGCGGAGGCGATCGTCAACTCACTTGGGGCGAAGTGGACTTCGCGCTTTCGCTGCGGGCTGCGGAAGGGTGTCGGGGGCGGTCGGCGGGGTGGTTTTCTCGGTTTGTTGAACGTTTGGCCATCGAGTTTGGCTTCTTGTATGAATGCGGCGGGAGGCTTGATCATGACGAGGTTGATCCATCGCGCTCGTCCTGGCGGCGAGGCACTCGGGGCCCCGCTGGACGGGCCGGCCGAGGAACCGGGCCGCTCCGTCGTCCCGGACGACCCGCTGGTGCGGCTGATCCGCACCAGCCGGTACTCCGGCGACTTCCCGTTTCCGGAGAACCCCGACGAGGTCAACGCCGCCGTGGAGAAGTTCCTCTCCCCGGGCCTGCCCGGCCCGGCAATTCGCACCACCATCGACCGGTCGGAGACTCCCGTGATCCCCTCGGGTTCCTCACCCATGCCCGAAAAAGACTGCTCGCTGCTCGACCAGGCCCTCCTCGGCGGCGTCACAGACATCCTCGCCCCGCCGCCCGGCAGCGACCCCGAGGACTGCCTGTACCTCGCCCTGCACGTCCAGGGCACGGCCTCGCTGCGGAAGGGCGAAGTCTGCACCGTGCTGGCGCCCGGCGACCTGCTGATCGGCACCACCCCGCACCCGGCGGGCCTGCTGCGCGACGCCGAGTGCCGGATGCTCCGGTTCCGCGTCCCGTGCTTCTACCTGGGCGTCCGGCAGGCCGACGTACGGCGCACCGGCGGACTGCTGGCGCGCGGCGACGCGGGCGTCGGCGCGCTCGCCTCGCAGTTCCTGCGCACCCTGGCCGGCCAGTCCCGGGCCCACCGGGCGCGGCCCGGCAACCACCTGGCGCGCAGCGTCTCCGACATCATCGCGATCCTGGTGACCGAACTGCTGGAGCGCGAGAGCGCCGAACAGCCGTCCGGCGCGGGCGAGATGCTCGCGCGGCTGCGCGAGCACATCGAGGAGAACCTCGCCGACCCGGAGCTGTCGCCCGAGTCGATCGCCCGCTCGCAGCACATCTCGGTGCGCTACCTGCACAAGCTGTTCCAGCAGGACGGCACGACGGTCGGCCAGTGGGTGCGACAGCGGCGCCTGGACGCCTGCCGCCGCGAACTGGAACGCCCCTCGCGCCGGCAGACCAGCGTCTCTGCCGTCGCGCACCGCTGGGGCTTCGTCAGCCACTCGCACTTCTCCCGCGCGTTCCGCGAGACCTACGGCGTCTCCCCCCGGCAGTGGCAGGCCTACGCCGCCGCCCGCGCCGACGGCATCCACCCCGCCTGACCGGCCCCCTCCGGCGGGCGCCCGGGTGTTGGAACTCGCCGTCGTCTCGCACGCCGTGGCGAGTCTCGTGGCCGGGCGCCGTTGGCGAGCCGATCCGCGAAGTGGCTGGCGGCTGGTGGCGGGCTGTCGGGAAATGGTTCGCGCCCGGCGTCCGCGGGATGCGGATGCCGGGCGCGGGTCTGGCGCGGTCGGGCCGGATTACTTGGCCAGGAAGGCCAGCAGCGCGGTGTTGACCTCCTCGGCGTGGGTCCAGAGCAGGCCGTGCGGCGCGCCCTCGATCTCGACGTAGTCGGCGGCGGGCAGCGCGCGGTGGAACGGGCGGGCGGTGTTCTCGACCGGCAGGATGCGGTCACCGGTGCCGTGCAGGATCAGCGCCGGGACGTCGATCTTGGGCAGGTCGGCGCGGAAGTCCGTGTACCAGGTGGCGGGCGCGGCCGAGGCCGCGAAGGCGCCGCCGCCGGCCGCGACGTTCCAGCTGTTGCGGACGGCCTCCTCGCTGATCCGGGAGCCGAGGTTCTCGTCCAGGTTGTAGAAGTTCTCGAAGAAGTCGCGGTAGTAGGCGTAGCGGTCGGCCTTCACCGCGGCGATGACGCCGTCGAAGAACTCCTTCGGGGCCGCGCCCTCCGGGTTGTCGTCGGTCAGCAGCAGGAACGGCTCCAGCGAGGCCAGGAAGGCGACCTTGGCGATCCGGGCCGAACCGTAGGTCGACACGTAGCGGGCGACCTCGCCGGTGCCCATCGAGAAGCCGACCAGGACGGCGTCCCGGACGTCGAGGGTCTCCAGCACGGTGTTCAGGTCGGCGGCGAAGGTGTCGTAGTCGTAGCCGGTGGTGGTCTGCGAGGACTGGCCGAAGCCGCGGCGGTCGTACGTGATGACCCGGTAGCCGGCCTCCAGCAGCGCGGCCTCCTGGCGCTCCCAGGAGTGGCCGTTGAGCGGGAAGCCGTGGATCAGGACGACCGGCTGGCCGGTGCCGTGGTCCTCGTAGTAGACGTCGATGGAGGTGGTGTTCTCCTGGCCAACGGTGATGTACGGCATGGCAGTTCACTCTCGTTCGGGGGAAGTCGGCCCGGCTGGCGGGCTGTTGACGAGTCACACGCTAGGAGTGCCGGGAGGCGGTGGCTCGTCCAGGAGAGCACATCCGGTCGTCCCAGAGCGCCTTCCACGCCGACCGGCCGTCAACTGCCCCGGCGGGTGCGCTCAGCGGCTGCGACCGGTGCGCGGTCAGGACAGGCCGCGGGCCGCGGGGTTCCTACGCTGATGCCCTTCCGACCCCGAGACGATTCCCCAGGAGCACCATGTCCAGCCAGCCTCGCCTGCACCAGCGCGGGCCCGCCGTCCAGGAGTTCGGCACCGTCACGCAGCTGCCGATCGCGCTGTCGCACGACGCCCGCCTGTACTCGACGCAGCGCCTCAACCGCGTCCTCGCGGACACCCAGTTCCTGTACGGGCTGTACAAGAAGTACCACTGGGGCATGCGCGGCCCGACGGCCTACCAGCTGCACCTGCTCTTCGACAAGCACGCCCAGGAGCAGCTGGAGCTGATCGACGCGCTCGCCGAGCGGGTGCAGACCCTCGGCGGCGTCGCGGTCGGCGACCTGCGGCACGCCGCCGAGATCACCGGGGTGCCGCGGCCCCCGGACGGCATCGACGACGTGCGTTCGATGCTCTCCCGGCTGCTGGACGCGCACGAGCGCATCCTCACCGACGCCCGGGACGCCGCCACCCGCACCGCCGAGCTCGGCGACGACGGCACCCAGGACCTGCTGGTCTCGCAGATCATCCGCGGCGGCGAGACCCAGGTGTGGTTCCTCGCCGAGCACCTGGTCGAGACCCCGGAGCTGTAGACACGCGCCGGTGCACACACCGAGAAGGGGCCGTCTTTCGACGGCCCCTTCTCCGCTGTCCGGGTCAGAGGGTGCGGCGGACACCCGCCTGGCGCTCCAAACGGTGCAACTGCTCGGCGAGTTCGGCGTGCATGGCGTGCTCGACGGGGCCGCTGCGGCCGATCGGCAGGACGTCGCGGCCGCGCAGCTCCTCCAGCATCAGGGCGTACGCCGTGTACATCGCGACCAGGGTGAGGAGCATGCCGAGCCCGCCGGCGGCGCGGCCCAGCCATTCGACGCCGGTGACGCCCGCCAGGCCGGCCACCAGGTAGCGCGGGGTGGCGACCAGCAGGACCGCCCACAGGGCCTTCTTCGGCCGGGCCACCGAGGCCATCAGGGCGGCGAAGACCGTGAACGTCAGGTTCAGCACGCCCAGCACCCGGGCGCCGCCGGGCGCGTCCGTCGCGGTGACCAGGCCGAAGGACAGCCAGGCCCCGGCGAACCCGGCCATCAGGGTCGCCGCGATCACGTCCCGGGCGCCGAACGCCAGGATGCCGACGAGCAGTTGGAGGACGAAGGCGGAGAACACGGTGAGCGACACGGCCTGCCGGTACGCGCCGTCGATCAGGCCGAGCTGAAGACTGCTGGTGACGGCCGAGGCGATCGCCACCGCGAAGAAGCCGAGCGGCATCGGGGAGGCGATCGGCCGCAGGCTGATCCTGGTCATGGTGTGCAGCTCGGGCCGGGGTGCGGGGGCGGCCTGCCGGTGCTCTTCCGTCGTCGCTGCCGTCATCTGTTCTGCTCCTTGCGCTGGGGAATGGGGGAGTTGATGGAGCGCAGACGGGCTCGGGCCCCTGGGCGATCGCTCGCTCCAGGGGCCCGAGCCCGTCTGCGGTGCTGCCCTTACTTGCGGTGCAGGGCGAACCGGGTGGCCAGACCACCACCGACACCGGCGACCAGCGCCGGGGCGAGGCACCACAGGGGCCAGTCGGCCAGGCCGAGCGCGCCGTCCACCGACCACTGGCCGGGGCCGGTGGCGGTGAGTGCGGCGGCGACCACGATCAGGACGAACGGAAACTCGTAGCCGTCGTGCTGGACCCACAGGCCGTGCGGCCACTTGACCGTCAGGGCGACGGTCATGACGCCCATGACGCCCGCGCCCGCCAGCGGGGTGAGCAGGCCGGCGGCGAGCATCAGCCCGGCGCCGATCTGGGTACCGCCGGCCGCCAGGGCGGTGAGCATCCCGCCCCGGAAGCCGTCACCCCGGAATTCGGCGGTGCCGCCCGCCAGTCCGCTGCCGCCCAGGTGGTA
This sequence comes from Kitasatospora sp. NPDC059673, assembly GCF_042734215.1. Lineage (NCBI taxonomy): Bacteria > Bacillati > Actinomycetota > Actinomycetes > Kitasatosporales > Streptomycetaceae > Kitasatospora > Kitasatospora sp. NPDC059673. The sequence goes on along the minus strand of NZ_JBHWEN010000001.1, from coordinate 289,690 downwards.
ACTGACCTTCTGGACGCCGTGTCCGGCGATCAGCAGGCCGACGACCAGGCGGAGCAGGAGGAGACCGGTGTTCATGTCGGTCAGCCCGCGGCGTGCGGGTTGATCATCGACTGGGCGTAGAACACGCCCATGCCGTAGGCGCCGCCGTGCTCCTTGACCAGGTCGGTGACGGCGACGTAGGTCTCCGAGCGGGCCCAGTCGCGCTGGAGCTCCAGCAGGACCTGCACCCAGGTGACGGGCACGGCGCCGGCGGCGGTCATCCGCTGCAGGGCGTGCTCGTGGGCCAGCGGGCTGACGCCACCGGAGGCGTCCGCCACGACGTACACCTCGTAGCCCTGGCCGAGCGCCGAGAGCGCCGGCAGGACCAGGCAGACCTCGGTCCACAGACCCGACAGGATGATCTTCTTACGGCCGGTGGCCTTGACGGCCTCGACCAGCGCCTCGTCCTCCCAGGCGTTCATCGAGGTGCGGTCGATGATCCGGTGGTCGGGGAAGACCGCCTTCAGCTGCGGCAGGATCGGGCCGGAGAAGGACTCGGCGGCGACGGTCGACAGGACCACCGGCACGTCGAAGATCTTCGCGGCCTTGGCCAGGCCCACGGTCGAGTTGATGATCGAGGTGCGGTCGCCGGAGCCGGTGCCGAAGAACATCTGCGGCTGGTGGTCGACGAACAGCATCATCGAGTTGTCGGGGGTGAGCAGGTCCGGGCTCGGGGCAGCCTTGACGTTGGCGAAGTCGACCATGACGGTTCCTTCTTCGTGGGAAATCGGGGGGAATTGACGGGGCGTCGGGCACTCAGCCGGTTCTGCCGGGGTGCCACGTCCACCAAGCTAATCCGCGATCGGCGGCCGGTTCTGCCCGCTGCGCGCCCGGCGCTGTTCTCACAACGCACACCGTCCGGGGGCGGCAACTTCAGTGCACTCCAGGGCAATTGGCCATGCGCTGGAACGGCGTTCGGCCCCCCGCCCGCTGCGTACGGTCGAGGCGCGGCCCGATCGGGTCGTGCGCAGCCAGTGAAAGGGCGGTACCACCCCGTGCAGTTCGGGATATTCAGCGTCGGCGACGTGACGGTCGATCCGACCACCGGGCGGGCGCCCAGCGAGGGGGAGCGGATCAAGGCGATCCTGGCGATCGCGCTCAAGGCGGAGGAGGTCGGCCTCGACGTCTTCGCCACCGGCGAGCACCACAACCCGCCGTTCGTGCCGTCCTCGCCGACCACCATGCTCGGCTGGATCGCGGCGAAGACCGAGCGGATCGTGCTGTCCACCGCGACCACGCTGATCACCACCAACGACCCGGTGAAGATCGCCGAGGACTACGCGATGCTCCAGCACGTCGCCGACGGCCGGGTCGATCTGATGCTCGGCCGCGGCAACACCGGCCCGGTCTACCCGTGGTTCGGCCAGGACATCCGGCAGGGCATCGCGCTCGCCACCGAGAACTACGCGCTGCTGCGCCGGCTCTGGCGCGAGGACGTGGTCGACTGGGAGGGCCGCTTCCGCACCCCGCTGCAGGGCTTCACCGCCACCCCGCGCCCGCTCGACGACAACCCGCCGTTCGTCTGGCACGGCTCCATCCGCAGCCCCGAGATCGCCGAACAGGCCGCCTACTGGGGCGACGGCTTCTTCCACAACAACATCTTCTGGCCGCAGGAACACACCCGGCGGATGGTCGAGTTGTACCGCACCCGGTTCGCCCACCACGGCCACGGCACCCCCGAGCAGGCGATCGTCGGCCTCGGCGGGCAGGTGTTCATGCGGAAGAACTCGCAGGACGCGGTGCGCGAGTTCCGCCCCTACTTCGACAACGCCCCCGTCTACGGCCACGGCCCCTCGCTGGAGGAGTTCACCGAGGCGACCCCGCTGACCGTCGGCAGCCCGCAGCAGGTCATCGAACGCACCCTCGGCTTCCGCGACGCGGTCGGCGACTACCAGCGCCAGCTGTTCCTGATGGACCACGCCGGCCTGCCGCTGAAGACCGTCCTGGAGCAGCTCGACATCCTCGGCGAGGAGGTCGTCCCCGTGCTGCGCGAGGAGTTCGCGAAGCTGCGCCCCGCCGGGGTGCCGGACGCCCCCACCCACGCCTCGCTGGTGGCGGCCGGGCAGCGGACGGAGGGCGCCAAGTGAGCGCGATCACCCTCGCCGTGGTCTCCGGAGGCCTCAGCGTCCCCTCCTCCACCCGCCTGCTGGCCGACCGCCTCACCGAGGCCACCACCGCCGCGCTCGCCGCCACCGGACGCGAAGTCCGCGTCCAGCTGCACGAGTTGCGCCCGCTGGCCGGCCCGATCTCCAACCACCTGGTGACCGGCTGGCCGGCGCCCGCGCTCGGCACCGCGCTGGAGGAGGTGAGCGGCGCCGACGCGCTGATCGCCGTCTCGCCGATCTTCTCGGCGTCCTTCAGCGGCCTGTTCAAGTCCTTCTTCGACCTGCTCGACCCCGGCGCGCTGGCCGGAAAACCGGTGCTGATCGGCGCGACCGGCGGCACCGCCCGGCACAGCCTCGCCCTCGACCACGCGCTGCGCCCGCTGTTCGCCTACCAGCGCGCCCTGGTCGCCCCGACCGCCGTGTTCGCGGCCTCCGAGGACTGGGGCGGCACCGGCGACTCGCACACCGACACCCTGCCCACCCGGATCGAACGCGCCGGGCGGGAACTCGCCGCGCTGACCCTGGAGGCCGCCGCCGCCGACCAGCAGCCGCAGTCCGGACCGACCGCCCCCGTCCTCGGCTTCCACTGACCACCACCCGCACCGCCCGAAGGGGACCCGCCTTGTCCACCATGCCCGTCGCCGGAATCCGCCCCGGCACCCCCGAACAGCCCGCCGACCTGGTCGTCCGCAACGCCAAGGTGCACACCAACGACCCGGGTCGCCCGCAGGCCACCGCGGTCGCGATCCGCGACGGGGTGATCCGGGCGGTCGGCGAGGACGCCGACATCGCCGCGCTGGTCGGCCCCCACACCCGGGTGGTCGACGCCCTCGGCCGCCGCGTCGTCCCCGGGCTCAACGACGCGCACCTGCACGTCATCCGCGGCGGCCTCAACTACGTCATGGAACTGCGCTGGGACGGCGTCCGCTCGCTCCGCCAGGCCCTCGCCATGCTGCGCGAGCAGGCCGAGCGCACCCCGCCCGGCCAGTGGGTGCGGGTGGTCGGCGGCTGGTCCGCCGACCAGTTCGCCGAACGGCGGCTGCCCACCCTCGCGGAGCTGAACGCCGCCGCCCCCGACACCCCCGTCTTCGTGCTGCACCTGTACCAGTCGGCGCTGCTCAACAAGGCCGCGCTGCGCGCCGCCGGCTTCACCCGCGACACCCCCGACCCGGCCGGCGGCCAGATCGTCCGCGGCCACGACGGCGAACCCACCGGCCTGCTGATCGCCGCCCCCGGCGCCCTGCTGCTGTACTCCACCCTCGCCAAGGCGCCGACGCTCGACGAGGCCGACAAGCTCGACTCCACCCGGCACTTCCTGCGCGAACTCAACCGCTTCGGACTGACCTCCGCGATCGACGCCGCCGGCGGCTTCCAGGCGTTCCCCGAGAACTACGGCACCGTCATGGAACTCGCCCGCCGCGGCGAACTGACGCTGCGCATCGCCTACCACCTGTTCCCGCAGACCGCCGGACAGGAACTCGACGACCTCAAGCGCTGGATCGACACCGTCCGCCCCGGCGAGGGCGACGAGTGGCTGCGGCTGAACGGCGCCGGCGAGAACCTCACCTGGGCCGCCGCCGACTTCGAGAACTTCACCGAACCGCGCCCCCAACTCGGCGCCTACGAAAGTGAGTTCGAGAAGGCCGTCCGGCTGCTGATGGAAAACGGCTGGGGCTTTCGGCTGCACGCCACCTACGAGGAGACCATCCGGCGCGACCTCGCCGTCTTCGAGAAGCTCGCCGCCGAAGGACTCTTCCCGCAGGGCAACCGCTGGCTGTTCGACCACGCCGAGACCGTCGGCGGCGAGAGCCTGGACCGGATCGCCGCGCTCGGCGGCGCGGTCTCCGTGCAGAACCGGCTCTCCTTCCAGGGCGAGGCGTTCGTCAGCCGCTACGGCGCCGCCGCCGCTGCCGAGGCCCCGCCGCTGCGCGCCATGCTCGACCGCGGCCTGACCGTCGCCGGCGGCACCGACGCCACCCGGGTCTCCTCCTACAACCCGTGGGTCGCCCTGCACTGGCTGGTCTCCGGCCGGGCCGTCAGCGGGCGGCGCCTCGCCGCCGAGCACAACCGCCTCGACCGCGCCCAGGCACTCGAACTGTTCACCCTCGGCGGCGCCCGCCTCACCGGCGAGCAGGACGTCAAGGGCCGTCTGGTGGTGGGCAGTTACGCCGACCTGGCGGTGCTCAGCGCCGACTACTTCACGGTCGAGGAGGCCGACATCGCGCACATCGAGTCCGTCCTCACCGTGGTCGGCGGCCGGATCGTGCACGCCGTCGCCGAGCACGAGGGACTGGCCGCCGACCTGCCCGCCATCAGCCCCGAGTGGAGCCCCGTCGCCCGCTTCGGCGGGTACCAGGCCAGCCCCGCACCCGGCCTGGCCGGCGCCGCACCCGGCCTGGCCGGCGCCCGGCAGGCCGACCGGGTGCTGGAGGCCGCCGCCGCCTCCGACGAGCAGTACGCCTGGCGACTGGCCAGGGGGCACGCCGTTCCCGGGCAGTCGGCGGCGCCGCAGGACCCCTGCTTCCTCTGACGCACACCTCGTCCAGGGGCATCGCCGTGTGTGCCAACGGCGGTGCCCCCGCCCGCATCCCGCACTCCGGAGGCGCCGCCGTGTCCACCCCCGCACCCCCCGCCCCGTCCACCTCGCAGATCACCGACCGCCACCCGCTGGCGCTGGCCCTGTTCGGGCTCACCATGGCCAGCGGACTGATCGACGCCGTCAGCTACCTCGGCCTCGGGCACGTCTTCACCGCCAACATGACCGGCAACGTGGTCGTCATCGCGTTCGCGCTGGCCGGCGCACCCGGCTTCTCCGTCGCCGCCTCGGTGACCTCGCTCGGCGCGTTCCTGCTCGGCGCCGTGCTGGCCGGCCGGTTCACCACCGGGCGGCCCACCGGCCGGCTGCGCGCCGCGCTGGCCCTGGAGGTCGCGCTGCACGGCGCGGCCGCCGCCGTGGCGTTCGCCTGGAGCGTCGAGGGGTCCGCCGCCCGGTACGCGGTGATCACGCTCGGCGCGGTCGCGATGGGCATCCGCAACGGCACCGTGCGCGCCCTCGGCGTGCCCGACCTCACCACCACCGTGCTCACCCTCACCCTGACCGGCCTGGCCGCCGACTCCCGCCTGGCCGGCGGCGCCGCACCCCGCCAGCGCCGCCGCATCCTGTCCGTCGCCACCATGCTGGCCGGTGCGATCCCCGGCGCCGTCCTGGTCCTGCACGGCCAGCTCGCCTGGGCGCTGGTGGCGGGCGCGGCGCTGGCCGGCCTCACCGCGCTGCTCTACCGGGAGTGAACCGGCCTGCTTCACCGGGGTGATCGGCGCAGCTCAGGGGCGCGGTGCCGGGCCGGACCGGCGGGGGATAGCCTGGGGCTCCGCGCGGGCGGGGGCACAGCTGCGCAAGGTGCTCCCGAAGCTCGGCAACACCCCGGAAGGCAGTCGGATGAGCGTGTGGATGGCGAACGGGTGCGTGCCCGGCGCGGCGTGGCCGTGGCCGCCGGCCGCGCCGGACCCGGCGTTCGCGGGAGCTTCGCCGGGCGAGCGGGCGATGCTGTCCCGGCTCGGGTACCTGCGGGTCGCCACGCTGGAGACGGCCGTGGCGCTGCCGCCCCGCCTCGCGGGCCGGTACGCCTGGGCAGGGCAGGAGCCGATGGTCGGCATCGGGCTCCAGCTGGCCGGGGAGTGCATGATCACCCAGGACGGGCAGCGGACGGTGCTGGGCCAGGGCGAGTTCGTCCTGTACGACACCGCACGGGCGTACGTCATCGAGTACCCGAGGCCGTCCCGCGCGCACCTGTTCCACCTGCCGCGCCGGCTGCTGGGCGTCCCGGAGCGCGAGTTGCAGCAGGTGACGGGCACCCCGGTGACGGCGGCCGACGGGTTCGGGGCGGTGCTGCTGCCGTTCCTGCGGACCCTGGCCGACTCCGCGCCCTCCTACGCCGCACCGGTCGCCGACCGGCTGGCCGGCAGCGTCGCCGACCTGGTGGGCACGATGGTCGCCCAACTGTCCGCGGCGCGGACCGCCGACGACTCCCGCGCCCCCAACGGCCCGCTGATCCGGCGGATCCGGGAGCACATCGAGCGCAACCTCGGCGACCCGGACCTGTCGCCGGAGACGATCGCCCGGGCCCACCACATCTCGGTGCGCTACCTGCACCGGCTGTTCGAGGGCGAGGGAGTGACGGTCGGCCGGCTGATCCTGCGGGCCCGGCTGGACGCGTCCGCCCAGGACCTCGCCCGGCGCGGCCCCGCCGGTCCGCCGGTCTCGGCGGTCGCACAGCGCTGGGGGTTCGTGAGCCCGGCGCACTTCAGCCGGGCCTTCCGCGCCGCGTACGGCGTCCCGCCGAGCCAGTGGCGGGCGCGGCGCACCGCGGGCTGACGGCGCGGCTCCGGCGTCACGGCGCTGCTCCACCGGGAGTGAAACCGCAGCTCAGGGAGGTACTGCCGAAACCCCGGGGCCGGGCGATACCCTGAGGCCCCGGGGCACGGACCGGCCGGGCCGTCCGAGGGAATGAGGCACGGTGGACGGCGGGAGCGTTCCTGGCCTGGTCGGACGGCAGCGCGAGACCGAACTGCTGACCACGGCACTGGTGCAGGCCGAGGAGGACGGCAGCGGCTCCACCGTGCTGCTGCGCGGCGAGGCCGGGGTCGGCAAGAGCACCCTGCTGGCCTGGGCCGAACGCAAGGCCCGCGAACGCGGGTTCACCGTGCTGCGTGCCGTCGGCGCGGAGGCGGAGACCGACTTCGCGTTCGGTGCCCTGCACCAGGTGTTCTGGGCGCTGCTCCAGCACTCCACCGTGCTGACGGAGCATCAGCGCGAGGCGCTGGAGAGCGCGTTCGGCGTCCGCTCCGGCACGCCGAGCGGATTCGCCGTCGGCGCGGCCGCGCTGACCCTGCTGGACGAGGCGGCCCGCACCGCGCCCGTGCTGCTGGTCCTCGACGACCTGCACTGGCTGGACTCGTCCAGCGCCACGGTCTTCGCCTTCCTGCACCGCCGCGCCAGCTGCCTGCCGGTGGTGATGGTCACCGCCGGACGCCCCGGCGGCCGGTCCGGGCAGATCTGGTCGGCCGAGGCGGTGGACGTCGGCGCGCTGCCCGAGGCCGACGCGGCGGCGCTGCTGGACAGCCGCCGGCCCGACCTCGCCGCCACCACCCGCGACCGGGTGCTCGCCGAGGCCGCCGGCAACCCGCTGGCGCTGGTCGAACTGCCCGGGCAGCTGGCCGCCGCCCAGCAGCGCGGCCTCGCGCCCCTGCCGGAACGGCTGCCGCTGGGCCGGAAGCTGGAGCGGATATTCGCCGAACGGCTCGGCGAACTGCCGCCCGAGGCAGGCCGGTTGCTGTTGATGGCGGCGCTCGCCACCGGCTCCGGGTTCGGCCGCGGCGGCTGGCTGTGGGCGGGCGGCGGTCGGGCCCTCGGGGACGCCCTGGCCCGGCTCGACGCGGACGGCATCGCTCGGCTCGACGACACCGGGCAGCTGGTGTTCCGTCACCCGCTGGCCCGCACCGCCGTGGTCTCCGCCGCCTCCGACGCCGACCGCCGCCGTGCCCACCGCGACCTGGCCGAGGCGCTCGCCCCCGACGACCCGCGCCGGCTCGCCCACGAGGCCGCCGCCGCGCTGCTGCCCGACGACGCCCTCGCGGACCGCCTCCAGGAGGCCGGCCGCGACCTCGCCGCACGCGGCGGCGACGCGGAGGGCGCGCTGCTGCTGGAGCGTGCCGCGGTGCTCAGCACCAGCTCCTGCAACCGCGCCCGCCGGCTCACCTGGGCGGCCGTGATGGCGGCCCGGGGCGGGCAGCTGCGGCACGCCGCCGCGCTGGTCGAGGAGTTGACGGCCGGTTCGGTGCCGCCGGACATCGCCCCGCTGTTCGCGTACGCGGTGGTCTACGCCGACCAGAGCCACCACATCGACTTCGAGTCCTCCACCGCGCTGCTGCCCGCCGCCCTCGACGCGCTGACCGCGCCGGGCGCCGACACCTTCGGCGGACTGGTCGAACAGGCCTTCTTCAAGCTGCTGCTGGCCGCCGCCTACACCGACGACCCGTGGACCTGGCGGGCCCTGGAGCGGCACCGCGACCAGGTCTCCGAGGCCGGCCGGCTCTGCCTGAAGGCCTGGACCGGCCCCGGCCCCGGCACCGCCGACGCCCTGCTCGCACTGGCCCGCGACCTGCCGGCCGACCAGGAGGCCGGCGCGTCCTGGCTGCTGCTGTGGACGGCCTCCGCGCTCGACTCCGCTGAGGGCGAGGTGTGGCAGCGCTACGCCGGGCAGCACGGCTACGCCACCCAGGGCTCGGTCGCCAAGGCCAAGGCCCACCAGGACTTCCTGCTCGGCCGCTGGGACCAGGCGCCGGTCTGCCTGCGCGAGGCCGAGATCGCCGACGAACTCGGCTACCGCACCAACGCCCTGATCTTCCGCCAGTCCTACGCGCACTTCCTGGCCGGCCGCGGCGACGAGGCCGGACTGCGGGAGATCGACGACGCGATCCGCCCGATCGCCACCCGGGCCCGGATGCGGTACGTGCTGGACCGGCTGACCCACCTACGGGCGCTGGCCGCGTCCGCCCACCGCCGCCACGACGAGGCGTACGCACACCTGTGCGCGCTCTCCCCGCCAGGCCGGCCCGTCGGCGGGCCGCCCTGGCGGCACGCGCTGATCCTCGACCTGGTCGCCGCCGCCGTGCACACCGGCCGCCGGGACGAGGCACTGGCACACCTGGCAGCGGCGCGGGCGGCCGGCTCCGCGGCGATCTCCGACCGGCACGCCTTCCTGTTCGCGGCCGCCACCGCGCTGGCCGCCGACGACGAGAGCGCCGAGGACGCCTACCGGGCGGCGTACGCCGTCCCCGGCGCCGAGCAGTGGGTGTTCGACCTGGCCCGGCTGCGGCTCGCCCACGGGTCGTGGCTGCGCCGGCGCCACCGGCCCGGCGCGCGGGAGGCGCTGCGCGCCGCGCACCACGACTTCGGCCGCCTGCGGGCGCTGCCGTGGAGGCAGTGGTGCGAGGAGGAACTGCGGGCCGCCGGCGAGGCGGTGACGGCGCCCGCGGGCGGCCAGAGCGGGGAGTCGACCGAACTGACCGGGCAGGAACTGCGGATCGCCCGGCTGGCCGCCACCGGCCTGACCAACAAGGAGATCGGCCGCCGCCTCCAACTGTCGCCGCGCACCGTCGGGGCACACCTGTACAAGATCTTCCCGAAGCTCGGCATCGCCTCCCGGGCCGCCCTCGCACACGCGCTCGACCAGCGTTGATCCGCTCTCCGGCGGGCCCGCATGTGCTGTCCGTGCACACCGGTCCGACCGGCAGCGCACCGGCGCGACGGGGCAGTCAAATGACCTAACCCGCCGTCCGGACGGTGCCCCACGCTCGCAGCAGGGCATCGGAGGGGAGAGAGCCGGATGAGTGTGCGGACAGCGGCGGGGTGCGGGCCCGGCGCGGCGGGGCCGAGGCCGCCGGCCGGGGCGGACCCGGCCGGCGAGGAACGGCCCGGGGAACGGGTCGTCCGGTCACGGGTCGGGTACCTGCGGATCGCGACCCTGGAGGCGCAGGAGGCGCAGCCCGCCCGGATCGCCGGCCGGCCGGCCCGGGGTGCGCCGGAGCCGATGGCGGGCATCGGGGTGCAGGTGTCCGGGTCGGCGGTGCTGACGCAGGACGGCCGGCGGACGGTGCTGGGCCCGGGCGAACTCGTCCTGTTCGACACTGGGCGGCCGTACACCGTCGAGTACCCGGAGCCGTTCCGCGCGCACCTGTTCCACCTGCCGCGCCGGCTGCTCGCCGTGCCGGCGGGCGAGTGGCAGCAGGTGACGGGAGTGGCGGTGACGGCGGCCGACGGGTTCGGGTCGGTGCTGCTGCCGTTCCTGGAGACGCTGGCCGGGTCCGCGCACTGCTACTCCGGGCCGGTCGCGGACCGGTTGGCCGGCAGTGTCGCGGACCTGGTCGGCACGCTGGTCGCGGAACTGGCCGCGGCGTGCCGCACCGAGGCCTACGACACCCCGAACGACCACCTGGTCCGGCGGGTCCGCGGCCACATCGAGCGGCACCTCGCCGACCCCGACCTGTCACCGGAGACGATCGCCCGGGCCCACCACATCTCGGTGCGGTACCTGCACCGATTGTTCGAGGGCGAGGAGGTGACGGTGAGCCGGCTGATCCTGCGGGCCCGGCTGGACGCGTGCGCCCAGGAGCTGTCCCGGCGCGGCCCGTCCGGCCCGTCGGTGTCGGCCGTCGCGCAGCGCTGGGGGTTCGCCAGCCCGACGCACTTCAGCCGGGCCTTCCGGGCCGCCTACGGCGTCTCGCCGCGCGAGTGGCGCGGACGGCGCGCCGTCGCCTGAGCCGCGGACCCGGGGCGCGTCCGGCCCATCCACCGGACCGGTCACCGAGGTGCCCGCCCGCCCACCTGAGGAGCGCTGATGTCCGTCGTCCTCGACACCGCAGCCGTCCCGACGGCCGACCGCGCCGCGTACTGGCACGAGGCGGTGACCCGTACCTTCGTCCCGCTGGACATGCGGCTGCGGGAGGAGAAGCCCGCACCGGCCGCCATCGTCACCCATCGGCTGGGTGCCCTGCGGGTCTCCCTGGTGCAGGCCGGGCCGCAGCGGGCCGTCCGCAGCGCGGGCCTGATCGCCCGAGGCGGGGCGGAGCGCCTCACCGTGGCGCTCCAGCACCGGGGCACCGCCCGACTGGACCAGGACGGCCGTCAAGTCCTGCTGCGACCGGGTGCGTTCGCGCTCTCGGACGCCGGGCGGCCGTTCGTCAAGGACTTCGACGGGCCGTTCGCCTTCACCGCGTTCCACTGGCCGCGCGCGGCGGGCGGCCTCGCCGAGGACGACCTGCGGGTGCTCACCGCGACGGCCTTCGACCCGGGAGCGGGCACCGCCCGACTGGTGGCCGGGCACCTGGAGCGCCTCGCCCGGGCGGCCGGAACGCTGGAGCCGGCCGTCGCCGCCCGGCTGGCCGCCACGACCCTGGACCTGCTCGCGGCGCTCGGCCAGGAGCGGCGCGGACAGCGCGGCCCGGACGCGACCGGGACGGCGCTCGCCACGCTGGCCCGGGTGAAGGACCACATCCTGCGCCACCTGGGCGACCCGGACCTGACGCCGGAGCGGATCGCCGCCGCGCACCACATCTCGGTGCGCCACCTGCACAAGCTGTTTCACTCCGAGGGCGAGACGGTGACGCGCTGGATCCAGCGCCGGCGCCTGGAGGTGTGCCGCCGGGCCCTGGCCGGCCCGGCCGCGGCCCGGACCACCGTGGCGGCGGTGGCGGGCCGCTGGGGCTTCGTCAGCGCCAGCCACTTCAGCCGCTCGTTCCGGGCCGCCTACGGGGTGTCCCCGCGCGAATGGCAGCAGGCCGGAATGCGGTGACGCGGCGTCAGGACGCGTGCAGCTCGGCGATGTAGCCGCCCGGGAACTCCACCATGGCGCTGGTCCGGCCGCCGGCCGTGACGGGCCCCCACAGCACCGTCGCGCCGGCGGACCGGGCCCGGTCCAGGGTCGCGCCGAGGTCCGGCACCGCGTAGCCGGTGAGCTCCCGGCCGAACGGGTGGGGCAGGTGGCCGTCCGTCACCACGACGGCGGTGTCGCCGAACCCGGAGGTGAGGCGGACCAGCCGGTACCGGGTGCCGGGCAGGCCGATCGCCGCGCCGTCGGCGTGCCGGTCGTCGGAGACGGTCCGGCCGCCGGTGAAGGACCGGTAGCTGCGCAGGAACGCGTCCGCCGCGTCGGGGGACAGGTACACCCGGTTCTCCGGCACACTGGCCGGCGCCGGATAGTTCGGCGCGGTGGTGTGCACGTACAGCTGGGCGTTGATCCCGCCGGGGAACTGGACCACCGCGTCCCGGCCGATCGGGTCGGCGAACGGCGCCACCAGCACCGACGCGCCGTCGGCCCGGGCGGCCCGCACCGCGCGGTCCAGGTCGGTGACCAGCCAGCCGGTGCGCTCGGCGCCGAACGGGTACGGGATCGGCGTGGTGTAGTCGAACACCGACAGCGTGCCGACCGGCGAGATCACCAGCTCGGACAGCGTCCGACTGGGCGTCGGCGTCACCTGGGTGGCGACCGGTCCGATCGTCGAACCGCCGAAGGTGGCCACCCAGCTCGCCACGAACGCCTGCTCCGTGCCCAGGGCGACGTACACGTGCGTGCTGTCGTACTGCGGGCCGACGGCGAACGACCGTCGCGCGTCGGCCTGTTGGCCGTCCGGCGTGGTGGCGGCGGCGGGAATCGCGCTCAGTGCGGCGAGCGCCGCCACCAGCGGAACCAGCCTGCGGAACAGACGGGGCAGTTTCACGGGGACCTCCCGGTCGAAGGGGGCCGCGCCGTCCCGGGTCGGGAGCGGCCCGGCGGATCAGGGCGGCGGGATCAGGAGTACTGGGTCAGCTGGAGCCGCGGCGGCGTCGTCCAGTCGTGCGGCTCGAAGGCGATCCGGCTGAGCGGTGTGGTGGCGGCGGCCTCGGTCAGGACCTGTTCCAGTGCATGGTGCTGACGGGGCGTGAGGAACGGGAGGAACAGGCTGTGCCAGACCACGGTACGGACCGAAGGGCCGGCCGGCGCCGCCAGCTCGTCCCGCAGCCACGCGACCGCGTCCGCCCGGTCCACCCGGACCGGGGTGCGGGCGGCGAGGTCGAGGGCGTCGTCGAGGGCGGCGTGCAGGAAGGTGTGCTCGAACGGCAGGTAGCTCCGGACGGCCCGGGCGTCGGCCGGGTCGGCGGGGTCGCGGGGGCGCAGGTCGCAGCCGGCCCGGGCGACGATCTCCAGCGGCCCCGGAGCCGGGCTACGGGCGGGCAGCCGGACCGGGGAGGCCGGGTCGCCCCACTCCCAGTCGGGCCCGAACCACCGGTAGCGGTCGAGCCGCAGGTTGAGCCCGGCGCAGGCGCCGAGTTCGAGCAGCCGGATCCGTGGGGCCCGCAGCAGGGCGAGCCCGTGCAGCAGCATCCCGGCCCGGACGGGTTCGTGCTGCTGCACCGGGGTGTCCAGCGCGTCGGCGAGCTCGGCGGGGTGGTCGGCGACCGCGGTGACAAAGAGGTCCCACGACCGGTCGGCGTCCTGCGGTCCGAAGCCGTTCGAGGCGCTCAACTCCGCAAGGTGCAGGGCAAGTTCCGGCAGCCGGCCGGCCATCAGCAGGCCCTGGACCCCGGCCATCGCCCGGACCGCGAACAGCGGGGCGCCCGCCTCGGGATGACGGCCGATCAGCGCGGCCACCGGCCCGCCGCCCTCGATGTCGTCGGCCATCCTGACCAGCAGACCCGCGGTGACGGGGGCGGTGCCCGCCGACCGGGCGGCCATCGACCGCAGCAGGTCCGGGCGGTCGATCAGCCGGTCCACGGCGCGCCTCCGTCCGGGCGGGCCACGGCGGCGCGGGCGGAGGTGTGCACGAGGGCGTGCAGCACGTCCCGGTACGGGCCGGGCGGGGCGATCCGGTCGAGCAGGCCGCAGCAGTGCCGGCGCAGCGACTCGACCCGCCGCCCGTACCCGGCGGCGACCTGCGGGTCGTGCAGTGCGGCCCGCAACCGCGCCCGGGCGTCCGGATCGTGGCGGGCCTCGGCGCGCAGCCGGGTCAGCCGGAGGCGGTGGCCGGCCCCGGCGGTGTCGAACGCGTGGGCCAGCAGCAGCGTATGGGTGCCGTTGGCCAGGTCCTCCGAGTCCGGCGCGGCGTCGTTGGCCACCTGCCGCAGGACACCGAAGAGCTCACCGAACACCCGGCAGGAGTGCAGCAGGTCCGGCCGGTCGGTGGCCAGCCGCGCCGCCATCACCGCGTCGCGCCCGTAGGCCGCGCCGCTCTTGCCCCGGTAGCAGGCCATGACCGGCCGCCAGGTCGGCGGGGCGTCCACCGGCGCGGCGAGGTCGGCCAGTTGACCGTCCAGCGCGTCCAGCGCTCCGCGCAGCAGATCACGCTCCCAGTCCAGCCGGACGTCCGGGGCCACCGGCTGCCGGTCGACCACCCAGTGCGGCAGGACGCTCCCGCAGGCCAGCGCGGCCAGGGTGGTGCGCGCCGTGGACGCTCCCGGCCCTTCCGGTGTCGGTGCGTCGGCGAGGTCGTCCAGCGCCTCGGCCGCCGCCCACCACAGCCGGGAGATCGCGCACACCACAGCGGCGGGCCTGGGCTCTCCGGTCAGGGCCCCGAGGACGGCCATCGCGAGCAGGCGGAACGGACTGCCCGCCCCGCCGTCGGCGGCCAGCAGCTCGGCGACCGCGTCCGCCTGCCCCGGACGGGAGGCGCGCAGGCCCGTCAGGATCGAGGCGGTCTCGGTCTCGACGGTCGCGAACCACTCGGCGGGCACGGTCAGCGTCTCGGGGGGAGGGGTCTCGGTGGCGGTGCGGGTGAGGCTCATGACGAACGTCCCTGGGGGTCGGATCCGTCGGCGCCCCGCCCCTCCCCGGCCGGTCGACCGGGACGGGCGGGCCGCCGGGCGCGATCAGCAGAAGTTGTACTGCCCGTCGCCCATCACGGCGATGAGCTGCTGCTCCGCACACGGCCGGGTGCCCGGCTCGGCGAGCAGCTCGCCCTCCAGCACCCGCTCGGCCAGCTCGACCGCGGTGTGCGCCTCGTCGTCAAGTACAGTCTGTGTCAACGCAGTTCTCCTCGTGCGAAAGCGGATCTCCGGCCAGTCGCCGGGGCCGCACGGTGCGGCCCCGGGCTGCTCCTCACGCTAGAGCGGCGGGACGCGGCGCACTGGTGCGATCGTGCACCGGGAATTGCCCGGCAGCGCAACCGCCAGCTCATGAGGGATCCTCAACAGCCCAGTGAACCAAGCCTGTTCGGCCAACGCGGCGCACCGCTGAGACGTCGGCTCGGGCGGGGCGGACCGCTCGCGCGGGTGCGGGCGGCGTGGCCCGGCAGGTCCCCACCGCTCGGATCAGCCCAGTTCCCACCGGGGGCCTTCGGTGTCCGCTACAGATGCCCACTGCCGCTCCGCGTGGACGGTGAGCCGGTACCGGTCACGGGCCGGACGCCCGGCGGCCTGGTGGGCCGTGATGGCGCTTTCCACCGTGTCCAGAATCCTTCGGGGCCCGGACTGCCGTGCGATGCCACCTCGCAGCTCGGCCCACGCCCCGTCCGGCTGCCAGATGTGCACAGCGGTGATCTCGCCGGCGTCGTCACACGTGTAGCGGTGCATCGCCCGGGGCACGGCGAGGGTCAGAAGAAAGTGGATTCCGTCGTCCAGCAGGTCCGCGGGCTTCACGGAGCACGGACGGGAGCTGCAACTGTTCGGCAGGGGCGGCGGAACGGGCGTCGTCCCGGTGCAGCCGATCCCGCGAACGGGCATGAAGAAGGCCGCGTCCGGGAGAAACGCCCCCGTGGCGGTCCCGTTGCCCCGGACCACGAGCCGCACAATGCCGCCGCCGACCGGGCACACGATGACGCCGCCGGGGCGCAGCTGCGTGAGCCAAATCGGGGGAACGCTGGAGAAGCCGCAGGTGGCGATCAGCCGGTCGTACGGACCTCCGTCGGGGTGGCCGATCCGTCCGTCGCCGGCGAGGACCGTGGGGCGGTATCCGGCCCGGCCGAGGCGTTGTTCGGCGTCGCGGGCCAGGTCCGGGTCAACTTCGACCGTGGTCACGTTCCCGTCGCCGACACGGTGGCTCAGGAGAGCGGCGTTGTACCCGGTTCCGGTGGCCACTTCGAGCACCTTGTCGCCGTCGGCCACGTCCAGGGCTTCGAGCATCAACGCCATGAGAGTTGGCAGCGTTGACGAGCTGGTCGGAACTCCGGCCGTGTCGAACTGGGTCAACAGGGAGTCGTCGCTGTAGACCGTGCTCAACCACCGGGGGTCGTCGGGTGTCAGGTGGACGGGGCCATGTGGCGTACCGACGGCGAAGGCCAGAACGAATGCCTCGCGCGGAACGGCGGCGAACGCCTCGTGCCAGCAGTCGGACTTGATGGCACCGGTGTTCCGAAGGTGGTCGGCCAGTTGGAGACGAAGGTCGGCCGGTGCCGTCGGGAGGGTCATCGGGGGACTCCTTCGAGGAGGTTCGCAAGAGCGGTGGTGATCGGTTCGCGGAGGTCCGGGACGAAGCCGAATTGACCGTTGGGGTTGAGGTCCACGAGGTACCACGTCCCGTCGTTGTCAACGAGGAAGTCCAGTGCCGCGTACCGGAGTCCGAACACGGCCATCAACGACCGCACGCCGTCGGCGACCACTTCGGGCACGCCGCACACCTTGTACGTCAAGCTCTCGTAGTCGGTTCGGAAGTCGATTCGGGACGCCGCACGGGCTGTCCGGTTCGGGCGTCGGTGACCAGCTCCCCGAATACCGACGGCTCGTACGGGTTGGCCGGTGGCGACCCGTGGAGAGAGTGCGCCGCGTTGGGTCGATGTGCCGTCATGACGCAAGCTCCGTACGGACGTTCGGCTCCGCTTGTCTTCACTGTGAGTAGTTCCAGCGTGGCGCCCCGGCGCTACCCTTGGAAGCTGCGGCGCGTCCGCAAAGCGTCTGAGGACAGGCGGTGTCAGCGGTGGTGTTCCAGGAACGTGCGCTCCAACCCGACCGGTCGGTGGCCGACTTGTTCGGGTTCGAGCTTCGGGAGGCCCGGAGGCGTCTCGGTCTGTCGCTGGCTGCGCTGGCCAAGGTCGTCGACTACAGCAAGACCCACCTGGGCAACATCGAGACGGCCGACCGCGCGATTCCGCCGGACCTACCGGCCAAGCTGGACACGGCACTTGGGGCCGGTGGGCTCTCTTTGGTCGGCTGTATCGGCTGGTGCATCTGGAGAGCTTCCCGGCCTGGTCGCGCCGGTTCATGGAGTTGGAGCAGCTGGCGTCGTACATGCGGAAGTACTCGGCCGGCTTGTTCCCAGGCCTGTGGCAGACAGCGGAGTACGGGAAGGCCGCGCTCCGACTTGGCCGACCACGCGCAGGAGTGGAGGAGGTCGAACGAGTCTGGGCGGCGCGAGAGTCGCGGCAGGACATTCTGGCCAGGGACCTTCCGCCGCACGTGTGGGTGGTGCTGGACGAAGCTGTGGTCCGGCGGCAGATCGGAGACGGCTCGGTCATGCGCCGTCAGATCGAGCACGTCCTCAATCTCGGTGACGGCCTCAACGCGGTTGTCCAGGTACTGCCGTTCTCCGCAGGTGGTCACGGTGCGATGGGCGGCTCGGTGACGTTGCTGGATTTCCTGGACGCGCCCCGCGCTGCGTATGTCGAAGGTTCCGTCTCCGGCCAGCTGTTGGAGTCCCCGGACCGGGTGCATGAGATCGCCCTCACCTACGATCTCTTGCAGGCGGCTGCACTGCCGCCGGAGGAGTCGCGGCAGTGGCTTCGATGCGCCATGAAGGAGATCCGAACATGACCACCCCGAATCGTCTGCCTGTTGGAGTAGACCCCGCGAAGGTGGAGTTCCGGAAGTCGTCGTACAGCGACGCGGCGGGTAACGGTGACTGTGTGGAGTGGAGCATTGGCTACTCCGATTCGCACGGTGTGCTGCTTGTCCGAGACAGCAAGGACACGAGCGGTCCGGTCCTGGGCTTCCCCAGCGAAGCGTGGGGCGCCTTCGTGACCGCCGCAGCCGCCGGGCGCTTCGGCGAAGTCTGAGCCCGAGACCCCACTGCCCGTCCGAGCAGTGGGGTCTCGTCGCGCTCCGGCCTACGCCGCTGCCGCCCTCGCCGTGCGGCGGCGGTGGGTCAGCCAGGCTCCCAGCACCGCCTGGGTCGTTGCGGGCCAGGTCGAGATGCTCAGGGGGCCGGCGAGCAGCGGATCGACGAGCCGGTCCGAGACCTCGCGGGTCAGCGGCAGTGCGAACTCGTTGAGCGAGAGGTGCGCCGCGATGGCCGCCCAGACCGAGCCGGTGGACAGGCGGACGGTGGCGATCACGGTGCCGAGCAGCGTGGCCGTCGCCACGGCGACCGGCGTGTCCTTGCCGTCCTCACCTACCTCGGCGCCCACCGGCGCCCGGCCGGGCAGGGAAGTTGACGCCGTGTCGGGTCGCTGGGGCCACCGGCCGACGGTGCCTCACCCCGCCGTCCGGGCGGTGACCGCGTGGGTCACCACCGGCTCGCCCGTCACCAGCGCCCGGGCGGTGCGCTCGAAGGTGTGGTCGATGCCGGTCCACCGTTCGTGGTGCTGCGCCCGGTGCTCGGCCCAGGAGGCCACCGTGAACGTCTCGACGAACCGGGCCGGTTCGGCCGCGTCCCGGTACAGGCCCCAGCTGACCGCGCCGGTCCGCCGCCGGGACGCCTCGATCTCGTCCATCGCCCGCACGAAGGCGCCCGCGCGGTCCTCCGTCACCCGGTACTCGACGGTGACCAGCACCGGGCCGTCGGCCGCCGCGGGCTCGACCATCAGCCGCGGCTCCGGCCAGCTGTCGGACAGCGACGGGTCCACCTGGCCGTCCAGCAAAGGGAGTTGACGCAGCGAGAGGACGCCGAGGAGCAGCAGGGCGGCCGGGACGGTCAGCGCGAGGACCAGGCCCGCGTGCTGCGCCAACTGGCCCCAGACCAGGGCGCCCAGCGCGTTGCCGCCCTGGAAGACCAGCAGGTAGAAGGCGACCGCGCGGGCCCGCACCCAGTTCGGCAACTCCAGTTGCAGGGCGGCGTTCAGAGTGGACAGCCCCCAGATCCAGGCCGCGCCCGCGCCCACCAGGGCCACGCCCACAAGCGCGGCGTTCCCGGCCAGCGCCACCACCAGCAGCGCGCCCGCCGTCAGCAGCCCCGCCAGCGCCAGCACACCGTTGCCGCGCAGCCGGGCACTCAGCCGCGGCAGCGCCCCCGCGCCCGCCACCGCACCCACCCCGACGGCGGCCAGCAGCAGGCCGTACCCGGACGAGCCGAGGCCCAGCCGCCGCACCGCCACCACCGGCAGCAACGCCCACAGCGCCGCCGCGCCGGGCACGAACAGCGCGCAGCGCAACAGGATCCGCCGCACCCCCGGCGCCCGGCGGACGTACCGCCCGCCGGCCCGCAGCGCCGCCAGCACCTGCTCGCGCTCCCGCTCCCGGACGGGCGCCGGGCCATCGGGGAAGCGCCGCAGCAGGACCAGCAGAATGCCCAGGAACGACAGCGCGTTGAGGGCGAACGTCCAGCCCACCCCGGCCGCCGCGACCAGCAGGCCGCCCAGCGCGGGGCCCACCGCGCGGGCCACGTTCATGTTCACCGCACCCAGCGCCGAGGCCTGCCGCAACTGCTCACGCGGCACCAGGCTCGGCTGCACCGCCTGCCAGGCCGGGCCGTTCAGCGCAGCCAGGCAGCCGAGCAGGAAGGTGAGCAGCAGCAACAGCCACGGCCCGAGCACCCCCAGCAGCGCCAGCACCGCGAGGACGGCGGCGACGGCCGCCATCGCCGCCTGCACCACCAGCAGCAGCCGGCGCCGGTCCACCAGGTCCGCGAGGGCGCCCGCCGGCAGTGCGAGCAGCAGCACCGGCAGCCCCGCCGCGACCTGCACCAGCGACACCAGCCCCGCCCCGTGCCCGACCAGCAGCCACTGCGCGCCGACGGTCTGCATCCAGCCGCCCACGTTCGACACGAACTGAGCCACCCAGAGCGCCCGGAACACCTTCTCCCCGAGCGGCGCCCAGGCGGACTCCTCGGTCGCACTGCGTCTCATCGTCACCAGACCCTCGGCTCCTCGCACACCGCCGCCATCCGCGACGGCCGGTCGAGCCGCCGAGGCTAGCGCGCGCCCTCCCACCCGCCTGTCCGCTGCGCGCCCCGGCAATGGCCCGAGACCGCACGGTTCGACGGGCGGTCAGGCGGTGCGGGAGCCCCGCAGGGCCGGGCCGCGTGCGATGGCCGGCGGCGTTGGTCACCGGAAGACGCCGCACTCCGCGAACTCCTGGAGCGAGCGAGCCACCGCCGTGCTGATCCAGCAGACGCGCCACGCGACCGCGCCGCCCGACGCCGAGTCGGTGCGCGCCCCGGGCGTCGCCCGCCGTCTGATCGACACGCTCGCCGCGTTGCGGCCCGTCCTTCTGCCAACACTTGACGATGCGTTGGTAAAAAGTCCGTCTGTCGAGCTGCTCGCCGAGCGGGAACCCCAGGTGCTGGTGCTGGCCGTCCGCGCCCGGACCGGTGACGCCCCCGGCCTGGGCGAAGTGGATGTGAAGAGCCGGGTCGGCCCGATCCTCGCCCGCCTCGCGCTGGAGAAACCGTGTCCGGGCCGCGCGCTTCGTCCACCGGGCCGTACCGACCTGAGGCAACGCCAAAACACCTGCCCGGGTGAGGATTCGGTGTGATCGGCTGCCTCGCCCCCGCCACAGACCGTAGGGTTCGGAACCGCGCACCCGACGGGGAAGGGACAGGCAGGTGCAAGCACTCGACGCGACCGATCCGCGCCAGGTCGGGCCGTACACCCTGGTGGGCCGGCTCGGCGCCGGCGGCATGGGTGCGGTCTACCTGGGGCGGTCGGCCGGCGGGCGGGCCGTCGCGGTCAAGGTGGTCCGGCCGGAGCTCGCCGAGGACACCGGGTTCCGGCAGCGTTTCCGGCAGGAGGTGGCCGCCGCCCGGCGGGTCTCCGGCGCGTTCACCGCGCCCGTGGTGGACGCCGACCCCGAGGGCGCCCTGCCGTGGATGGCCACCGCCTTCGTCCCCGGTCTGTCGCTGCGGCAGGCCGTCGAACGGCACGGCCCGCTGCCCGTCGCCACCGTCCGCACGCTGGCCGCCGGACTCGCCGAGGCGCTCGGCGAGGTGCACCGTGCCGGACTGATCCACCGCGACCTGAAACCCGGCAACGTCCTGCTCGCCCTCGACGGGCCGCACGTCATCGACTTCGGCATCTCCCGGGCCGCCGACGAGAGCGGACTGACCACCACCGGCTCGGTGATCGGCTCCGCGCCGTACATGTCCCCCGAGCAGGCCCTCGGCGATCCGCTCACCCCCGCCGCCGACGTGTTCTCGCTCGGCTCCACCCTGGCGTACGCCGCCCTCGGCCGGAACCTGTTCGGCGAGGGCGCCGGCGCGGCCGTGCTGTTCCGGATCGTCAACACCGAACCCGACCTCGGCGACCTGCCCGCGGAGCTGCGCGCCCTGGTCGCCGCCTGCCTCGCCAAGAACCCCGCGCACCGGCCGACACCCCGCCAACTCGTCGCCCACGTCGCCCAGGCCGGCCACCCCGCCGACCCCGACGGCTGGCTGCCACCCGCCGTCGCCACCGAGGTGCGCGCCGTCCGCGCCGTGCTCACCGCGCCGCCCGCACCACCGCCGATGCCCCCGCACGCCCCCGAGCCCGCACCCGTTGACCAGGTGCCGCCCGGCCTCGCGCCGTCGCGCAGGCTCGGCCGCCGGACGCTGCTCGGCCTCGGCGGCGCCGTCCTCCTCGCCGGCGCGGCGGGCACGGCGGTCGCGCTGATCGACCGCGGCCGCGACGACGGCGCGTCCGGCAAACAAGCCGCCCCGCCGGTGCGGCCGAGCGCGGACGTCCAGGAAGCCGTCCCGCTCTGGCAGAACCGGCAGGTCACCCTGCCGTGCGCCCAACTGCTGTCGCTGGACGGCGCGGTGGTCGGCATCACGACCCGGCAGGCCTGGGCGGTCGGCGACGACGGCAAGCCCACGTGGACGCTGGACGCCGCCACGACGGGCGTCACCTTCGCCCTCGACCCGTCCCAGTCCAGCCCCGTCGCCGGGTTCGACGGCCACCGCATCCAACTGGCCGGCATCGGCGGCATGGCCGGCACGGGCGGCACGAGTGTCCCCGGCGGCATGACGACCGTCCTGCTCGCCATCGACCCGACCAACGGCAAAACCGACGGGAAGGTGACGCTCGACCAGCCGCACGCGGCCGGGGTGCTCCGCTTCGCCGGGATCCGCGGCGGCACCGCGTACGTGATCGGCCTGGGCCAGGGCCAGCGCCAGGACGGCAGCAACGTGTGGGCGATCGACCTGGCCGGGCGGCGCACCGCCTGGTTCCACGGCGAGGGCGCACTGCTGGTGGAAGCCGCCCTGCTGCCCGGGAGCGACCGGATCCTGGTCTCCAGCGCCGACCGCCTCAAGGCCATCGACGGCTCGGGCACCGTCACCTGGCAGGCCGGCATCCAATCCTTCGGCATCGCCGCCGGCGGCGGCTGGTTCCTCACCCCCGACAAGGACGGCGCCCTCACCGCCCTCGACCCCGCCACCGGCAAACCCACCTGGAACGCCCCCGGCATCACCATCCCCCGCCTGCACGGCAGCGCCCTCGCACACGGACCCGACGACAGCCTGCTGTACTGCCAATGGACCGACAGCGACGGCGACTTCTCCATCGGCGCCCTCGACCTGAAAAGCGGCACCCCGCGCTGGAAGACCCCCCTCCCACCCGACGGCACCGGCACCGGCACCGGCAGATACGGCGCCGACCTGCTCTACGCCGACGACACCCTCTACCGGATCGGCCGCGACGCGGTCGTCTGGGCCCTCGACCCCGCCACCGGCAAACCCCGCTGGAAGTACTCCGGCTACAAGGACACCGACCCCGCGACGCTGGTCTGGACGGCCGGCTCTGGACGGGTGTACGTCGCCGCGCCGAGTCCTTCGATCCTCACCGCCCTTCCTTCGAAGGTGAGTTGACGACGATGCGCCTGCTTGGTCCGAACGGCCCCGTGGCGCTGATGCGGACGGCCGCTGTGCGGCGCCGATGCTTTGCCGTCCCGAGCCCGTCGATCCTCACCGCCCCGCCTGCGAAAGCGAGTTGACGACGATGCACCCGCTCGCCCCCGGGGCGCTGATCCGGACGGCCGCCGCGCGGCGCCCGTCGCCTCGCCGTCTCGCATCCCTCGATCCTCACTACCCTTCCTGTGAAGGCGAGTTGACGACGATGCACCCACTCGCCCCGAGCAGCCCCCTGACCGTGATCCGGACGCCCGGCGCCCGACGCCCGTGCCTCGCTACCCCGAGCCCGTCGATCCTCACCGACCCATCTGCGAAAGCGAGTTGACGACGATGCACCCGCTCGCACCCACCGACCCCGCGCACGTCGGCCCCTACCTGCTGCTCGGCCGACTCGGCGCGGGTGGGATGGGCGCCGTCTACCTCGGCCGGTCGGCCGGTGGCCGGACCGTCGCGATCAAGCTGATCCGGCCCGAACTCGCCGACGACCAGCGGTTCCGGGCCCGCTTCCGGCGTGAGGTCTCGGCCGCCCGCACCGCGTCCTCCGCGTTCACCGCCCCCGTCGTGGACGCCGACCCGGACGCGCCGCTGCCCTGGCTCGCCACCGCGTACATCCCCGGCATCCCGCTCGACGAGGCCGTCCGCCTGGTCGGGCCGTTCCCCGAGTCCGTGCTGCGCATCCTTGCCGCCGGGATCGCCGAGGAACTCGCCGCCATCCATGCCGCCGGACTCGTCCACCGCGACATCAAGCCCAGCAACGTCCTGCTCGCCCTCGACGGCCCGCACGTCATCGACTTCGGCATCGCCCGCGCCGCCGACGACAGCGTGCTCACCGCCGACGGTGTCATCCTCGGCACCCCCTCCTTCCTGTCGCCCGAACAGGCCCTCGCCCGCCCGGCCGGCCCCGCCGCCGACGTCTTCTCGCTCGGCTCGACCCTGGTGCACGCCGCCACCGGCGCGGGCCCGTTCGGCGGCGGCCATCCCATCGAGGTGGTCCGCCGGGTCGCGGCCGAGGAACCCGACTTGAGCGGCGTCCCGGCCGGGCTGCGGCTACTGGTCGCCGCCTGCCTCGCCAAGGACCCGGCCGACCGGCCGACACCCCGCCAACTCGTCGACTCCCAGCGGCTCGAACCGCTGCCTCCCGGGGCCTGGCTGCACCCCACGCTGCTCGCCGCCGTCGAGCGCTCGGCGGCCGTCCTGGCGCCCACGCTGCCACCGCCGCCGCTTCCGCCCACGATGGAACTGCCGCCCGCCGAGCCGGAGTCGAAGCGTCCCACGCGGCGGACCTTGCTGTACGGGCTGGCCGGCGGAGCGGTCGCGCTGGCCGGCGGCGGGACGGCGGTGTACCTGACGATGGGCCGAACCGCCGACAAGTCGGCCACCGCGAAAGGCGGTTCGGCACCGGCGCCCGACCTCACCAACCCGGAACGCTCGCTGGACACCACCAACATCGCCACCGCGCTGTGGACGGTGCCCGTGTCCGAACAGCTCACCCAGATCGTCGGTGACGGCGAGAGCATCCTCACCGTTGACGCCAAGGCCATTCGCGGGTTCGACCGCGACGGCAAGCCCCGCTGGGCGCCGAAGACCGCCCAGGGCAGCATGCCGGCCCCGACACTCGGGCAGGTCGTCGCCGCCAACGGCAAGGGCTACTACCTCACTTGGGAGCAGAGCGCGCCTCCGAACTTCAGCATGCGCACCTCCCTCAAGGCGATCGACCTGGCCTCCGGCGAAACCGCGTGGACGTACACCGACGCCGCGATGCGCGCCACCGTCGGCGCGGTCTGCGGCGTCCTGGACGGCACCCTCTACGTCCAGGGCAACGGCTCGGCCGTCGGGGTCGCGGGCCAGACGATGTTCGTGTGGGCGGTGGACACCGCCACCCGCACGAGGCGCTGGGAGCAGCGATATCCGACCTCCGGTTTCGGCAGCGGCCGCCTCGCCGTCCCCACCACCGGCACCCACCTGCTCTGGGAGCGGACCGAGATGTCCAACGGCACGTCCACCCTGTCCGGCCTCGACACCCAGGACGCCGGCATCTCCGCCTGGCACCAGAGCCCGCCCGGTACCACCCCCAGCACGGCAGCCCTCTTCCAGACCTTCACCGACGGCCCGCACACCTCGGCCGGCGACCACCTGCTCTACCTCGCCGACCGCGTCTACGCCCTCAACCCGGCCGACGGGACGGTGGCGTGGAAGACCGACGCCACCATGACCTACCAGGCGGTCGTGGCGAACACCGACGGATCGACCGTCTTCGCCGCTGGCATCGACTACAAGACCCTCACCCTCAGGGTGCAGGCCCTGAACGCGACCGACGGCACCGTCTGCTGGGCCGGCACCCTCCCCGCCGGCGCCCTCGTCACCAACCTCGGCGCCCAGTTCGCCGACGACACCCTCTACCTCTGGCTCCACGGCAAGACCTGGGCCCTCGACCCCGCCACCGGCACCGCCCGCTGGACCTACGACTTCCAGGCCCCCACCATCTCCCTCACCGTCCCCCTCTGGGCCGGAGGCGGCCGCGTCTACGGCCCCACCGAAGGCGGCCTGACAGCCGTCGCCACCACCGGCAAGGCCTGACGGCCCGCCAG
This sequence comes from Kitasatospora sp. NPDC059673, assembly GCF_042734215.1. NCBI lineage: Bacteria > Bacillati > Actinomycetota > Actinomycetes > Kitasatosporales > Streptomycetaceae > Kitasatospora > Kitasatospora sp. NPDC059673. The sequence continues at coordinate 264,457 of NZ_JBHWEN010000001.1, read as the reverse complement.
TGCGGCGGGTGGCCGGTTGAAGGTTCCGGCAGGTCAGGGGCGGGGTCGGGTGGGGGTGGGGGCCGGTAGCCTGGGTGGGTGGAAGCGATTTTGGTCAGTGCGTGTCTGCGTGGGGTGCCGTGCCGGTTCGACGGGCGGGACAAGGCGTCGCCCGCGCTCGCGGAGCTCCTGGACGGGCGGCGGGCGGTGCCGTTCTGCCCCGAGGTGGCGGGCGGGCTGCCCACCCCTCGGCCCCCGGCAGAGCTGATCGGGGGCGACGGGTACGACGTGCTGGACGGGACCGCGCGGGTGGTGGACGACGGCGGGCAGGATGTGACGGCGGAGTTCGTGGCGGGGGCCGAGCGGGCGCTGGTCGCGGCGCAGCGGGCCGGGTGCACGGAGGCGGTGCTGATGCCCAGGAGTCCGTCCTGCGGCCGGGGCGCGGTGTACGACGGCTCGTTCGCGGGTGTGCTGGTGCCGGGCGACGGGGTGACGGCGGCGCTGTTGGAGCGCAACGGGATCACGGTGCGCCCTGCCCCCGGGGTCTGAGCCGGCGGGCTCTGCCGTCGGCGAATCTGCGGCGGGCAGAGAAGCGTCTGCCGGGGGCCGTGCGGGGTGAACAGTGGAGTGAACGACGTACTCCGGCCCCGACGAGGAGACCCCGATGAGTTCGCTCCAACCCCGCGCGGAGGACGGCGACACGCCGCCCAGCCGCTTCGACGACCACCTCGCGGCGCAGCTCCTCGCGCAGCGGATCATCCTGCTCGGCACCCAGGTTGACGAGGTGTTGGCGAACCGGGTGTGCGCGCAGCTGCTGCTGCTCTCGGCGGAGGACCCGCGCACCGACATCAGCCTGTACATCAACAGCCCGGGCGGGTCGGTGACGGCGGGCCTGGCGATCTACGACACCATGCGGCTGATCCCGAACGACGTCTCGACGCTGGCGATGGGCTTCGCCGCCAGCATGGGGCAGTTCCTGCTGACGGTGGGCGCCGCCGGCAAGCGTTTCGCGCTGCCGAACGCGCGGATCATGATGCACCAGCCGTCGGCGGGCATCGGCGGCACCGCCTCGGACATCGCGATCCAGGCGGAGAACCTCGAGTTCACCAAGCAGGCGATCGAGCGGATCACCGCCGCGCACACCGGCCAGAGCGAGGAGACCATCGCCCGGGACGGCGACCGGGACCGCTGGTTCACGGCCGAACAGGCCCTGGAGTACGGGATGGTGGACCAGGTGGTGGAGTCGCTGGCCGACATCCGCCCGGCCGCGAACCGCCGACGGATGGGGCTGTGACATGGGCTCGTACACGGTTCCCTACGTCATCGAGCGGACCGCTCAGGGCGAGCGCTCCTACGACGTGTTCAGCCGGCTGCTGAACGAGCGGATCATCTTCCTCGGCACCGAGATCGACGACGGCGTGGCCAACGTGGTGATCGCGCAGCTGCTGCACCTGGAGTCGGCGAGCCCGGGGGAGGAGATCGCGATCTACCTCAACTCGCCCGGTGGATCGTTCACTTCGCTGATGGCGATCTACGACACCATGACCTTCGTGCAGTCGCCGATCTCGACGTTCTGTGTCGGCCAGGCGGCGTCCACGGCGGCTGTGCTGCTGGCCGGCGGCGACCCGGGGCGGCGGTTCGTGCTCCAGCACTCCCGGGTGCTGCTCGGCCAGCCGGCCAGCGGTGGGCGGCAGGGGACGGTCTCGGACCTGAGCCTGGCAGCGAAGGAGATGCTGCGGATCCGCTCGCAGGTCGAGGAGGTGCTCGCCCGGCACACCCACCACGACCCGGCGACGCTGCGCGCGGACATGGACCGCGACAAGGTGTTCACCGCGGAGGAGGCCGTTGCCTACGGCCTGGCCGACGAGGTGCTGAGCCGGCGGTTGCTTCCAGTCTGACCCAGGTGAATGCACATCAGGGGCGCGAGCGGGTGCGAGCGGGTGCGAGCGGGTGCGAGGGGTGCGAAACCGGGGCACGGGGGGTACCTCCCGCCCCCGGCTTCGCACCCACCCGCGTTTCATCAGGCAGCCAGGCACAGCCCGTTGTACGGAGTGGCCGGCGCGGCGCGGCGGATCTGCGAGTAGCGGACGAGGTCGTCCTGGGCGAGCGACAGCAGATCGCCGAGCCCGAGCCCCAGCGCATGGGCGGCCGCCGCGAGCACCTCGGAGGAGGCCTCCTTGCGGCCGCGCTCCAGCTCCGACAGGTACGGCATGGAGATCCGGGCCGCCTCCGAGACGTCCTTCAACGTCCGCTGCTGGGCGAGCCGTTCACGCCGCAGCACACCGCCCACCACATCGCGCCACAGCGGTTCCTTCGGCGCCGGCGGCTGCTTGGCCGCCCCGCCCTGCGGGCGCAGCGGGATGACACGGGCTTCGTTCTGGCCTTGAGTGCTCACCTCTTCAGCGTAGACATCCCGCGCGCGAGGGGAAGGGAGCGGCGTTCTGCTGTGGGTGAAGTACTGCTTGCCCGGGCGGATTGACGGCAGGTCAGAAAAGCTGAGCGGTGCGGGCGGTCCACGTCCTAGGATCGACGGTCATGGTTGATCTCTACGAGCCGATGCACCCCTACGACAGTGGTTTCCTGGACACCGGAGACGGCAACCGCATCTACTACGAGCAGCTCGGCAACCCCGAGGGCAAGCCCGCGCTGTACGTGCACGGCGGGCCCGGGGCGGGGTTTCCGAAGCGGCCGACCCGGGCGTGGGATCCGGAGTGCTACCGGGTGATCCGGTACGACCAGCGCAACTGCGGGCTCAGTACCCCGCACGCCAGTGACCCGGCGGCGGACATGGCGCTGAACACCACGCAGCACCTGATCGACGACATCGAGCGGCTGCGTGAACACCTCGGTGTGGAGCGATGGTTGCTGGACGGCGCGTCCTGGGGATCGACGCTGATCCTGGCGTACGCGCAGCAGCACCCGGAGCGGGTCGGCGAGATCGTCATCCAGGCGGTCACCACCACCCGCCGCGCCGAGACCGACTGGCTGTACCGGGGCGTCGGCGGGTTCCGGCCCGAGGCGTGGGACCGGTTCCGTGACGGCGTCCCGGAGAGTGAACGCGGCGGTGACGTCTACCAGTTGCTCGCGGCGTACGCGCGGCTGATGGAGCACCCGGACCGGGCGGTCCGGGAGAAGGCCGCGAACGAGTGGCTGGCCTGGGAGGACGCGGTCATCGAGGGGGAGCCGAACGGAATCCCCGGGATGTACAGCAACCGTGAGATGGACGACCGGATCGCCTTCGTCCGGATCTGCTCGCACTTCTTCAGCAACGGCGCGTGGCTGGAGGAGGACCAACTGCTGCGCAATGCACACAAGTTGGCGGGCATCCCGGGCGTGCTGGTGCACGGCCGGTACGACATGGGCTGCCCGGCGCAGACCGCGTGGGAGCTGGCGAAGGCCTGGCCGGACGCGAAGCTGCACATCTTCGACGACTCCGGGCACGTGGGGAGCCAGGCCATGACGGAGACCGTCCGACAGGCCCTGGAGGACTTCAAGCACCGCCGGTAGCAGGAAAAGTGACGCCCCGTCGCAGCGCGTGGCGGGGCGTCAACGGCGGAGCTACTTCTGCCAGCCGACCGAGGTGATCACGGTGTCGGCGAGGCTTCCGGCGCCGTAGTTGGCCAGGCCCTTGCGGACGGCGACGATGCTGGGGCGCTGGTAGAGCTCGACGGTGTGGCCGAGTTCCCAGATCTTCACATCGGCCTGGTTGTAGAGCTCGGCGGCCTTCGCCGGGTCGAGGGTGGCGGCGGCCTTGCGCAGCAGGCCGTCGATCTCGGGGGTGCTCAGCTTCGAGTAGTTGCCGAACACGTTGTCGCCCTGCGGGGCGCGGAAGATCGGCACCGTCTTGGAGAGCGGGAAGGAGCCGGTGTTGCGCCAGCTGGCCAGGTCGAACTTGCCCTGGTCGATGTACTTGGAGAAGTACTCCTTGCTGGGCACCTTGTCGATGGTGAGCTTGACGCCGACCTGCTGGAGCATGTTCTGGGTGGCGGTGGCCAGGTCGGCCTGCGCCTGGGTGGAGCCGTCGCTCATCACGTAGTGCAGCTCCAGTGGCTGCCCGTCCTTGCTGCGGGTGCCGCCGGAGTCCTTCCAACCCGCCTCGTCCAGCCACTTCTTGGCGGTCGCCGGGTCGTAGGTCACCCAGTCGCCGGCGTTGGCCCGGTAGCCGCTCTGGTTGGTCATGAACAGGTGGTTGTCGAGCGGCTTGAACTCCACGGGCACGCCCTTGTTGGCGACCTTGATCAGCGATGCCCGGTCCAGCGCCTTGCCGAGCGCCTGGCGGACCTTCTGGTCGGCGAGCGCGCCGTTGCCGCCGAAGGAGATGTGCACCTCGTCCCAGGGGGTGCCGGTGCGGATCACCGAGTCCTTGGCGTCCTTGAGCTGGCCGTAGGAGGCGGCGGTGCCGGCCGAGGCGAAGTCGATCTCGTTGTTGAGGTAGGACTGGGTGATCGCGGCGGCGTCGAGGACCCGGAAGGTGATCCGGTCCAGCTTCGGCTTCGGGCCCCACCAGCGGGGGTTGGGCGTCAGGGTGATGGTCTGCGCGGTCTTGTCGGCGTTCGCCAGGACGAACGGGCCGCCGTAGACCGGGACCTTCTCGATCCAGCCCTCGTTGAAGGCCTGCGGGGTGGAGATCCCGGAGGCCGGCAGCAGCGGGCTGAACAGGCTCTGCCAGTCGGCGTACGGCTCCGAGAAGGTCACCTTGACCTCGCTGGCGTCGGCGCCCTGCTCGACGGCGGAGATCTGCTCGTAGCCGGAGGAGTCGGCCAGGTTGAACGCCTGGTCCTTGCCGTTGGAGGACTTCCAGACCGCCTCGAAGTCCCGGTAGCCGATTGCCGTTCCGTCGGACCAGACCGCCTTCGGGTTGAGCTTGTACGTCACCACCTGCGGCGAGGTGGAGGTGACCTGCGCGGAGACCAGGTACTCGGGGACGGGGTGGTAGACGCCCTGGGCGTCGGAGCGGAAGAGCTTGGCCTCCAGGTAGCCCATGATCTCGACCGCGTCGCCGTAGGTGCCGTCGACCTGGTACGGGTTCCACTGGGTGATCCACTGCTGGAGTGGTTCGCGCAGCTCGCCGCCGTCTCTGATGTTCTCCAGCGGCTGCGGGTTGTTGTCCTCGGCGTCCACGGTCGGTACCACGGTCTTGGTGGCGCCGTCCGCCGAGCCGCCCTGGCTGCTGCTGCAGGCGGTCGCGGCCAGGAGCGCGGCGAGAGCGGCGGCAGCGGCGCGGCCGATTCGACGGGTGGCGGGCGATGTGTCCATCGGCGGAGTCCTCGGCTTTCGGAGGGTTCGGGGGGTTCGCGGGGTCTTCGGGGGTCTTCGGGGGGCTTCGGAGGGTTTCGAAGAGCCAGTGGCCGTCGTCAGGTGTGGCGGCGCTTGATCGTGGGCAGCCAAATCGATACCGGCGGGCCGAACGTAACAGCCCATCAGCTGCCCCCACCAGGGTGATGCGCGGAACTGATCGAAACGAAACGGAGTGAAACACCGCCGCAACACCCCGTCCGTACCCGTCTGATCAGCTGTGACCAGCGGGTTCGCCGGACCGGACGAACCGCCGACGCGATCGACCCTGGACGGGCCGGTCGGGCGTGGCGTACAACTGCTGCGCAAAAGTGCGTCAAAGTCCGTACTAGCGAAGGCAAATGACCATGTTCCGCAGGTGTGCGAACCAGGCCGGAGGGGCTCCGTGACGGGTTACCTGGCCAGGCGGCTCGGCTACTACGTCGTCCTGCTGACCGCCGCGGTGTTCCTGGCCTACGCGCTGACCGGCAGCGCGCTCGGCCCGCGCGCCTACTTCGAGGCCAAGCAGCCGCGACCCTCCGCCGCCGCGGTGGACCGGCAGTTGACCGCGCTCAACCTCAACGACCACACCCCCGTGGTCGAACGCTTCGCCACCTGGGCGGACGGTGTCCTGCTGCACGCCGACCTCGGCCGCACCATCCACGACACCTCCGTCAACGAGGAGTTCGGCCGCCGGATCTGGGTCTCGCTGCGACTGCTGCTGATCGGCAGCGTGCTCGGCATGCTGCTCGGCGTGGCCGCCGGCGCGTGGAGCGCGGTACGGCAGTACCGGCTCTCCGACCGGGCGCTCACCGTGCTGTCCTTCGTGCTGCTCTCCACCCCGGTGTTCCTGCTCGCCCTGCTGCTCAAGAACGGCGCCATCGCCGCGAAGAACGCCGCCGGCCACGACGTCATCCCGTTCACCGGCTACGAGACGCCCAACCTGGCGGGCGGCCTCGGCACCCACCTCGCCGACTGGGGCCTGCACCTGCTGCTGCCCACCCTCTCGCTGGCCCTCGGCGGCCTGGCCACCTACAGCCGCTACCAGCGCTCCACCATGCTCGACGTGCTCGGCGCGGACTACCTGCGCACCGCCGAGGCCAAGGGACTCACCCGCGGCCGGGCCCTGCTCAAACACGGCCTGCGGACCGCGATCATCCCGATGACCACGATGTTCGCCTACGCCTTCCTCGGCCTGTTCACCGGCGCCGCCTTCACCGAGACCATCTTCGGCTGGCACGGCATGGGCGAGTGGTTCATCCAGGCCGTCAACGAACAGGACGTCAACTCGGTCGTCGCGGTCAACCTCTTCGCCGCCGTGGTCGTCCTCGCCGCCGGCTTCCTCGCCGACGCGCTGCACGCCGCCCTCGACCCCAGAGTGAGGACGGCATGAGCGCCGAGTCCGTCCCGGGCACCGGCCCGGTGACCGCCGAAACCACCTCCGGTGCCGCACCCGCAGGCCGGCTCCGGCTGGCGGCCCGGCGGCTCGCAGCCTCTCGCGGAGCGGTCCTCGGGCTGGTGGTGCTGGCGCTGCTGTTCCTGCTGGCCTTTCTCGGGCCGTACCTGACGCCCTGGGACTACGCCACCCCCGACTACACCGCGCTGCGCCAACCCCCGTCCCCGCAGCACTGGTTCGGCACCAACGGCCTCGGCCAGGACGTGTTCGCGCAGACCGTCCGAGGCCTCCAGAAGTCCTTGGTGATCGGCCTGCTGGTGGCGGTGCTCTCCACCGCTCTGGCCTCGCTGGTCGGAGCCTGCGCCGGGTACTTCGGCGGCTGGACGGACCGGCTGCTGACCTTCCTGGTCGATCTGATGCTGATCTTCCCGGCGTTCCTGGTGATCGCGGTGATCTCGCCCCGGCTGCGCGGCAGCGGCTGGATCGCGTTCGTGCTGCTGCTCGCCGTCTTCAACTGGATGATCACCGCCCGGGTGATCCGCTCGATGACGCGCTCCCTGCGCGAGCGCGAATTCGTCGCCGCCGCCCGGTTCATGGGCGTCGGGCCGTTCCGGATCATCTGGCGGCACATCCTGCCGAACGTCTCCTCCTTCCTGATCATCGACGCCACCATCACCGTCGGCGGCGCCGTGATGAGCGAGGCCGCGCTCTCCTACTTCGGTTTCGGTGTGCGCCCGCCCGACGTCTCGCTCGGCACCCTGCTGGCGGCCGGCGCGGGCGACGCCCCCGTCTTCCCCTGGCTGTTCTACTTCGCCGCCGGCCTGCTGGTGCTGTTCGTGCTGGCCGTCAACCTGGTCGGCGACGGCCTGCGCGACGCCCTCGACCCCACCGCCGCGGCCGGACGCCGGCCCTCCCGCCGGGCACAGAACCGCAAGACCGTCACCCCCTCGCGCCGGAGCACCCCGTGACCCCCGACCTGCTCGCCGTCCGCAACCTCACCGTCGACTTCGGGGACCACCCGGCGGTCCGCGGCGTCGATCTCGACCTGCGGCGCGGTGAGACCCTCGGCCTGGTCGGCGAGTCCGGCTCCGGCAAGTCCGTCACCGCGCTCGCCGTGCTCGGCCTGCTGCCCGGCACCGCCCGGATCGGCGGCTCGGTCCGGCTCGACGGCCGCGAACTGGTCGGGCTGCCCGCCCGGCAGCTCGCGGAGATCCGCGGCCGGCGGATCGCCATGGTCTTCCAGGACCCGCTGTCCGCGTTCACCCCCGTCTACCGGATCGGCGACCAGATCGCCGAGGCCGTCCGGGTCCACCAGGCCGTCGGCCGGGCCGCCGCCCGCAAACGCGCCGCCGACCTGCTCGACCTGGTCGGCATCCCCGACCCGGCCCGCGCCCTGGACGCCTTCCCGCACGAGTTCTCCGGCGGCATGCGGCAACGCGCGATGATCGCCATGGCCGTCGCCAACGACCCCGACATCCTGCTCGCCGACGAACCCACCACCGCCCTCGACGTCACCATCCAGGCCCAGGTGCTGGACGTGCTGCGCACCGCCCAGCGGGAGACCGGCGCCGCCCTCGTCCTGGTCAGCCACGACCTCGGCGTGATCGCCGGCAGCGCCGACCGGGTCGCCGTCATGTACGCCGGACGGATCGTCGAAACCGCCCCGGTGGACGAGCTGTTCACCGCGCCCCGGCACCCGTACACGCTCGGCCTGATCGGCGCCGTCCCCCGCCTCGACGGCCGCGGCGGACCACTCGTCCCGATCCCCGGCCGCCCGCCCGCCGCCGGTGAACTGCGCGGCCCCGGCTGCCCGTTCGCCGACCGCTGCCCGCTGGTCGAGGACCGCTGCCGCACCGCCGAACCACCACTCGCGGGCGACGGCGCACACCTGGCCGCGTGCGTGCGCGCCGAGCACCTCGCCGCCACCCGGCCCGCCCCCGCCGAGGTCTACCCCGTCCCCGCGGTGCCCGCCGCCGAACCCCGGCCGCGCGAGGAACGCGAGAGCGTACTGACCGTCACCGGCCTCACCCGCAGCTTCCCCCGCTACCGCGGCACCCTGCTGCGCCGCCGGACCGGCGAGACCTTCGCCGTGGACGGCGTCGATCTGGACATCCGGCGCGGTGAGACCCTCGGCCTGGTCGGCGAGTCCGGCTCCGGCAAGTCCACCACCCTGTACGAGATCCTCCGTCTGGCCGCCCCGCAGGGCGGGCGGATCGACCTGCTCGGCCAGGACACCGCCCACCTCGACCGGGCCGCCGCACACCGCCTGCGGGCCCGCGTCCAGATCGTCTTCCAGGACCCGGCCGCCTCCCTCGACCCGCGGATGCCGGTCGGCGACGTGATCGCCGAACCCCTGCTCGCCCAGCACACCCCCGCCGCCGAGGCCCGCCGCCGGATCCCCGAACTGCTGCGCCAGGTCGGCCTGGACCCGGCCCACGCCGACCGCTACCCGCACGAGTTCTCCGGCGGCCAGCGCCAGCGCATCTCCATCGCCCGCGCCCTCGCCGTCCGCCCGGACCTGCTGGTCCTCGACGAGCCGGTCTCCGCGCTCGACGTCTCCGTGCAGGCCGGGGTGCTCAACCTGCTCCAGCAACTGAAGGCCGAACTCGGCCTCGCCTACCTGTTCGTCTCCCACGACCTGTCCGTGGTACGGCACCTGGCCGACCGGGTCAGCGTCATGTACCTCGGCCGCACCGTCGAGACCGGCACCGTGGAACGGGTCTTCGCCGAGCCCCGCCACCCCTACACCCGCGCCCTGCTCGCCGCCGTCCCGCTGCCCGACCCGGCCGCCGAACGCGCCCGCCCCCGGCTGCTGCTGGCCGGCGACCCGCCGTCCCCCGCCGAACGCCACCTCGGCTGCCCCTTCCGCGCCCGCTGCCCCGTCCACGCCGCCCTCACCCCCGACCGGCGCACCCGCTGCGCCACCGAACCGCCGCCCCCCACCCCTGCCGCCCCCGGCGTGGACCACACAGCCGCCTGCCACTTCCCGACCGGCGCCTGACGCCCCGCCGGCCCGACGGGGCGGGCACCGAGCCAGGCATGCCCGCCGCCGTGCGCGGGGTAGGAGTAGCGCGGCGGTGGGCGACCGCGCCCGCCCGAACGAGAGTTGGCACCATGGACATCACGCACCTGCGGGCACGGACGCCGGGCTGTACCGAGACCGCGTTCTTCGACAACGCGGGGTCCGCGCTGCGCACCGAGCGCGTCACCAACACCGTCATCGACCACCTGATACTGGAGAACCGCATCGGCGGCTACGCGGCGGCCGAGCGGGAGAGCGAGCGGGTGGAGGCGGTGTACGCCTCGGTGGCCCGCCTGCTGAACGCCCGGCCCGAGGAGATCGCCCTGGTGGACAGCGCCACCCGGGCCTGGGACATGGCGTTCTACGCCATCGCGTTCCGCCCCGGCGATCGCATCCTCACCTCGCGCAGCGAATACCCGTCCAACGGCCTGGCGTTCCTTCAGGCCAAGCAGCGCTTCGGCGTCTCCGTCGAACCGATCCCCGACGACAAGCACGGGCAGGTCGATCTCGACGCCCTCGCCGAGATGCTCGACCAGGGCGGCGTCCGGCTGGTCGCCGTCAACCACGTGCCGACCTACGACGGCCTGGTGCAGCCCGCCGCCGAGATCGGCGCGCTGGCCCGCCGGGCCGGCGCGCTCTACCTGCTGGACGCCTGCCAGTCGGCCGGCCAACTCCCGCTGGATGTCCGGGAGATCGGCTGCCACCTGCTGTCCGCCGCCGGCCGCAAGTACCTGCGCGGCCCGCGCGGCACCGGCTTCCTGTACGTCGACCGGGACGTGGTGACCAGCCTCGACCCGCCGGTGCTCGACCTGCACGCCGCCACCTGGACCGGCCCCGACACCTTCGAGATCCGCCCCGACGCCCGCCGCTTCGAGAGCTGGGAGCGCGGCTACGCCGACCTGCTCGGCCTCGGCGCGGCCGTGGACGAAGCCCTCGACCTCGGCCTCGACCCGATCCGGGAGCGCATCGACACCCTGGCCGACCGGCTGCGCGCGGGCCTGTCCGGGCTCGACGGCGTCCGGGTGCACGACCGGGGGCAGGTCCGCAGCGGCATCGTCACCTTCACCAAGGACGGCCGCGACGCCCAGCACCTGGTGGACGGCCTGCGGGCCGCCGGAGTGACCGCCATGGTGTCCCGGCCGTCCGCCGCCAGGTTCGACACCCGCGCGCAGAAGCCGCTCGAGGTGGTCCGCGCCTCGGTGCACTACTACAACACCGACGCCGAAATCGGCCGGCTGCTCGACGGCGTCGCGCAGCTGTGACACCGGGAACCGACCGCGGCACCGGCGCGCGCCCCGGCGACCGCTCCCGCACCGAGGCGAGGCAGCAAGGCATGACGTACCGGTTCTTCACCGTTGACGACGCCCGTCCCGTCGAAGGCCCGGCGGGGGAGGCGCTGCTCACCAGCACCGCGATCGGGGTGTTCCGCACCGACCCCAGGCGGCTGATGGAACGCCACTTCGACATCCACCTCGCCGCCTCGCCCTGGGGCACCCGCGAGGTGATCCTCCGGCTGCCCGGCGGCGGCGTTCCGCCGGAGCTCGCCCAGCAGTACGGCGCCGAGGCGTGGACGGTCGGCGAACACGGCCTGATCGCGTTCCGCACCGACTTCGCCGGACGCGGCGCCAGGGCGGACCACCCGCTGGAGCGGCTGGCCGGCGTCCGGGCGGGCCTGGCGGCCGGCGACCACCGGGCGCTGTACCTCGGCTGGCTGGCCCTGCTGGGCAACCCGGAGCAGTACGGACCGGACGAACTACGGGAACTGGACGAGGAGTTCGAGCCGCCCGTGCCGGCCCGCCTGTCGGCGCCCGACCCGGGCCTGCGGCTGCTGGCCGAGATCCTCTGCGTGGACGCCCGGCTGCTCCGGGCCGCCACCACCCGCCGCACCGCCGTCCGCCGCACGGTCGCCGCGCTGCTGCGCGCGGCCACCGCCCAGGGCCCCGCCCGCCGCGAGGCCGGCTGACCGGGACGCGCCGGACACCCCGCCCGCCCCGGGCCGGGCGCACCACCACGGAGCGCCCGGCCACCACGCGCGGCACGGGCCGTGATCGGGCGGCGAACGGTGACGGCCGCCGGCCACGGGCCGATCCTGCCGACGGCGCCCGCCGAGAAACCCGACCGTGCCTCCGCCCGGCTCACCGCCTCGCGCACGCTGCGCGGCATGACGTACGTCGCCGCCCCGTTCTCCACCGGCGCCAGGTGGAAGCGATCCGTCAATCTTCGCTGTCACAAGCCGAGTTGCTCGGCTCCAGCGGCCCCGACAGGCACTCGCCGCGCATCGGCCCCGCATGCGCGTGCTCCCGGCTCGACGTGGGGCCGGGCGATCTCCCCGGCGTCCCGGGCACCCCCGGCGCGAATCCCCATCATCCGGATCCTGCCGGCGGCGCCCGAGACGGCCGGCGGCCACGGGCCGTTCCTGCACCGGTGCCCGAAAACCGGGCCGGGCAAGGTCAGTTGGTGGGGCGCAGCTCGGCCATCTCGGACCAGCCGCTGCCGGGGACCTTGACGTTGACGATCTCCGGGGTGGTGGCGACCGCGCCGGCCATCTTCTCCATGGCGTCCTTGAAGTGCGCGGAGTTGACGTGCTGCGCGCCGGCCTCGTCGTCGGCGAAGGCCTCCAGCAGGACGAACTGGTGCGGCTCCTCGACGCTGCGCGACCACTCGAAGAACAGGTTGCCGGGCTCGTTGCGGGTGGCGGCCGTGAAGTCGGCGACCAGGTCCAGCCACTGGTCGCTGCGCTCGGGGCGGACGGTGAACTTCACCGCGATGAAGATCATGGGGTCTCCTTCGTCGTTCTCGTGCTCCGGGGCCGGGCCGGGCCCGCGGAAAAGTCGTTCGTGCGAACTCCAACGATCCCCCACCTGCGCTGTCACGTGCGCACCGGGGTCAACCCCAGGGTTGACGTGCCGCGGTCGGCGGGTGTCTACGCTGCCGGTGTGCAGATGGGTGGGAGGCGGATCCGGCTCGATCCGCTGGTGGTCGACACAGTGCTGGCGGTGGTGCTGGCGGCGGTGACGGTCGTTTATTCGGTGCAGGCGTACCAGGAGCGGTACCGGTTCGAGGACTGGCGGGCCTTCGACGGCTGGGCGGTCGGGTTGTGCCTGCTGGTGACGCTGCCGCTGGCGCTGCGGCGGCGGCTGCCGTGGACGGTGCTGCTGGTGTCGGCCGCCGGGCTGCTGGTGTACCTGGCGGCCGGGTACCAGCCGTCGGTGAACCCGTGGTCGCCGCTGCTGGCCGGCTACAGCGTGATCGTGCGCCGCCCGGCCCGGTCGGCGGCCGGGGCGGCGGCGGTGGTGGCGGGCCTGTGGCTGGCGGCCGGGTTCGCGGCCCGGGTGAGTGTCGAGGTGTCGCTGGCGCAGTCGCTGATCGGGACGGGCGCGGTGTGGCTGTTCGCCACCGGCACCCGGAGCCTGGCCCGGCGCAACGCCCAACTGGCCGAGCTGACCGAGCGGTTGAGGAGCGAGCAGGAGCTTCGGGCGCAGCACGCGGTGGTCGAGGAGCGGGTGCGGATCGCCCGCGAGCTGCACGACGTGGTCGCCCACCACCTGTCCGCGCTGGCTGTGCAGGCCGGTCTTGCGGGCTACGTGTTCGACTCCGACCCGCCCGCCGCGCGGGCGGCACTGGCCTCGATCGGGGCGAGCAGCCGGGAGGCGCTGGAGGAGATGCGCGGCCTGCTCCAGGTGCTGCGGCTCGCCCCCGAGGCGTCCGGCGAGGAGGAGGGCCCCTATTCGCCGACACCCGGCCTGGACCGCCTGGACGACCTGGTCGAACGTGCCCGCGCCGCCGGGCTGGACGTGAAGGTCGCCGTCACGGGGCGGCCCCGCCCGCTCGCCCCGGGCGTGGACCTGTGCGCGTTCCGGGTCGTCCAGGAGGCGCTGACCAACGTGATCAAGCACGCCGGCCCGCCCGTCCGGGTCACCGTCGCCCTCCGGTACCGTCCCGACCGCCTGGACGCCGAGGTGGCCGACGACGGCGCGGGTGGCGGCCCCGGTACCCAACTGCCTGGCGGTGGACTCGGGTTGATCGGAATGCGTGAGCGCGTCAAACTCTACGGAGGGTCGGTGGAGGCCGGCCCCCGGCCGCACGGCGGGTTCGCGGTGGCCTTCTCGCTCCCGGTTCCGGCGGCCGATGCGTAGGGTCTGTCCGGCCGATCTTGCCGGGCGCGCGCCGCCGGATCATCCCGCCTGGAAGCACCGGCAAACCATCCAAGTACACCCAGTACGAGGACGGTTCGCCGGCACTCCCAGCCGGGCGCCCGACGACGCGCGCTGATCCGACAAGATCGGCCGGACAGACCCTAGGGGCGGCGCAGGGCCGTTCCGCCGACAGGGGGAGACGGTGCGGGTGACGACCGTTCTGATCGTGGACGACCAGGTGCTGATCCGGGCCGGGCTGGCCGCCCTGGTGCGCGCCGCACCCGGACTGGAGGTGGCCGGCGAGGCCGCCACCGGCGAGGAGGCGGTCGAACTCGCCGCCCGCCGCCGCCCCGACGTGGTGCTGATGGACATCCGGCTGCCCGGCATCAGCGGTATCGCCGCGCTCGAACGCATCCTCGCCGACGCCGCCGAACCCAAGCCGAAGGTCGTCATGCTGACCGTCTTCGACCTGGACCAGTACGTCTACGCCGCCCTGAAGGCCGGTGCCAGCGGCTTCCTGCTCAAGGACACCCCGCCCGAACGCCTGCTCGCCGCAGTCGAGTTGATCGCGGGCGGCGAACTGCTGTTCGCCCCCACCGTCACCCGCCGCCTGGTCGAGGCCTTCGCCCGCCGCGCCGACCCGTCCCGCCGGCGCCCCACCGCCCTCGAAGCCCTGACCGACCGCGAGACCGCCGTCCTCCACCTGGTCGCCCAGGGCCTCACCAACGAGGAGATCGCCACCCGCCTGGTGGTCACCGTCGCCACCGTCAAGACCCACCTCAACCGCGTGATGTCCAAACTCGCCCTGACCAGCCGCGCCCAGGCGGTGGTGGTGGCCTACGAGAGCGGCCTGGTGACCCCGGGCAGCGACAGCCCCTGAGCGGGCGGCGTCAGCGAGTGATCGGCGGCGTCCGGAGGTCCGGTGCCGAAGGCCCCCGGGCGCGGGCGGCGGGCGTCAGCGGGTGATCGGTGGCGCGCCGGTCGCGGCGAGGGAGAGTTCCCACAGACGGGCGGCCGCGTCCGGGTCGGCGGCGTGCGGGTGGACGCCGCCGTCGTCCATCGGCGTTCCCGGGGTGGCGCTGCCGGCGACCTCGCAGTCCTCCAGGTACAGGCCGCCGTGTCCGGCGAGGAGCGGGGAGGTGGCGGCCCACAGGCCGGTGGCGGCGCCCTGCGACGGGGTCTTGAACCCGGCGCCGATCACCGTGCCCTGCTCGTCGATCCAGCCGCGGTCGATCTGTTCGCGGAGGGTCATCTCCCGCTGCAGGCCGGTGATGATCTTTCCCGGGTGGAGCGAGAAGGCCCGGACACCGTCGCCGCGCCCGAGCGCGTCGAGGTGGACGGCGAACAGGGCGTTGGCGGTCTTGGCCTGGCCATAGGCCAGCCACTTGTCGTAGCCGGTACCGAAGTGCGGGTCCTGCCAGCGGAATTCGGTCAGGGCGTGGCCGGCCGAGCTGTTGACCACGACGCGCGCGCCGTCCGCGGCGGCGAGCCGCGGGTAGAGCGCGCAGACCAGGGCGAAGTGTCCGAAGTGGTTGACGGCCAACTGGCTCTCCCAGCCCGGCCCGACGCGCCGCTCGGGGGTGGCCATCACCCCGGCGACCGCCATCAGCAGGTCGATCCTCTGGAGCGCGTCGGCGATCCGGTCGGCGGCGGCGCGCACGCTGCCGAGGTCGGCCAGGTCCATCGGGACCACCTCGCAGCCCGCCGCCCCCGCGAGCGCGGCGCGGGCCGGCCCGGGACGTCGGGCCGGGACGACGACCCGGGCCCCGGCGGCGGCCAGCGCACGTGCGGTCTCCAGGCCGAGCCCGGAGGAGCCGCCGGTGACGACGGCGTTCGTGCCGGACAGGTCGAGGCCGGCCAGCACGTCCTGGGCGGTACTGGCAGCGGAGAAGGGCGAGCCGATCGGCCGCTGAACGGTGGCGGGCACGGCAGGGCGGGTGATGGCAGAACTGGTCATGGCGAGGACGCTACGAGCTGGAGCGAGGTCCAGCTCAAGTCCTAGGCTGTCGGCCATGGCAGCCACCGGGACCCCTGCGGAGCCGCTCGGCATCGGCGAGGTCGCCGAGCGGACCGGACTCAGCATCGACACGCTGCGCTTCTACGAGCGCGAACGCCTGCTGGTCGGACCGGTCGGACGCACCGCCGGCGGCCGTCGCAGATACACCGCGTTCGACGTCGAGTGGCTGCTGATCTGCGTCAAACTCCGGGAATCCGGAATGCCGTTGGCCGAACTCCGGCGCTTCGCCGAGCTGGTGCGCTCCGGGCCCGGCAACGAAGCGGAACGCCTCGGCCTGCTCGAAGCGCACCGGCGGCGCGTCGACGCCCGGATCCGGGAACTCGAGGAGTGCCGCTCCGTCATCTCCTGGAAGGTCGGCGTCTACGCCGAACACCTCGCCCGCGGCGAGGCCGGCGGCCTCTGGGACCCGACCGCCTGACACCCGCACGGGGGCGCTGCAACCAGCGCGGTAGCGGGCCGGGGAAGGTCAACCCCTGGATTGACGACCCGTCACGGACCGGCTGGTTACCGTGCCCTACCGGCGGTCGGTGGCACACGCACCGTGCCGCCGCCCGGACGGATCGGCGAAGAAAGCTACGGGGGCATGACGAACAACGGCGGCGCAGGCGAAGGCTTTGGCGGGGCGGCACCACCTCCGCCCTGGGGACCACAACCCCCGGCGGGGGGCTACCCGGCACCGCCGCCCCCACCGCCCGGAGTCAACTACCCGTCGCCGCCCGCCAGTTATCCGCCGCCGCCCGGCTGGGGCCGGCCATCCGGCCCGCCCGTGCCATCCGGCCCGCCCGTGCCACCCGGCCCGCCCGGGCCGCCGGTTGGGTCCGCTCCGCGCGGACGGGGCGCGGCGGTGGCGATCGCCGTGGTGGCGGTCGTGGTGGTGCTGGGGCTGCTCGGCGTCGGGGGTTTCGTGTACTTCCGGCACCAGGGCGGCGACGCGGCCGCGACCAGGGTCCGGGAGCCGGGCAACACGCTGACCCGGGACTGGGAGCAGAGCGTGCCGCGCACGCAGCCGAGCGGGACCGGGCTCACCGGACTGCCGGGCCTGTGGGCCGTCAACCAGACCGTGGTGTTCGCCGACGGCGGCGGGGTGCGCGGCTTCGACGGGGCCACCGGCGCCCCGAAGTGGACGCTGAAGCCGCCGGACCACGTGGGCCGGCCGTGCGCGATGTCCTGGCGGGCGACCGCCAACGGGCTGGGCGCCGTCGCGTACGACGCGGGCGGCGGCGACTGCTCGGTGATCGCGGCGGTGGACACCAACGCGGGCACCGTGCTGTGGTCCAAGAACCTGGCCGGCGGCGTCAAGAGCTCCACGCCGATCCTCACCGCCAACGACAACATGATCACAGCGGACCTCGGACAGGCCGGAGTCACCCGCTTCGACGCCCGCCTCGGCACCACCCTCCCGCTGCCCCGGCCGGCTCCGCACAGCGGCGAGTGCACGAAGCGGTACGCGCTCGCCGACTACCACGGCGTGATGACCAGCGACTGCCCGGGCGAGGGCGTGACGGTCTTCTCCCAGCTGGACACCAAGGGCGGAAACGACTCGTACCCGGCCGACGGCCGCAAGGTCCTGGCGGTGCTCGGCGAGGACCCGGTGACGGTGCTGTTCGAGACCGACTCCGAGCACCGCTGGATCCAGACCTTCACCCACGAGGGCGCCGGCAAGCTCATCGAACTCACCGGTGAGCTGGAGAAGTTCCACTTCGACAGCCGGTGCCGGATGGTCGCCGACAAGCACCTGCTGATCGCCGAGTACCAGCAGACCCACGGCTACGCCGCGCTCGACCTGAACACCGGCAGACTGCTCTGGCGCACGCCCGCCGGAAAGATCTACCGTCTGGTCGACGACATCTCGCCCGACCAGGTGCTGTTCGTCACCGACGGCGACACCACCGGCGGCGTCGCCGGCCACCAGGATCTGATCGCCTACGACCTGAAGTCCGATCAGCCCACCGTCAAGGGCGCACTGACGCGCCCGGACGGCCACTCGCCCGGTCCCGCCGCCGGCTGTGAGTTCGTCAAGGCCCCGGGCAGGCTGCTCACCGTCTGCGAGTCGTCGGAGCAGCCCGGCACCAACTCGATCGACTCCTACGGCGTGTACCACTGACGGCCCGGGGACCGCGACCGGATCGGCCGGTCGCGGTCCCCGGCCCGGAACGAGGTGCCGTCAGCGGGGGGCCGGGCCGCCCTTGTCCTCGCCGGTCATCGACCGCCGGGCCGCCGTCCCGTCGGGCAGCTCGGCCTCGATGCGTTCCTTGCGGACCTCGCCGGTGACGGTCCGCTGCTCGACGTGCTCCTCGGTCACCAGCCGCACCCGCTCGACCGGCACGGCCTCGGTGTGCACGATCGGGCGCTCTGCGTGCAGGACGACGTCGTACTCGGCCTCCGCGATCGGCTCACTGGTCATCGCGGCGGTCCGGTTCGCCTCGGTGACCGGCTCGCGCACGACCCGGACCTCCTCGTGCCGGATCGGCACGGTCTGCCGCGCCTCCTCGGTGACGACGTATTTGCGCAGCCGGGCGCGTCCGGTCTCGTACCGCTCGACACCGACGTGCAGCCGCTCCTCGGACCGGGTCATCACCTCGTCCTGCCCCGTCCGGCCGCGCATCCGCTCCTCGGACCGGGCCATGGTCTCGTCCCGAGCCGTCCGGGCCTCGGTGGTCCGGGCACCCGCCATGCCGCCGGTCGCCGCCACGCCGGTGGCCGCGGCGCCGGTCGTGCCCGCCCCGCTGGTGGCGGTGACCCGGGTGGAGGTGTCCCGGCCGGCGGCCGGGGTGTCGGGCGGGGCGGTCGGAGCGGTCGGGGTGGTCGGGGCGGTCGCCGCCGTGGTGGTCTCGTCCCGACCCGTCCCCCCGGCCCGGCCCGTGGTGGCCGCGCTCCCGCTGTCGCGGTGCGCCCAGCCTCCCTCGCCGGGCTCGTTGGCCGCCTTCCAGGCATCGTCCCATTCGATGCCGTAGTGGCTGAACAGCCGGCGTTCCTCCTGCTCGGAGAGGTGGCCGCCGCTGTCCACGTCCACGTTCGGGGCGCGTCTGACCTTGTCCTTGCCGTACGGGACCTGGAGGTGGTCCCCGACCATCTCGGCGTCGCGGATCGGTACGAAGGACTGGTTGGACCCGAACCGTCCGGTCTTGATGCTGACCCACTCCGGCCGGCCGGTGGCGTCGTCGAGGAAAAGGTGGTCCGCGGTGCCGATTCTGTTGCCGTCGGCGTCGTGCACGGGGTGGTGCAGCACGGAGCGGATCTGTTCTTCGGTGATCATGAATTCACGCCTCCTTCACCTGTCCAGCGTCAGGGCGGATGGTCTGCCCGCGCGAGTCCAAGCCCCGGCAGTACGGCCCGCGACCGGCCGGACGCGAGCGGTGAGGTCATCCGCTCAGCGCCTCGACGGTGGGCAGGTGGTCGCGCCAGAGCCGCTCGACCGCCCCGGCGATCTCCCGGGCGGCGTGCGGCAGGAACTCCGCGCCCTCCGGCTGCGGCGTGAGCGGGGCGTACTCCCAGCAGGCCCAGTACCCGCCCCACTGCCTGTCGCCGAGCCGGCCGGCGATCGCGTCGCGCAACCGGTCGTCCTCGCACAGGATCCCGAGGAACGGCGTGCGCTCGCCCTCCGGCTCGGGCGAGGGCCCGCCGCGGCCGGGCGCGCGGCGGATGCCCAGGCCGAAACCCAGCCGGGGGTGGCCCTCGACCAGCCATGACCGCCCCTCCTCGCCCCGGGTCCGGGGCGGCGGCCGCCATTCTCGCCGAACTCGCCACCCGGTACCGGCCGTTGCCCGGACCCCAAGACCCGGCGGATATCTGCCGAACGGCAGATGGCAGGCGCGCCCGGATCGGCGAGGCTCGGCACTGCACCCGACCGAATCGACCGGAGGAACCGGTGAACCGACGTCCGTACCCGAAGACCGTCCTGCTCGCCCTCGCGGTGGCCGCCCTGCTGCCGCTGACCGCCTGCGCCGACGCCTCCGAGGCCGAGCCCGAGGAACACACCTTCGCGTTCACCGGCACCACCCTGGACGTCAAGGCGCACGGCAACCCCACCGACCTGATCCCCGCCGACCGCACCGACGTCAAGGTCACCCGCTGGTTCGACACCGGCGCCCAGGTCGGCGGCAAGAAGCTCAGCTGGACGCTGGAGGACGGCACCCTCGACCTGCACGCCGGCTGCACCGGTCTGGCCGACTGCGAGGCCAGGTTCCGGGTGGAAGTGCCCCGCAACGTCGCCGTCACCCGCGACGGCCGCCCCACCGACCTCAAGGGCTGACCGCCCCCGCGCACCACGGAGACCCACCCATGACGGACCTGACCATCGAACTCGACGGCATCGGGAAGGAGTACTGCGGCGGCAAACGCGCCCTGGACCACCTCACCCTGACCCTGCGCCCCGGACTGACCGGACTGCTCGGCCCGAACGGCGCCGGCAAGTCCTCGCTGATGCGGATCCTGGCCACCGTCACCCGCCCCACCCGCGGCAGCTACCGCTACCGGGGCGCCGACGCACTCGCCCAGCCCGATCGGGTGCGCCGCGAACTCGGCTACCTGCCACAGGATTTCGGCGTCTACCCGAACCTGACGGCGCGCGAGTTCCTGGCCTACCTGGCCGCCGCCAAGGGCCTCTCGGCCCGCTCCGCCCGCGCCCGGATCGACCAGCTGATCGAACTCGTCAACCTGACCGAGGCCGTCCGCCGCCCACTGCGCGGCTACTCCGGCGGCATGCTGCGCCGGGTCGGCATCGCCCAGGCACTGCTCGCCGACCCCCGGGTGCTGGTGGTGGACGAGCCGACCGCCGGACTCGACCCCGAGGAACGCGTCCGGCTGCGCAACCTGCTCGGCGAACTCGCCGCCGACCGGATCGTGCTGCTGTCCACCCACATCGTCTCCGACGTCGAAGCGGCCGCCGCCGACCTCGCCGTCCTCGCCCACGGCCGACTGCTGCGCCGCGGCACCCCCGACCAACTGCTCCGCGAACTCGACGGACAGGTCTGGGAGACGCTGGTCGCACCCTCCCAGGTGTCCGCCGTGCAGGCCCGCCACCAGGTCGGCCGCGCGGTGCGCACCGCCGACGGCGTCCGCCTGCGGGTCCTGGCCGGGCACCCGCCCACTCCCGGCGCCGTGCCCGTGCCGCCCGACCTGGAGGACGCCTACCTGGCCGCCGTGCACGGCGCCCCCGCCCGGCCGGAGGCCCTGCGATGACCGCGCTCGTCCGGCTCGCCGCCGGGGACTTCCGCGACCGGGTCCGCCGGCCCGTGTACGCGGTGACACTGCTGGCCGCCGTCGCACTCGGCTACCTCGCGGTGCCCGCCGCCGACAGCCACTGGGTGATCCTCGACGTCGGCGGCAACCGGGGCGTCTACAACAGCGCCTGGGTCGGCACCGCGACCGCCCTGGCCGGCGCGCTGTGGCTCACGGTCGGTGGATTCTGGGTGGTCCGCGGCGGCATCGCCCGGGACGCCGCCGGCCGGGTCGGCGAGATCCTCGCCGCCACCCCGCTGCGCGCCGGCGGCTACCTGGCCGCGAAGTTCCTCGCCAACCTGCTGGTGCTCGGCTCGATGCTCGGCGTGCTGGCCGGCACCGCGCTGGTCCTGCAACTCGTCCGTGGCGAGGACCGGTCCGTCGATCCGCTCGCCCTGTTCGGCCCGTTCGTGCTGATCGCCCTGCCGCTGATCGCGCTGACCGCCGCGGCCGCCGTCCTGTTCGAGACGGTGCCGCCGCTGCGGGCCGGTTTCGGCAACGTGGTCTGGTTCGTGCTGTCGCTGGTGCTCGCGATCGGCGGGCAGTCGGCCGGCGCCCCGCTCGGCGGGATCGGCGTGCAGCAGCTGACGCAGTCCCTCACCGACGCCCTCGACCGGCAGCAACTCGCGGTCGGCGACGGTGAGTTCAGTCTCGGCCTGACCCAGGTGCCGCAACCGCTGCACACCTTCGTCTGGGACGGCGCGCACTTCACCGGCGGCTTCCTGGCGACCCGGCCGGTGATCGTCCTGTGCGCGGCCGTGCTGGCGGTGCTGCCCGCGCTGTGGTTCGGCCGCTTCGACCCGGCCCGCAACCCCGGCCGGACGGCCTCGGCGCCGGTGGCCGACGAACCGGTGGCCCACGAACCGGTGGCCGACGAACCGGTGGCCGACGAACCGATGGCGGCGCCCGCGCCCTTCGGTGCGCTGCCCACGGCCGCGCCGGTCCGGTCCGGGGCGTTCGGGCGGCTGCTGGCCGGGCAGGCCCGGATCCTGGTGCAGGGCGTGCCGTGGACCTGGTGGGCCGTCACCGGTGCGCTCGGCGCGGCCGCCCTCGCGGTGCCGCTGCCGCTCGCCACCGGGCTGCTGCTGCCGGTGCTGTGGCTCTGGCCGGTGCTGATCTGGTCCCGCCTGGGCACCCAGCAGGTCGAGCACGGCCTGGAGGAATTGCTCGCCGCCCACCCCGCGCCTCGCCTGCGCCTGCTGGCCGAATGGGCGTCAGGCGTGGCACTGGCGGCGGTGGCCGGCCTCGGCCCGCTGCTGCGGATGCTCGTCGCGGGCGACTCGACGGGGGCCGCCCACTGGCTCGCCGGTGCACTGTTCGTCCCGGCCTTGGCCCTCGGGCTCGGCACGCTTGCCCGCAGCCACCGTCCGTTCCAGGCGCTGTACCTGCCGCTGTGGTACCTGCTGATCAACCACGTCGCCCCGATCGATTTCATGGGCGCCGTCCGCGACGCGGGCCACCCGGCGGGGCCGAACCCGCTGCTGGTCGCGGCCCTGGCGGCGGCCCTGCTCGGTGCGGCGTTCCTGACCGGCGCGGCCCGACGCGACGTCAAACGCTAGACCCGGCCCATCAGGCGGGGGCCGGGCTGCTGGACGTCAGGTGGGCGTACACCACGGTGTTGGAGTCGTAGCCGTTCTTGTGGTCGTAGTGGCCGCCGCAGGTGATCACCCGCAGTTCGGCCCGGCCGGTGCTCGCGTAGACCTCTTCGGACGGGAAGGCGGTCTTCGGGTAGGAACGCACCTGGTCGATGGTGAAGGTGACGACCTTGCGGTCCTCCCGGGTGACGCTGATGGCCAGGCCGGGGCGCAGCAGGCCGAGGCGGTACAGCACGCCGGGGCCGTGACGGTCGTCCACGTGGCCGACGACCACGGCGGTGCCGTCCTCGCCGGGGGCGGCGCCGTCGCGGTACCAGCCGACCAGGTTCGCGCGTTCGGCCGGCGGGGTCTCCAGCGCGCCCTTGGCGTCGAGGCCGAGGTCGGTGAAGGTGGCGTCCACGGAGATCGACGGGATGCGCAGGCGGCGCGGCGCGGACGGGGCCAGTGCGGGGGAGCCCGCGGCGAGCCCGCCGTCGTGCGACGGGACGGAAGCGGCGGCGCCGGGCGGGGGCGGCTGGGAGCCGGACAGGCCGTCGCGCACCAGCATGGCGCCGAACAGCAACGCCACGGCCGTGGCGCCGACCACCAGGGGGTCGGCGCCACGGACCGGGCGGTGGCGGGGAGTCCGCCGAGGTGCCGTCAACGGCGGGAGCGGCGCAGTCGGCGAGTCACCAGCCAGGCGGCCCCGACGAGCAGCGAGCCGCCGACGGCGATCTCCGCCGGGTTCATGCCCTGCGAGGCGCCGCCGACACCGGCCGCGATCCCGCCCTTGGGCATGTCGCCCTGGTGCTTGGGCTGGGTGGCCGGGTGCGCGGCCGGCGGGTCACCCTGCTGGCTGCCGTGCTGGGAGCCCTGCTGGGAACCGGGCTGGCTGCCCTGCTGGGCGCCCTGCTGAGTTCCTGGCTGGCTGCCCTGCTGGTTGCCCGGCGGGTCGGCGGGCGCGTTGGCCGCGTTGGGCGCCGGGGAGGACGGGTCGCCGGACGCGCAGTCGACCGTGAACGTCTTCTGCCGGGCCGGTCCGGTCTGGCCGACGAAGCTCCAGGTCAGCCTGTAACTGCCGTCCGGCACCGAGAGGTTGGTGGTGTGTCCGGTGCCGGCGGTCAGCACGATCGATCCGGACAGCGCCTTGGTGCCGGCCGGCTGCTGCTGGTCGATCTCCCAGGACACCAACGGCACGGTGTCGAAGTTGAGGGCGTCCAGGTAGAACCTGCAGACCTTCGTCTCGTCCCGGGGATCGTTGAGCGGTACGCCGGTACTGTGGATCTTCACGTCGCCGCGGTCGCCGGGCGCGGCGAACGCCGGCACCGCGGGCGCGGCCAGCGGCAGCGCGGCGGCACCGGCGAGGACACCGGCACGCAGGGCAAGCAGACGCCGCCCGGCCAGGGTTGAGGCCATGGAGAACTCCTGAGGGTGGACGGGAGTTTTTTTGCCGGCACCGCGCCGACACCCCACGAGCGTCACCGGGCCTTCGCCGCCCCGCCGCGACAACACTCCGGTCCGGTACGACGTTTCGCACCAACGGCCGAGCTCCCCCACCCCGAGGGCCCGTCAGGCCCCGAGGTACCGCAGGACGGCCGGCACCTGCCACCTGCCCACGCTCGCCACGGCCGTGCTCGGGTCACTGACGACGGCGGTGGCGGCGAGCGTGCTCACCACCTGGCGCGCCTCCCGTCGTCACGGTTGACGCGCCGTCGGACCGGCAGGCGGTCCGGGCCGTCCCCGGCCGGAGCGTCAGGCCGCCTGCCGGTCCGGCCGGGGGCGGCGGCGGGGGCGCAGGCGTTCGCCGCGGGCCAGGCGGCGGATGCCCGCGAAGCGGGAGAAGCGTTCGCGGCCGGCGACCGAGGCCCGGTCGAGTTCCTCCATCAGGCGGCGGGTGCGGTGCTCCAGGTCCAGCTCGTCCAGGATCCGGTCCACCTCGGCGAGCAGGGCACCGTGCAACTGCCAGGCCTGCGGGTCCTGCTGGATGCGGCGCAGCAGCAGGTGGGCGACGTTCTCCCGGCAGCTCCAGGCGGCGGCCAGCTCGGACGTCAGCCGCTGCTCGGCCTCGTCCGCGTTGCGGCTGACCTGGGTGGTGACCAGCACCGCGAAGCTCACCATCGCCCCGCCGATGTGCGCGAACAGCTCCTCCAGCGCCACCGCGACCTCCGACGGGAACAGCCGCTCGTCGACGGTGCGCCGCTTGGCCAGGTCGGTCAGCGAACGGGCGATCACCCGGATCACCACCACGCAGATCTCCAGCGTGTCCAGGCCGGTGCGCAGCACCAGCCGCGACAGCAGGCCCTCGCTGATCCGCGGGTTCAGCCGCAGACTGTCCTCGGCCTGCCGCAGCGCACCGTCCACCTCGGCGATCGCCTGGTCCAGCCGGCGCGCCTCGTGCAGCCGCGCGGCGGCCCGCTCCACCGGCACCGGGCGGCCCAACTCCTCGGCGAGGTCCAGCAGCAGGTGACGGGCCCGGCGGGCCAGGTCCTCGATCTTCTCCCCGGCCGTGTCCACCCACACCGGGGGCGCGAACACCAGGTTGAACAGCAGGCCGACGGCCGCGCCGATCAGCGTCTCCAGCACCCGGTCCCAGGCCTGCGTGGTGACCTGCGAGACGCCCAGGATCAGCATCGCGCTGATCGCCACCTCCTGGACGAACTCGTCCACCCGCACGAACCGCCCCACCGTCAGCGACGCCAGGATGATCAGCCCCAGGCTCCACCAGGACAGCCCCACCACGGCGGAGAACCCGATCGCGATCAGCACCCCGACCACCACCGAATTGACCCGCCGCACGCTGGTCTTCAGCGTGGAGTACACCGTCACCTGCACCACCAGCAGCGCCGTCAGCGGCGCCGTCAACGGCACCGGCTCCCGGCTCAGCCAGGTCGCCACCACGTACGCCAGCGTCGCCGCCACCGTGGCCCGCACCGTCTGCACCACGAACGGGTCCCTGGCACCGCGACGCACCACCGCCGCCACCGACTCCGGAACAACACGCATGCGGCCCTTCTATCGCGTCCTGCCGCCGCGCACACAGCGGCGCTCCGTCAGCGTGTGAGCGGCGGTCACAGGACCAACGCCTGTCTGGTTGCGGGACCGGCGGCTGCCCAGGATGGCCGCATCGGACCTCCGTACCCCCTGCGCGCGGCCGACGGCGTCCGCGGTCCGAGGACGCGCCGCGCGCCGCTGACGAGGTGGTGGTCGCCGTGAGCGACGTGTCCGATCTTCCCCAGTCCGCGGCGGAGACACCGGCGGCCGAACCGGCGTTCCGGCGGTGGCGGTACGCCGGGGTGTTCGCGCTGCTGTTCCTGTTCGGGACGGAGACCTTCCTGGTCTCCCCGCTGCTGCCGACCATCGCCGGCTCGATCCACGCCGGCGAGGCCGCCACGGCGTCCACCGTCACCGCGTACGTGCTGGTCTACGCCGTCTGCGCGCCATTCCTCGGACTGGCCAGCGACCGCCTCGGACGCCGACGCACCCTGCTGGCCGGCACCGCGCTGTTCCTCCTCTCCAACGCCGCCGCCGCACTCTCCACCGACCTCACCCTGCTGGTGCTCTCCCGCGCCCTGGCCGGACTCGCCGCCGCGGCCGCCGGCCCCGCGATCTGGGCACACATCGCCGAGACCGCCCCCGACGCGGTGCGCGGCCGCGCCCTCGGACTCGGCATGGCCCTGTTCTCCACCGGCCAGGTCGTCGGCGTCCCGCTCGGCGGCCTGCTGGCCGGCGCGGCGGGCTGGCGCGCCGCGTTCTGGGCGCTCGCCGCGGGCACGGCTGCCGCCGTCCCACTGCTGCTCCGCCAGGTCGCCCCCAGCACGCCCGCCCCGTCGCCCAGCGGCGCCGTCCGCGCCGTCCTCGCCGCCTGGCAGCACCCCGCCCTGCGCCGCGCCCTGCTGGTCAACACCGCCTTCAACGCCGCCAACCTCGGCGCCTACACCTTCCTCGGCGCCGTCCTCGGCGACCGCTTCGACCTCTCCGTCCAAGCCCTCGGCCTGGTCGGCATCCTGGTCGGCGCCGGCAGCGTGGCGGGCTCCCTGCTCGGCGGCCGCCTCGGCGACAAGGCCCGCGCGGCGGGCCGGACCGACCTGCCGCTGCTCCCGGTCTGGGCGTTGCTGCTGGCCGCCGGCATCGCCCTCGCCGTTGCCGGTCCTGGGCTGGTGCTCTCGTTGCTGGGCGTGCTGGTCTGGTTCGTCGCCTCCGGCGGTTTCGTGACGGACCAGCAGACGCTGGCGGGCACCCTCGCCCCCGCCCACCGGGCGACGTCCAGTGCCTGGCTGACCTCCACGATGTACGCCGGCACGGGCGTCGGAGCGTGGGCGATCGGCGCTTTCGGGAAGGTTTCCGACGGGGCGTCAGTGGTGGGCGTCGCGCTGGCGGTGGCCGCGGCGGGCGGGGCCTGGCTGGTGACGCGGAGCCTGCGGCCGAGGAGGTGAGCGGGCACTCCCGATTGCCGTCCTCGGGGAGCGGGAAGAACCTTGTCGTTGTGCGGACGGCCCGTTCGGTCGGTCGCTCCAGGGGGAGGACTCGACGGCCGCACGGCGGCGTTCCCCGAAGCAGGGCCGGGCCGAGCCGAGACCGAGGGGGCAGCGGTGGGCGGTGGCGGATGGCGTCGGTTCTTCGGAAGGAACGGCGGTGCCGAGCGGAAGACGGGCCAGGGCGGCGGCCCGGAAGAGCCCTTCACCGTGACGAGCACGACGGAGGCGGACGGAACGCCCGTCATAGAGGTGAAGCTCGGGCCGCTGATGAGCCTGGCGGTGAGGTACAACCAGGCCGTGGCGGAGTACGGTGCCACCGACCCGATGACCCTGCGCATCGGTACCGCCTACGCCCGGATGCTGGTGGACCAGGGTGAGACGGGGACGGCGGTGACGATCCACCGCGAGCTGCTGGCAGCGAAGCGCTTCGCACTCGGGCCCGACCACCCTGACACCCTGGCGAGTGAACACAGCCTGGCGTTCGCGCTCCATATCCGCGGCGAGTACACCGAGGCGGAGCGGCTGCAGCGGGTGGTGTACGAGAAGAGGTGCCGGGTTCTGGGCCCGGATGACCGCGAGACCTTGGTCAGCGGCATGAACCTGGGGGAACTCCTGCTCCAGCTCGGCCGGCCGGCGGAGTCGGAGCAGGTCCTGCGCCCGGTCGTCGCGGGCATGGTCCGGACGCTGGGCGAGGACGCCCCGGAGACCCTGCTCGCCCGGATGAAACTGGTCGGCGCGATGCGCGGCCAGGGGCGGCTCGACGACGCGGAGCAGATCTGTGCCGCGGCGGCGGCCGGACTGGAACGGGCCAAGGGGCCGACGGACCCGGCCACGCTCCAGGCCCGCAGCAACCATGTGACGGTCCTGATCAGCCTCGGCCGGACCCGTGAGGCCGTGAGCCTGGCGGAGCGGCTGGTGAAGGACACCGAGAAGGCACTCGGCCGTAGGGATCCCGTGGTGCTGCACGCCCGCCACGGTCTGGCCGACGCTCTTCTCGGCGAGGGACAGCCCCATGCGGCCGTCCGGGTCATGGCCGAGACGGTCGCCGAGTACCGGTCGGCTCTCGGTGTCCGCCATCCGCAGACCCTGGCGGCGCAGGCCGCCTTCGTGAGGATGCTGTCCGCAGCAGGCGACCACCACGAGGCGGAACACCAGGCCCGGACCTCGCTGGCCGATCACGAGCGGGCCCTCGGCGCCGCCCACCCCGACACCGTGGCAGCCCGGGAGACGCTGGCACGCCTGCGGGGCGGTGGGCGCGCGGAATGACCGACGCCGGGGGCCGCGCCCCGGCCCGGCGGCCGGACGGTCCGTCCGCGCGCCGTCGGGTCACGCCCCCGTGTGGATGTGCGCCGCCCAGAGCGTCGGTGTGCGGGGGTAGCGGTCGCGCAGCGCACGGACGGCCGTGTGCAGCGCGAACGGCGGTGCCCCGGGCGCGGCGTAGTACTGCCGGGCGATCTCCAGCGCCGCGGCGTCGTCCGTCTGCCACAGAGTGCCGATGACATGCCGGAAGCCGGCCAGCAGGAACGCCCCGGTGATGTGCACGGCCTCGTCGCCGAGACGGGGCGCGGGGCGGGTCGTGGAGCATGCCGAGAGGTAGGCCGACTCGGCCCGGTCCAGGCCGATCGCCGAGATGTCGCCGACCGTGAGCGGCCGGTCGGCGTGGTCGTGGAGGAGCAGCCGCCCCGCCCCGGGGTTCGCCGGGTCGGCGACGGCGTGACAGCTGAAGTGGGCGTGGGTGGCGTCGGAGAGCTCGGCGAGCACCCGGGCGCGGTTGGCGCCGCCGTCCGCCGCCGTCCGCGCGTTCGGGAGCGAGGCCGCCGCGATCCGGGCCTCCGGGATCGCGGACGGCAACGGGCTGAACCCGCCGGGCGTGGTGCTCATCGCGACCACGCACGACTTGCGCCGTGCCGGGTGGGTCGGCGGGCGTGAGCGGAGCCGGATCAGCGCCTCGACGGTCGGCGTGCAGGAGGACACCACGCGGTCCAGCGCGGACTCCGACTCGTCCGGTCCGCGCCGGGCTCTTCCCCGGTCGGCCCGGGACCGGCCGGGATCCGTGCCCGCCGCGTGCAGCGGGAGGAACGCCATCGGCCCGGTCGGGCACCACGTGACCCTCGGCCAGGCCGCGCCCGGCGGTGGTGGCGTGCGGTGGCCGAGGTGGTCGAGCACCGGCCGGACGGTGGTGGTCCACAGCCAGTCCAAGACCTCGCGGACCGTCTGCTGCGCGGCCAGCCGATGGCCTGCCCGGACCGTCAGGTCATGCGCCTCGGCGACGGCCGCGTGCAGCGCCTCGGCCCGGTCGGCGGCCTCGTCCGGTGTCAACTCCGGGAGCGGAAGCACCTCCAGGCGCCCGTCGCGCAGGATGAGCGCATCGGAGCGGTACCTGGCGGGCACGATCAGCACGACCGCGGTTCCGGCGGCCGCGGCCAGCAGTTCGCCGGTGGTGGCGGGCCGCAGGAAGTCGCCGAGACCGGGCAGCGCGCGGATCCGGTCGAGCAGCCGGGCCCATTCGGCCTCGCGGCCGCCGCCCCGGCCGGACGCCCAGGGCGCGGCCGCACGAAGACCGGAACCGGGGCCCGGGACGGGTGGATCGAACGCGCGCCGCAGGTCGGCGAAGGCGCGAGCCAGGTCCGGGTCGGCCGCCCACAGCGGCGCGAGGCCGTCGCCGGCCGCCAACCGGCGTCCGAGCAGGATGCCGCGGCCCTGCTCCAGCAGCTCCAGCGCCCGCTCCGGCCGGCCCGCGTTGAGCGCGCAGGCCGCGGCGTGGCCGGCCACCCCCGACAGGCCGCCGAGATCGTGGTGCTGATCCATGGTCAACCGGTCACGCGAAGCGAGTCGCGGCAGCAGCGCCACGGCGTCGCCCAGGGCGTCGGCCGCACCCGGCCAGTCGCCCAGGGTCGCCCGGCAGTGGCCCAGGTTGTCCAGGGCCACGATGCGGTCGCTCACCCGGGCGGTGAGCACCCGCGAGGCCGCGGCGGCGACCTCGGCGGCCTCGCGGACCAGTGCCAGGTCTCCGGTGTGCAGATGCTCCGCGCGCAGCGCCTGGGCGAGCGAGTGACGACCGGCCATCTGCCCGGGGTGTTGCGCGGGGAACGTGGCGACCGCCTCCCGCAGGAGAGTTGTGCACTCCCGCAGGTCGGCGAGGTCGCCGGTGGCGTCGTACCGCTTGCGCAGGGCATAGCCCAGGTTGTCGAGGTGCAGCCAGCGCTCCTCGTGTTCCGCCGGGCAGAGCGCCAGGGCCCGGCGGAAGTGGCCCACCGCGAGATCCAGCAGTTCCGGGGCACGGGTGAGTTCGTGAGCGGTGCGCAGTGCGTGGGCCATATCGGCCAGGGCGCCTCGGTACTGCGGACCACGGGGGTCGAGGGAGTCGAGCCCGACCCCGTACTCCTCGGTGGCGCGCACGAGGAAGGCCGGGTCACCCGTACGTTCGAACAGTCTGAGCTGCGCGTTGCCCAGACTCATGGACAGTCCTGCATGCCGGCCGGACCGGTCGCCCGGGCCGAGTGCGTCCCTGGCCGCGCGCAGGACGGCGATGGCGTCCTGGACGTCGCCGGTGTGCCGGGTGCCCGCCGCCCGGGCGAGCAGACAGTTCGCGAGGGTCTGCGCGAGACCCGTGCGGTTGGCGGGCGAGGCGCTTGCGGTCGCCGCCTGCAACAGGGCGATCGCCTCGTCGAGGTCGTCCGGGCGGGTCGTCAGTCTGTGGCGGGCGAGCAGTGCCTCCGCGAGGGTTCCGCAGGCGACGGCAAGGTTGCCGCGGTCGACGCTGCGGGCGGCGGCGTGCACCCGGCGGCCTTCCCGGACGGCCAGGTCGAGCACCTCGATCCCACCGGTCGCCTCGTACTTCCTGCGGAGCGTCATGGTGGTCATCACCCCGAGGGCGACCGAGTCGGGGTTCTCCGGACCGAGCACGCCCGTCGCGTGACGCAGCACCGCCAGAGCGAGGTCCAGATCGTGGGCGGCGGACCCGCCGGACTCCCGGACGGCCGCGCGGGCCGTCAGGGCTTCGCAGAGCGCCATCGCCATCGACACGGTTCCGCCGCCGGGGTGCGGCGCCTCCCGATAGGCGGCGTCGAGCACGAGCACCGCCTCCTCCAGATCCTCCCGCGCCGGAGCGCGCTTGTAGCGGCGCAGCAGGGCGGCGCCCAGACGGAACCGGTCCGCCGGGCGCTCCCGGTGACCTGTCGGCGGGACGGCGAGCAGGGCCCGCCAGGCCGCGACCGCCTCGTCGGCGACGGGCCGTCCGGAGTCCCGTTGGCACAGTTCGTCCAGAGCGCCGGCCCTGGCACGCAGGACCTCGGCGCGGAGCCGGTCCCCGGCCGGCAGCAGCTCGGCCTCCCGCCGGTACAGCTCCAGGCACTCCACCAGGTCGGCGCGCTGCCGGGTCGAGCGGTACCGGGCCCTCAGCGCCTCGGTGGCGCCGTGCAGGTGATCGACGTACCGGGGATCGGCCTCGCTGCCCACGGCCAGCAGCCGCCGGTGGACCGTCACACACTCGTCGAGCTCCGCCGGTCCGCCGCCGTGCTGGAGCAGGGCCTGCGCCAGGCTCACCAGGAACACGGGGGCGGGCTCGGACCCCGGGCCCGTTGCCTCGTTCAGCGCGACGCGGAACAGCGTCACGGCTTCGGCCAGACGCTCGCGCAGACCGGTGGACTCCCAGCGCAGAACGGCGACGATGCCGAGGGTGTGTGTCACCGTCGCACGGGCCATCGCCGGAACCGGGCCGCGGACGCTGTGCAGCAGTTGCTCCGCGCTGTCCAAGAGGCGCCCGTCCCCGAGCCCCCGCTGGTATTCCGCGATCAGGCGCTGCGCCTCCTGGATGCGCGCCTGCACCGACCAGGTGCCGTCATCTCGAGTCATTCCCGCTGCCGCCGATCATCTGTCGGACCGTCAACTTCTCGACTACGCTCGACAATACGCGTGATCGCGGGCGCACTGTCCGGGCCTGCGGTAGGGAGGCGCGGACGGGGAGGGGACGGGGATGGGCCATCGGGAGCCGGCGGCGCGGATCCGTGTCACGCCGGAGACATCCGCCCGACTCTCACGGATGTGCGAGGACCTGGTCGAGGTGGACGAGCTGGTCGGACCGGAGTTCACCGGAGTGCTCGCCAGGCTGCGGGCCGGGAACACCACCGACGAACAAGTCCGCGACACCATCGCCGAGTTGGCGGAAATGCTCAGGCGGGAGGGGCTCGCCGGTGTCGGCGAAGCCACCGTCCGGGGCGAACCGGGGCAGGCCCCCTTCCAGCCGTTGCCCGGTCTCGGCCCGGCGCGACCGCTGGAGGAGGTGTACGTCTGCCCCGGCGATCTGTGCGACCGGGTCGAGATCCCCCGGCCCGGAGCCGCCCAGGCCCCCAGGTGCGCGGTGTGGGCGAGTCCGCTGCCGCGCTTCCGGACGGACCGTCAACGGTGAACTCCTGGCTCGCCTCGCTCGGGGGCAAGCTCGCGGAGCGGTGGCTGGTCACCCTGATGCTGCCCGGAGTGGCGTTCGTCGGCGCCGCCGCCCTGGCCCTGACCCTCGGCCACGGCCACTGGTCGGACACGGCCCTGCTGCGCGCCGAACTCGACCGGCTGGCCGCCTCGCCCGCCGCCCGGGGCGGTGCCGCCACCCTGCTGGTGACGCTCGGTCTGGTGACCCTGGCCGTGGCGTCCTCCGCGGCGGCCCAGGGAATCGAACAGCTGATGGTCCGGATCTGGACCGGCCCCTGGGGCCGGTACGGACGGCCACTGGTACGCCGGCGCCGGCGGCGCTGGGACGAGGCTGCCGCCCGCCACGAGGACGCCCTGCGGGAGAAAGCACGGCTGCTGCGCTCGGCGCGGCAGCCCGGCCCGGGGCCCGTGACCACACCGGACACCGTGGCGACGGCTGCGGCCCGCGACCGCATCGCGCCGACCCGGCCCCAGCGACCCACCTGGACCGGCGACCGGATGCTCGCCGTCGGCGAACGCGTCCGAACCGCCTACGACCTCGACCTGGCCACCGTCTGGCCCCGGCTCTGGCTGGTCCTCCCGGACGAGGTGCGAGTGCCGCTGGCCCAAGCACAGACCGCGTTCACCGCCGCCGCCCGAACGGCCGCCTGGGGCATCCTCTACCTCGCCCTCGGCCTGTGGTGGTGGCCCGCAGCCGCCATCGGCACGGCCGTGCTGGCACTCGGCCGGTGGCGGGGCCGCGAGAGCATGGAACACCTCGCCGAACTCGTCGAGTCCGCCGTCGACCTGCACGTCCACACCCTCGCGGCGGCGCTCGGCCACCGGCCGGACGGGCCGTTCACCCCGGCCGACGGGGAGTCGGTGACCCGGACACTGCGCAAGGGGTACTGAACGGGTGCGACTACGCGGTGGCGCGCAGCGGGAGGGTCGTCAGGTCGGTCATCCGGGCGAGGTCCGCGGCCGTGTTCGGGGTGAACAGCAGCACCAGTGCCGAGGGATCGTCCACCGGGTGGAACGAGCTCAGGGTCAGTCGGACCGCGCCGCTCGCGGGGGGTGAGACCACCACCTCGCGGGCGGTGAGTTCGGCGACGGTGTGGCAGCCCCACCAGTGGCGCAGGTCGGGGGCGTCGGCTTCGAGGTGGCGGTAGAGCTCGTCGGTGCGGGGATCCGCGATCGCGGGGCCGGCCTGGGCCCGGAAGTGCTGGAAGACGTTCATGGCGAGCGGTTCCCAGTCGTGCAGGACGGTGCGCAGGTGGCGGTCCACGGCCATCAGCCACATCAGGTTGCGGCGGTCGGCGCCGACCTTCTCGGGGGAGCCCCACAGGGCCGTCCACGCGGCGTTCCAGGCCAGCAGGTCGAAGTGCCGGTCGAGCAGGACGGCGGGGCTGGCGGTCCAGGAGTCGAGGACGGGGCGGACCGCGTCGGCCAGCCGTTCGGCGGCGAGCTGCGCGGGGGCGGGCTCGTGGTAGCCGGCCAGTCGCATCGCGTGCCGCAGGCCGGCCGCGTCCAGGCGCAGGGCTCGCGCCACCGCCTCCAGGACCTGCCGGGAGGCGGTGATGCGGCCTTGTTCGAGCCAGGTGTACCAGGCCAGGCCGACGCCGGACAGCGAGGCGACCTCCTCGCGGCGCAGCCCGGGGGTGCGCCGCCTCGCGGTGGCGGTGAGTCCGACATCGGAGGGCTGGAGGCGTTCGCGGTGGGCGCGCAGGAAGGCGCCGAGCTCCTGACTGACGGCGGGGGTGGACACGGGCGGCTCCTCGTCGCGGGTGGTTCCGGGGTCGTCGCCTCAGCCTAGGTGCGTGGCGGGCGGCTTCCGGTTCCTGAAACAAACTCCTCATGTGCCGTCAACTCCCAGAGCCGGACCGGCATGTGGCTGACCTGACCGCGGGTGTCCTGGCGGCGCCACGCGGCGGCCCCGACGGCCCGGTAGAAGTCGGCGCGGCGTTCCACGGGCAGCACCCGGGCGTAGTAGTCGCCGAAGGTCGCGGCGTGGAAGTGCTCGTACTGCGCGGCCGAGTCGACCGTCACGATCGCGTCCCGTTCGGCGTGGCCGGCGAGGCGCAGGTGCGGGGCGAGGACGGCGATCAGGTCGTCGACGGTGCGGGTGCGGGTGGCGATCGGCAGGACGCCGTGCGCGGCGAGCAGCGCGGGGACGTCGGCGGCGGGGGTGCCGAGCGCGGTGAGTGCCTCGCGGACCAACTCGTCCTCGCCGCCCAGGCCGTGGGCGTCGCGGGCCGGGTGGTAGGTGGTGAGCAGGAAGCGTCCGCCGGGGGCGAGGTGGGTGGCGACCCAGGCGAAGATCCGGTCCTCGTCCGGGTACAGCCAGTGCAGCACCGAGGTCTGGGTGATCACCTGGGCGCGGTACGGGAGTTGCTCGGGTGCGGTGAGGTCGGCGGAGTGCAGGACGGCCCGGTCGCCGTACGGGGCGAGCCGCTCGGTGGCTTCGGCGATCCGGTGTGCGGAGCGTTCCAGGCCGACGGCGAGGCGCAGCGAGGGGAAGCGGTCCAGGGCGGTGGCGAGCAGCTGGCCGATGCCGCTGCCCAGGTCGATCAGCGTCTCGGGGGTGCCGGTGACGCGGTCCAACACCCAGTCACGGTCCTGGACTTGGCGCAGGCGGCTGGCGTCGGCGTACCCGGCGAGGGTGCGGGCCTGGATCTCGACGGCGGACGGGCTCACGCGCGGGCCTCCTGAGCGTTGGCGGTGGGGTCGTCGAGCAGGGCGAGCAGGCGGGCCCTGGTCGCGGACTGGTCGTAGCGGTGGAAGACGGTGATGCGGTTGCGGGCGAGGTCGCCGCGGTGGACGTATTCGTACAGGTCCTGGCGCTGGCCGAAGCCGTCCCCGGTGAGCTCCCAGGCCAGCCTGAACAGGCGGGACTTGAGGGTGACACCGATGTCACGTCCGCGCATGTACCGGTCCAGGTGCGGGCGCAGCCGCGGGTTGGCGAGGTCGCCGGGGGAGGGCTGCATGAGCAGGCCGGAGGCGCCGATCTTCCGGACGATCTCGACGGCGTGGCCCGCGACTTCGGCGGACCAGACCCGGGAGGCGAAGGTGTCGCCGGGGGCGAACAGGCCGGCGTCGGTGAGGGCGCCGCGGTTCTCGGCCGCGTCGAGGAAGTACTCGGTGAGCTCGGCGTACCCGGCGAGTCGGCCCAAGTTCTCCTGGATGTTGCGGAATTGGCTGACGCCGATCGACTCGGCGAGCAGCGTGGCGGTGGCCAGCAGGGTGCGCAGGCGCTCCCGGTAGCGGATGTGGCCGACGTACGCGCTCCAGGCGTTGATCCGGGCCAGGCCGCGGCGGGCGAGGTCGGCGTCGCGGAGCAGGAACACCCGGTCCCACGGCACCAGGACGTCGTCGAAGAACAGCATCGCGTCCTGCTCGTCGTAGCGGGCGCCGAGCGGGTGTCCGTGCCCCCACGGGGCGGCGCCGAGCGGTTCGCGGGCCAGGGTGATCAGGCCGGGGGTGTTCAGCGGCAGGGCGAACCACACCACGAACTGCTCGGCCCGGCCCTGGGCGAAGGACGCCGACAGGTACACCAGCACCTCGTGCGCCAGCGGAGCGAGCGTGGTGAGCTGCTTGGCGCCGCGCACCACGATGCCCTGCTCGTTCTCCGACAGGACGCGCAGCGCCAGGTCGGGATCGTCCAGCGGGTTCGCCGACCGGTCGATCTGCGGGTCGCCCAGCGCGTGCGAGAGCACCAGGTCGTTCTGCGCGCAATGCCGGTACCAGGCTTCGGCGTTGGCCCCGAACCGGGGGTCGGCGGTGGCCAGTTGGTGGCGGAAGTCGTGCACGCCGACGGCGATCGAGGCCATGAAGGCGGGGGAGCGGCCCTGTTGGCCGAGCGCCTCGGCGTGCCAGAACTCGGCGCTGCGGCGCTGGACGCGCAACTCCTCCAGGCTGGTGGGCGGTTGGTAGGCGCGGGCCAGCCGCCGGCCGGTCTCCGGGTCCTTGAAGGTGAGCAACTCGCGGTGCTCGGGCCGGTGCTGGAGGTCGAGCAGGCGGGCGAGTTCCTCGGCGGCGGGCCGGAACGCCGGGTGGACGGCGGGGTTGGCGACGCGCCGGCCGTCCAGGTACAGCTCGCGGCCGTCGTCGAGTTCGGCCAGGTAGCGGGCGCCGGTGAGCAGGCCTCGCGGCTCCGGGGGCGGCAGGGTCATGCGTCAACTCCTTGCGCGGGGCGGTTGGTTGGGGTGATCTCGGGGCCGAGTTGCCGGTAGCGGGCGGCGTGGTGCAGCAGCGGGCGGCCGGTGCCCTCGCCGGCCGTGAGAGCGTCGCCGACCGTGAGGGTCTCGCCGGCCGTGAGGGCCTCGCCGACCAGCAACAGGTGGTCGCCGACCGGGAGTTCGGCGTACAGCCGGGCGTCGAACCAGGCCGGCGCGCCGACCGGTACGGGCCCGCCGGTCGGGTCGGCGAGGGTGGCCAGGTCGGTGAAGCGGCCGATCGCCCGGCCCGCGCCCGGGGTGGCGAACCGGCTTGCCAGCGCCGCCTGTTGCTCGCCCAGGACGGCGACGGCGAAGCGTCCCGCCGCGCGTACCGCGGCCGTCAGCGGGCTGTGCGGGGAGACGGCGACGCCGATCAGTGGCGGGTCGAGCGAGAGGGTGCTGAAGGAGGAGACGGTCTTCGCGTACTCGACGCCCGCCCAGCGGACGGTGAGCACGGCGACGCCGGTCGGCCAGTGCCGGGCGGCCGAACGGAACGCGGTCTCGGTGAGCGCCGCACGGGCGGGCGCGCTCACCGCAGGCCGACCCGGTAGGCGCGCAGCCACTCGTCGACCTGCACCAGGTGGTCCAGGCCGCCGACCGGGTTCGGCGCGGTGCGGGGGCCGGGCAGCGGCCGGCCCTCGGCGAGGTGGCGGCGCACCAACTCCCGGTCCACCAGGTCGAACACCGGCGCGGCCGGGTCGGCCAGCAGCTCGTGGGCGCGGGCGGTCAGCACCTCGGTGTAGCGCACCGCCGGGGTGGACGGGTAACCGGATTTGGGACGGTCCGCCACCTGCGGCGGCAGCAGGTCGCGCACCGCGTCCCGCAGCAGCCCCTTCGGGCGGCCACCGGGGGACTTCAACTCCCATGGCACGTTCCACAGATACTCCACCAGCCGGTGGTCGCAGAACGGCACCCGCACCTCCAGCCCGACCGACATCGACACCCGGTCCACCCGGTCCAGCAGCGGCGGCAGCCAGCGGGTCAGCGCCAGGTGGAAGGTCTCCCGCACCTTCGCCGCCGCCGGGTCCTCGCCGTCCAGTCGGGGCACCGAGGCGAGAGCGCCGCGGTACGCGGCCTCGGTGTACTCGGCCGGCCGGACCTCGGCGCGCACCTCCGGGCGCAGCAGCGCGGCCGGGGTGGCGCGGCCGTGCAGCCAGGGGAAGGTGCCGGAGGCGAGTGCCGGGGCGTCGTGGAAGTACGGGTAGCCGCCGAAGACTTCGTCCGCCGCCTCGCCGGACAGTGCGACCGTGGAGCGGCGGCGCACCTCGCGGAACAGCAGGTGCAGCGAGGCGTCCATCTCGCCCCAGCCGGGCCGGTCGCGGGCCCGCAGCACGGCGGCGCGGGCGTCCAGCAGGTCGTCGTCGGGGATCAGCACGCTGGTGTGCACAGTGCCGATGTGCGCGGCGGCGGCCTGCACGAACGGGGCGTCCTGGCCGGTGCGCCAGGCGTCGGGGGCGCGGTCGGCGCTGCCGGGGAAGTCCACCGAGAAGCTGGTGATCTTCTCCTGGCCGTTCCGTTCCCGGGCGGCCGCCGCCAGGGCGGTGATCGCCGAGGAGTCGACGCCGCCGGACAGCAGCGTGCACAGCGGGACGTCGCTGACCAACTGCCGCTCCACCGCGTCCGCGAGCAGCGCCCGCACGGTGGCCCGGGTGGTCCGCTCGTCGTCCAGGTGCGGGGCCGACTCCAATTGCCAGTACGGGAGTTCGCTGATCGCCCGACGGGTGGCCAGCACCAGGTGCCCGGGCCGGACCTCCCGCAGGCCGCGGAACAGGCCGTGCCCGGCGGTCGGCGCGGCCGGGAGGGCGAACAGCTCCGCGATGCCGGAGGCGTCCAACTCGGCGGGCAGCAAAGGGTTTGCGAGCACGGCCTTCGGCTCGGAGCCGAACAGTACGCCGCCGCCCGCGAGTT
This sequence comes from Kitasatospora sp. NPDC059673, assembly GCF_042734215.1. Taxonomy (NCBI): domain Bacteria; kingdom Bacillati; phylum Actinomycetota; class Actinomycetes; order Kitasatosporales; family Streptomycetaceae; genus Kitasatospora; species Kitasatospora sp. NPDC059673. The sequence continues at coordinate 225,839 of NZ_JBHWEN010000001.1, read as the reverse complement.
GGTGCCAGTAGAGCGGCTTGATGCCCAAGTGGTCGCGCACCAGCAGGAGTTCCTCGCGCAGGGCGTCCCACAGCGCGTACCCGAAGATCCCGTTGAACCGGGCCGGCGCCCGGTGGCCCCACTGGAGGTGCGCGCGGAGCACCACCTCGGTGTCCGAGCGGGTCCGGAACACGTGCCCGTGCGACTCCAACTCGGCCCGCAGCTCACGGTGGTTGTACAGCTCGCCGTTGTACGCCAGCACCGCCCGGACCGGCTCGCCGTCGGTGAACGGCTGCAGCCCGCCCGCCAGGTCGATCACCGCCAGCCGGGTGTGGCCCAGCGCCGCGTGCCGCGACAGCCACACCCCGTCGGCGTCCGGCCCCCGGCAGTCCAGCGTCCGCGTCATCCGGCGGACCGTCTCCGCGTGCGGCCGCAGATCCTCCGCCCAGTCCAGCCAGCCCGTCACTCCGCACATCAGGATGCCCCCGTCGTCCCGTCGGTTGCTGTGTCGACGCTCGCCTCCCAGTGGCAGCCGTGGCCGGCCGGCCCCGAGAGCAGGCGGTGCGCCGGGCGGAAGCCCTTGGCGCGGATGTTCGCGGACAGCGCGTGCGTGCAGTACGTGCACGGCGAGGCGAGCGTGAGCGTCACCCCGCTGCGACGGGCCTGCTCGCGGTAGTCCCAGATCGCGCAGTGCGTGATGGTCAGCGCCGCGCGCTGCGGGCCCGGCGGCCGCGCGTCGTCGAACTCGTAGTCGGAGCCGTACAGTTCGGCCTGCCGGGCGATCCGGTGGATCGGATCCGCCGCACCCCGGCCGTGGTCCGGCTCGACGGCGCGGTGCACCTCCGCGTTGGACGCCGCCCACGCCGCGAGCACCCGCTCGCCGTAGTGCCGCACCAGGAACCGCTCCATCAGCGCCTGCCCGCGGAAGAACAACCGCTGCCACTGCGCGGACGGCGCGGCCCCGTCCGGCAGATCGGCGAAGATCTCGCCCTGCAAGGCGAACCACTCCGCGAGCTGCGGCTGATCGCCGAGACTCACCAGGTACCTGGTCAGCCCCGCCTCGGCCTCGTGCAGGCGCCGCCGCCAGAGCGCGGAGCGCTCGCCGTCCGTCATCGACCGGTACGGCGAGCGCCAACTCTCCGCTGCCTCTTGTTGTTCCTTGTCCACCGGCAGGAGTGCGACCCCGTCCGGCCCCGTCCTGCGCTCGGGTACGACGCCCATCGGTGCTCTCCCTCCGACCCGTGCGGCTGCGTCCTGCCCGCCACGCTAGGCAGCACCCACCGGGCCCCAGAAGCCCCGAACGGATCCCCCCGGGGCGACCTTCGTCGCCTCCGCGGTGCCCTCAGCCGGGCAGCAGCGGAACGATCCGGGCGGCTGCGGCGTACGGCCGGGCGTTGCGCGGACGGTGCTCCCGGTCGGCGTACCTGTTGAGCAACTTCCGTACCGCTCGGTCGAGTTCTTCGGCCTCCGCGGGCGTCAGGTGCAGCACCGCCGTGAACGGTTCGGCGGCCTCGGCAGTCTCGGCGGCCTCGGGGGTCTGGGCGGTTTCGGTGGTCGCGTGGACGGGGTGCGGCGCGGGCGTGGCGTCGGTCTCCCAGCGCAGGCGCCACGGACGGGCGCGGCCGCCCTGCGGGACTTCCTCGACCAGGCCGTAGCGGGCCAACTGCCGCAGGTGGAACGAGCACAGCCCCGAGCTGAGGCCGAGCCGCGCGGCGGCCTCGGTCGAGGTCACGGTGCCGGCCTCGGCCAGCAGATCGAGCAGGGCGATCCGGACGGGGTGGTCGGGCAGTGGCCGCCGGACGCCCGGCGGCAGGGGGCTGGGGCTCTCGCGAATCTCATCAGTCACTTTGCAAAGCGTGCTACTTTGCAGAGCAAATGACAAGCCGTCAGTCCGACAGCCGATTTGAGGTACCCCCATGGCCGATGCCCCACAGGACCGCCGGGTCCGCGTCCAGGGCGAACCCGTCGACGCCTACCCGGCGCTCGCCCCCGAGACCGTGCGCGGCGCGGTCCGCCGGATCACCGTGGTCGGCGAGCCCGTCCTGCACCGCCGCTGCCGCCCCGTCACCGAGTTCGGCACCCCCGAACTCGCCCGCCTCGTCGACGACATGTTCGCCACCAACCACATCGCCGAGGGCGCCGGCCTGGCCGCCAATCAGATCGACGTCGACCTCCAGCTCTTCATCTGGGACATCACCGACGACTGGGGCGTGCGCCACGTCGGCCACCTCGCCAACCCCGTCCTGGAGGAGACCCCCGCCACCCACCGCCGCCTGCTCGAAGAACCCGAAGGCTGCCTCTCCGTCCCCGGCCCCCACCGCGAACTCGCCCGCCCCGACCATGCCGTTGCCCACGGCTTCGACCTCCACGGCCGCCCTCTCACCATCGAGGGCCACGGCTACTTCGCCCGCTGCCTCCAGCACGAGACCGACCACCTCCACGGCCGCCTCTACCTCGACCGCCTCCCCGCCCGCGCCCGCAAGTCCGCCCTCCGCGAGATGGCCGACCGCCAGGCGGACGTCTTCGCCCGCCGCGCCGCGAACGCGTCCCGCCTCGGAAAATAGCCCTGCTCAGTCGTCACCGATGACGCCGTCGCGGACCTCGCGCCAGCGCAGGGAGTCCCGGATGCCGGAGCCGTCCCGGGTGGGCCAGCCGGTGCCGGTGATGGGGAACGTCCCACCTGCGGCCTGAACGTCGATCACCTTGCCCAGCGCGTGGGTGGGACGGCGGACCTGCAACCCGCTGCGGAGCCCGGGGTCCGCCCCGATCGGGTGGACGTCACGAGGACCGGCGTGCCACGGTCTGTGGGGCAGAGGTGTTCGGTGAAGGAGAGATGACGGTCCGGGACGGCTCTGGCCGCCGTAGTGGCCGGCACCGATCTCCGCCTCCCCAGGGGCACGCCGGTGCTTCGCATTCTGCGGACCGCCGCCGCCCCCGACGGGACCGTGGTGGAGGTCAATGACACCCGCATGTCGGCCGATGCGTACGAGATCGGATACCCGGTCACCCGCCACCCCACTGCGGCGCACCAGGGCGAGGGCGGGGTGGCCACCGGCAGGTGAGACGTGGTGGACCGGCTCGGCCGTCACCGCCCGAGTGTTCCGTGCGCCGGTAGGCCGTCGGGCCCTGCGTTCTGGCGGTGGCCGGGAGACGGCCGCTCGGCGCCAGGGCTGGGTCAGTAGCCGTTGCCGGTCGGTGTGGTGGCGGTGGTGGCGGTGGCCGGTGGCTGCGAGCCTGTCCCGCCCCCGCCGACCTGGATGTGGGCGTCCATGCCGAGGGCCTTGTGGCCGTCGATCGGGCACCAGAGTTCGTAACTGCCCTGCTGGAGTGTGACGGTGAACTGCGCGTCGCCGCCCGGGGGGATGGTCGAGGTCTGCGTGGTGGAGACGCCGGGGCCCGAGATGGCCAGCGCGTGGTCCGTCGTTCCGGCGTTGTGGGCGACGAACGTGTGGCTGCCGGGCGTGAGTTGCGTCTGGGAGAAGGTGAGGGAGTACTCCTTCTCGGTCACCGTGACGGTCGCCGACGGCCCGCCGCCCGTGGGGCTGCCCGCTGCGGCAGGAGGCTTGCCGCTGCTGCCGCATCCGGTGGCGGCGGTCAGCAGGGCGGCTGCGAGCAGGGTGGGGGTGAGAAGCCTGGAGCGGCGTACGGGGGTCATGGTCATCGCCTCCTTTTGGGGACGAGACTGGGTCACCCGGTCGGACAACCGGCCGCGACACTCCCGCCCCACGGGGCCGGCCACCCGATCAGCGGCCACGTCGGCGACGATCCGGCCCCGGGCGGTGCCGCGGTCGATGACGTGATCGCGGACGAGGGAGGGTCGTCCTCGCCCACCGGACCGCCCTGCGGGACAACGGCCACGGCCTGTCGGCGGTGGCAGTCCTGATGTGCCGGCGCGGTCCTGAACACCTGCCCCCCGGTTCGGAGTTCGACCGCAGGGGCAGCGTTCGGGGACACCTCCGCCGGCCGCCCGACTCCCGCACCGCCGCCGACCGCGATGCGCCCGCGAACTGGCCGTCACGGGACTGCTGTTGGCGGACAGTGCGGTCGCCTCCTGTGGCGCTGTGCTGTGTGACGGGCGGGAGCCGGTCGTGGCGCCGACCCTGGTGGCCGTCAGGGGTGGTTCAGGGGCGGGATCAGGGGGCTTCCCGGAGGTGCCGGGGAGGGGCGGGGGCCTAGCGTCCGGTCGGTGAACAGTGATGGTGTGACGCGGGAGCAAGTGGTGCGGCTGGCCGGGGTGCGGCGGGCGTACCGGCGGGGCGAGGGGGTGGTGCGGGCGCTGGACGGGGTGGACGCCGGGTTCGCGGCGGGGAGTTTCACGGCGGTGATGGGGCCGTCGGGGTCGGGGAAGTCGACGCTGTTGCTCTGTGCGGCGGGGCTGGAGCCGGTCGATGCGGGGGAGGTGCTGCTGGACGGTTCGCCCGTGCACCGGATGTCGGAGCGGGCGCTGACCGAACTGCGCCGGGAGCAACTGGGGTTCGTGTTCCAGTCGTTCAATCTGGTTCCAGTACTGACTGCCCGTCAGAATGTCGAGCTGCCACTGCGGTTGGCCGGGCGGCCGATCGATCCGGTGGAGATCGACCGGCGGTTGGCCGAGGTCGGTCTGGGGGAGCGTGGCAACCACCGGCCCGCCGAGCTGTCGGGTGGGCAGCAGCAACGGGTGGCGATCGCACGGGCGTTGGCCGCCGGGCCGAAGGTGATCTTCGCGGACGAGCCGACCGGCGCCCTGGACTCGCGCGCGGCGCGGGCGGTGCTGGCGCTGCTGCGCGAGGTGGTGGAGCGACATGGTCGGACGGTGGTCATGGTGACGCACGACCCGGTGGCGGCCTCGTACGCCCAGCGGGTGCTGTTCCTCGCGGACGGGCGGGTGGTCGGCGAGCTGCACGAGCCGACGGCGGAGGCGGTCGCGTTGCGGATGGCCGCGCTGGAGCCGGGCGAGGCGGGGGAGCAGGCGTGTTGAGGCTGGCGGCGGCCACGTTGAAGGGCCGCTGGACGAGCTTCCTCGGCGCGTTCGTCGCGCTCGCGCTCGGCACCACGATGATCGGAACCATGGCGCTGGTCCTGACCGCGACCTTCGGCACCCCGCACCCCGGCCCGCAGCGCTTCCGGGAGGCGGGCACGGTCGTCGCCCCGGCAGGCTTCGGGGGACGGCCGATGAAGGCCCCGGCGGTGCTGGACGCCGGCCTGGTACGGCAGTTGACCGAAGCCGGCGCCACCGCCGACCGCAGCTTCCCGGTCCGGATCGACGGCGACGCCACCGGCCACCCGTGGTCCTCGGCCGCGTTCGCCGGCTACCGGCTGCGCGCCGGACGTCCGCCGCTGGCACCCGAGGAGACCGTGCTGAGCGGCGCGGGGGCGGAGCTGATCGGGCGGCAGGTGGAGACGGGGGCCGGACGCTACCGGGTGGTCGGCGTCACCGAGGGGCGCTGGTTCGAGCGGGCCGCGTTCTTCACCGACGCCGAGGCGCAGCGCCTGTCGCCCGGAGTCAACGCCCTGGTGAGCAACCTGACGGACACTCGGCTGCGCGAGCTGGTCGGTGACCGGGCCGTCGTGCTGGCCGGTCGGGACCGGACCCGGCTCGACCCCGACGACACCGGCGGCGCGCAGGCGCTGGCCAATGCGCAGGCGATGGCGGGGAGTACCACCGGACTGGCCGTCTGCGTGGCCGTGTTCGTGGTCGTCGCGACCTTCGCGTTCGCCACCGAGCAGCGCCGCCGCGAACTCGCCCTGCTGCGCCTGGTCGGGGCCGCGCCCCGGCAGGTGCGGCGGTTGGTGCTCGGTGAGGCCGCGCTGATCGGTACGGCCGCCGCGCTGCTCGGCTGCGCGCTCGCGCCGCTCGCCGTGGGTCCGCTGCGCGGCTGGATGCTGCGGCACGACGTCGCCCCGTCCTGGTTCACCGTGCCCGTGCACCCGCTGCCGTTGCTGGTGGCGTTCGTGCTGGGGGTGGCCGCCGCACTGGCGGGTTCGGCGGCGACGCTGGTGCGGGTGTCGGTGATCCGCCCGGCCGAGGCGCTGCGGGAGAGCGCGGTGGAGCGGCGCGGCCGGGTGCCGGTGCGGCTGCTGCTGGGTGGTGCGCTGCTGGTCGGCGCGGTCGTCACGGGTGCCGTCCTCGCCCGGACCGAGCCGTACCTGGCGGCCAGTGCCCGCAAGTACCAGGCCGTCCCGGTGCTGTACGTCGGCGCGTTCGCGCTGCTCGCGCCGGTGGTGGTGCCGCCGCTGGTGCGGATGCTGACCTGGCCGCTGCGGCGCTCCGCGAAGGCCGGCCCGATGCTGGTGCGGGAGAACCTGCTGACCGAACGGCGGCGCACGGCCGCGACGGTGGCGCCGGTGGTGGTCGCGGTCGGGCTGGTCGGCACGCTGCTGACGGTGCAGCAGAGTGCGGACGCCGCCGTGCTGGCCCGGCAGCGCCAGCAGGTGCGGTCGGCGGACGTGGTGCTGGCGCCGCCCGGGGCGACGGGTCTGGCCGAGCGCCTGGCCGCCGTGCCCGGCCTCCGGGTCACGCCCGTGACCTCACTGAACGTCAAGATCGGTACGCCGCAGGGCGAGCAGCTCGACTCGCTGCGGGTGCAGGCGGTGCCGGCGGCGGCGTTCGGCCGGACGTTCACGCCGCCCGTGCGGGAGGGGTCGACGGCCGCGCTGCCCGCCGACTTCCTGGTGATCGACGAACACGCGGCCGAGGCCGACGGCATCGCCGTGGGCGACCACCTGGTGGCCCTGCTGCCGACGGGTGCCCGTGTTCCGGTGGTGGTCGCGGCGGTGGTGGCGCGCGGGCTCGGCGGCGACGAGGCATACCTGTCGGCGTCGCTGATCGGGGCCGCAGCGCCCACCATGCTGTACCTCGACGGGCCGGACGGTCGGTTGGACGCCGGGCAACTCGCCTCGGTCCGGGACGTGTTGGCCGGTACCAGTGCGCAACTGACCGCCCGACAGGAGCAGTTGGCGGCCGCGCACGCCCGGGCCGCCCAACAGACCGACAACGCGGCCGTGGTGATCCTCGGCGTCGCACTGGCCTACGCGCTGATCTCGGTCGCCGGGACCGTCGCCATGGCCGTGGCCGGACGCCGCCGCGAGTTCGCGCTGCTGGGGCTCGCGGGCGCGGTGCGCCGTCAGATCGTCGCCGTGACGGCCGCCGAAACCGCGATCGCCGTCCTGGCCGGAGTCGTGCTGGCCACGGCCGCCACGGCCCTCACCGCGCTGACCCAACACGTGGCACTGGCCCGCCTGTTGACCTCCCCGCACACCGCTGTCGCCTGGCCCGAGCTGCTGGCCGCCGCCGCCCTGTGCGCGGCCGTCACCCTGGCCACCGCGGCCGCCACGACCGCCCGGGCCACCCGCCGCGCGGTGGCGGGAACGAGAGGGGAGTGACGGACACCCGCCGGTCGGACCTTGATCCAACTCCCGGACGTGCCAAAGGAGTTCCGGTGCAAAGAGTCGGCGTCCCGGCCGTGCGCGTCCTACCATGACGGAGACCGGCGGCCCGCGCGGGGCCCGGCCGGCGATCCACCAGGGGAGGAATCGGGTGTACCTCAGCGTGCCCTTCGAGAGCGGCAAGGAGATCCTGGTCGAACTGCCCGAAGGCCAGGGGACGGGCGTTCTGCGGGCGAGCCGCGGCGACGCGCTGGTCGAGTCCTCGACCGAGACCTTCGAATCGGGGCTCGGCCGGGTCCGGCACGTCGCCGAAGCCCTGCTGGAACGGCTGGCGGACCTGCCCCGCAGCCCCGAACGCATCCGGGCCGAGTTCGGGATCCGCCTGACGGCCGAGGCCGGGCTCGTCGTCGCCAAGGGAACCGGTGACGCCCACTTCGTCCTGGAGCTGGAGTGGAGTCGCCCCGACGCTCAGGAGTGACCGGCACCGGACCGGCTACCCGCCGACCGTGGAGTCGCCGGCCCGCGAGTGGCCGCAGCTGCGGTCGCGACTGCTCGCCGGGAGCCGGTTTCGCGAGCTGCGGCCGTTCACCGAGCACGACGGCGCGGTGTTCCACGGGCGGCCGGGAGCCACCGGCTGCTCGAACTCCCGACCGGGCAGCACCTTCCGGTGGTCGGGGCGTCCGGGCCGGAAAGTCCTCGCGGGCGCTCAGCCCGTCAGGCCGTGCCGGACGGCGTAGAGCGCCGCGCGGAGGCGGTCGGACTGGCCGGTTTTCCGCATGGCGTGGGTGAGGTGTTTCTTGACGGTGGCCTCGGCCAGGGTGAGGCGGCGGGCGATCTCGGCGTTGCTGAGGCCGAGGGCGAGCTGGGTGAGGACCTGGCGTTCGCGGTCGGTCAGGCCGGCCTGATCGAGGGGACGTTCGGCCGGGGCGGGGTGCGGGCGCAGCGGAGTGGGGGCGGGGAGGAAGAGGGTCGCGCCCGCGGCGGCGAGCTGGACGGCGTCGATGATGCGCTCGGGCGGCAGGTCGAGCGGGAAGCAGCCGCTGCCGCCCGCCATCAGGATGCGGCTGGCCTCGGTGGTGGTCGCGGCGCGCCGCAGCAGCAGGACCCGCGCGTCGGGCGCGCCCTCGGGCCGGCGCAGTGCGGCGACGGCGGCGAGGTCGGCGTCCAGACCGGTGCCCCGCCCGGTTCCCCGGCCGAGCAGGACGAGATCGGGGCGGGCCCGGTGGACGGCGGCCACCGCGTGCGCCGCGTCGGTCGCGGTGCCGACCACCGCGAGGCCCGGATCGGGTGCGAGGACGCTGCGCAGCCCGGCGCTGACCACCGGGTGGCGTTCGACCAGGAAGATCCGGGTCGCGTCCGGCCGGTGGGTGCCGCCGGACGGGCACAGCGGGTGGCCGCAGGCGCAGGCGGGGGCGGTGTCGGTCAGCAGTTGATGGCCCGCCAGCAGGTCGAGCGGGTTGTCGATCTCGGTGTGCAGGGCGTCCAGGGTCCGGGTGCCACGCCGGGTGGGCGGGCGCAGGGCGCGGGTGGAGCCACGGGTCAGCGCGGGCACCGCACCTCCCGGCGGGAGGGCGTGACGGGGTGCGAGTGCATGGCGGATCGGTCCCCTCGAAGGCGGCGGGCCGGGGCACAGGGCCCGGCGCGGGAGGTGGGGATCGGCGGCGGCCGGACGGCGGCACGCGGATCCCGGCGGAGGACGGGCGGCCGCCGGGGCCTGGTCAGGCCCGGGGGCGGCGCACCGTGCCGGGGCGACACGTCTCGTCGAAGCACCTGCGGTGCCACGAGCCGCCGATCCCCCAGAGGGTGAAGTCGGTCCGCCGATATGCCATACCGGAAATCGTATGTAGGCCGTCGAGGGGCGGTCAAGGACGGTCCGCAGCCCCGGAGTCGGCCCCAGCGCGATACCCCGTCCCGCTGCTCCTATGACCACCGGTACCAGCATGAACGCCTGGCTGGCTGCCCACGCGCACTGTTCGCAACCCTCGTGGACAAGCCGACGGGCCGCGCCGCGAGCACCGAGCGCACCCAGGGCCGTTTGAAGACCGGCCCTGGTGCCGCCGCCCCGTCGCCGAACCGGAGGACCTGCCCGCCGATGCCCAACAGCGCCCGTCTCGACCCGAGCACCCCGTGACCCGCTTCCTGCTGCGCCGCCTGTTGCTCGCGGTACCCACCCTGCTGGGGGTGAGCGCCGTCGTGTTCGCCACCGTCGCACTCGTCCCCGGCGACCCCGTCACCGCCTTCCTCGGCCCCGGCGCACCCGCCGAGGCCCGGCACGCCCTGGCGGAACGGATCGGCCTCGACCGGCCGCTGCCCGTCCGCTACCTGGACTGGCTCGGCCACACCCTCACCGGCGACCTCGGCACCTCGACGTCCACCCAACGCCCGGTCACCGCACTGCTGTTGCCCGCCATCGGCCAGACCCTCACGCTCACCGCCGCCGCGTTCGCCCTCGTCCTGGCCGGCGGCGTCCTGCTCGGCACCCTCGGCGCGCTGCGCCCGCGCGGCCGGTGGGGACGCCTGTGCGGCGCGGCCTCCACCCTCGCCGTCTCCGCCCCCCAGTACTCGGTGGCGCTGCTGCTGATCGCGGTGTTCGCCGTCCACTGGCAACTGCTCCCGGCCGGCGGCACCCACGACGCGTTCGGTTCCGGCGGCGGGCCCGGCGACCTGCTGCGCCACCTGCTGCTGCCCGCGACCGCCGCCGCCCTCGTCCCGCTCGGCCTCACCGCGCGCGTCCACCGCGCCGCACTGTCCGCCGTCCTGGACGGCGAGCTCGCCGACGGCCTGCGCGCCCGCGGCCTGGGCCGGGCCGCGGTGCTGCGCCACTGCGCGCACAACGCCTCGCCCGCGCTGCTCACCATCGGCGGCCTGCAACTGGCCTACCTGCTGGAGGGCGTGGTCTTCGTGGAGACCCTGTTCGCCTGGCCCGGCCTCGGCCGCCTGCTCTACGACGCGCTCACCGCCCGCGACCTGCCGCTGATCCAGGGCGGGGTGCTGATCGTCGGCGCCTCCTTCGTCGGCATCAACCTGCTGGTGGACGCCGCGCACGCCGCGATCGATCCCAGAGTGCGGGGCTGAGGACATGACGACAAAACGACTTCCCGTCATCGCGCTGGTCGCAGGTGTGTTGCTGCCCGTCCTGCTGGCCGTCGCCGCGCCGCTGCTCGCGCCCGCCGACCCCACTGCCGGGCAGCTCGCCGAGCGGCTGCTCGACCCCGGCAGCGCGGGGCACCTGCTCGGCACGGACAGCCAAGGGCGGGACCTGCTCAGCCGGTTGCTGTGGGCGGCCCGGCCCTCGCTGACGGCCGGACTGCTGCCTGTCGCGGTGGCGGGCCTGGCGGGTTCGCTGCTCGGCATCGCCGCCGGGCTGGGCGGACGCGCCACCGAACAGGCGCTGCTGCGCACCCTCGACGTGCTGTACGCCTTCCCCGGCGTGCTGCTCGCCATCGCCGTCGCGTCCCTGCTCGCGCCGGGCCTCGGTGCGACGGTGCTGGCGCTGTCCGTGGTGCTCACACCTGCGGTCGCGCGGGTCGCGTTCACCGAGACGCGGCGGATTCGGGGCGCGGAGTACCTGGAGGCCGCGAGAGTCAGCGGCGCGACCTGGCCCGCGCTGGTCCTGCGCCAAGTCCTGCCGGTGGTCGCCCCCGTGGTGCTCGTCTACGCCACCTCGCTGGTCGGCCTCGCCATCGTCTACGCCGCCGGTCTCTCCTTCCTCGGCCTCGGCGTCGCCCCGCCCACCCCCGAATGGGGCGCGATGCTCGATGAACTCCGCCCCGCGATCTTCACCCACCCCTGGCTCGCCGCCATCCCCGCGCTGGTGATCCTCGCGGTCTCGGTGCTCTTCAACACCCTCGGCGAGACGCTCAGGGCGCGCGCCGGAGAGGATGCGAAACCGGGGGCGCGAGCCCGTGGGCGAGGTCGCGATCACGTGCAACTGACTGTCCCGCGTCGCGATCTGGCTGGTGGACGCGTTCCTCTTCGCGCAGTTCCCCGCGCCCCTGGTCGTGCTCTCCCTGGTCGTGCTCTCCCTGGTCGTGCACCGACCGGCGTGCTGACGATCGAGGAGCTGACGGTCGAGTACCCCGGTGGGGTGCGGGCCGTGAACGGCGTGAGCCTGGAAGTACCGGCCGGGCAGGCGCTGGTGCTGCTCGGGGAGTCCGGCAGCGGGAAGACCACGGTGGCGCGGACCATTCTCGGCCTGCCCGGGCGCGGCGCCGTCGTGCATGGGTCGGTGCGGCTCGGCGGGGCCGAGCTTCTCGGGCTGCCCGAACGGGAGTGGTCGGGTGTCCGGGGGCGGCGGATCGGCTACGTCCCGCAGGACCCGTCCGCGATCCTCGACCCGCTGCGCCGGATCGGCTCGCAGCTCGCGGAGGTGCTGCGCCGGCACGGCCTGGCCGACAGCCGGAACGCCGCCCGCGCCGCGGCTCTCCCGGTGCTCGCCGCCGCCGGGCTGCCGGACCCGGAGCGGGCCGCCGCCGCGTACCCGCACGAACTCTCCGGCGGGCTGCGGCAGCGTGCCGCGATCGCCCTCGCGGTGGCGTGCGGGCCCGAGTTGCTGATCGCGGACGAGCCGACCACCGCCCTGGACGCCCTGGTCCGGGCCCGCATCCTCGACCTGTTCACCACCCTGCGCACCCAGCAGGGCCTCGCCCTGCTGCTGGTCACCCACGATCTCTCCGCCGCCGCCCGGATCGGCGGCACCGTCGCCGTCCTTCAGCACGGCCGCCTGACCACCACCGGACCCGCCGAGACCCTACTCGTCCCGGCCGAAACGAGGGGAGCGCGCCGATGACCGTGGCGTCGAGCACCCGGGCGCCCCTGCTGCGGCTCGACGCCGTGTCGAAGAGCTGGGCGGGCCGGCCCGCCGTCAGTGGGGTGAGCCTGGAGGTGCGGGCCGGGGAGACCGTCGCGCTGGTGGGGGAGTCGGGGTCGGGGAAATCGACGCTGGCGCGGCTCGCGCTGGGGCTGCTGCGGCCGGACGGCGGGACGGTGGCGTTCGAGGGGCGGGACCCGTCCCGCCTGCGGGCGCGGGCGGACCGGGCGGTGCGGGGCAGGTTGCAGTTCGTGCCGCAGCATCCGCGCGGATCGCTCAACCCGGCGTTGCGGGCCGGCGAGGCGGTCGGGTTCGCCTTGCGGGCGCACGGCGTGCCGAGGCGTCAACGGGCCGATCGGGTCGCGGAGTTGTTCCGGCAGGTGGGTCTCGCGCCCGAGCTGGCCCGGCGGTTCCCGCGCGAGCTGTCCGGCGGCCAGCTTCAACGCGTCGCGGTGGCAAGGGCGTTGGCGACCGGACCGGCCCTGGTGGTGTGTGACGAGCCGACCTCCGCGCTCGACCCGGCCACCCAGCGGCGGCTGCTGGAGCTGCTGACCGAACTGCGCGAACGCACCGGCACCGCCTACCTGTTCGTCTCGCACGACCTGTCGGCCGTCGCCCGCTTCGCTCACCGCACCCTGGTGCTGCGCGCCGGCCGCGTGGTCGAGCAGGGCCCCACCGACACCCTCTGGAGCGATCCCCAACACCCCTACACCCAGGCCCTGTTGGCCGCCGCCGGCCCGCACGTCGCGCTGGCCGGCCCGCACCCCGCGAACGCGCCGCACACCCGTACCACCGAACCGAGCGAAGGACCGTCATGAGCACGTACATCCGCACCCGTTCCAGAGCCGCCGCGCTGGCGGCCGCCACCGTCCTGCTGGCGACGGCCGGGTGTGCCGGCCCGGACGCCGGGGCGGGGGGCGGCGCGGGTGGCGGCACGCTGGTGATCGGGGCGACCGGGAAGCTGCCGAACCTGGACACCGTGATCGGCGGCGCCGGGTTCGAGGGCAAACGCCTGCTGAGCTTCCAGATCTACGAAGGGCTCACCCGCTACGAGCTGCTGAAGGACACCGACCGGCCGCCCCAGGTGACGGGCGCGCTCGCCGAGTCCTGGCAGGTCGCGCCGGACGGGCTGACCTGGACGTTCACCCTCCGCAAGGGCGTCACGTTCCAGGACGGCACACCGTTCGACGCCGACGCGGTGCTGTTCAACCTGCACCGCTACCTGGACAAGTCCAGCCCGGAGTACACCGATGCGCTCGGCGCGGCCGCCAAGGAGTACGCGGGCGACATCGCCTCCTACCGCAAGACCGACGACGCCCACATCGAACTGGTCACCACCGCCCCCAACGGGCACTTCCCCGAAGACCTCGCGCACGTACTGATCGCCAGCCCCACCGCCGTCCGCCGCAGCGGCAGCGCCGACTTCTCCCAACACCCGGTCGGCACCGGCCCGTTCGGCTTCGTCTCGCAGACCGAGGGCCAGCAGGTCGAGCTCGCCGCCAACCGGGCGTACTGGCGTGGCGCCCCGAAGCTCGACCGGCTGATCGTCAAGGCGCTGCCCGACGCGGCGGCCCGAACCGCCGCGCTGCGCTCGGGCGGTGTCAACTGGATCGAGTACCCCAACCCCGACGACCTGGACAGCCTGAAGGCCGCCGGCGCGCAGATCCTCACCAACAGCTACGACCACCTCTGGTACTGGATCCTCGACACCACCAAGGGGCCGTGGGCGGACGTGCGGGTCCGGCAGGCAGCCAACTACGCCATCGACCGGCAGGCCGTCGCGGACAAGCTGCTGCACGGCACCGCCGACCCGGCCTACCAGGCCGCACCCCGGGCCACCGCCGCCTACGACCCGGCCGGCGACCGCTACGCCCACGACCCGTCCAAGGCGCGGCAGTTGCTGGCCGAAGCGGGCTACCCGAACGGTTTCAGCACCTCCGTGACGGTGCCCACCGGCGGCTCCGGCAACCTGCTGCCGGTGCCGATCACCGAGGCACTGCAACGCGACCTCGCCGCCGTCGGCATCAAGGTGGAGATCCGCACCACCGACTGGACCACACTGATCGGCGCCGAGGCCAAGGGCCAGGTCGCGCTCGGCTCCGACGCCATCGCCCAGTCCACCACACTGTTCCAGTCCGAGGCGCTGCTGCCGCTGTTCCTCGGCTCCAACAGCCCGTTCTGGACCGGGCATTACACCAGCCCGAAGGTTGACGGCCTGCTCGCGGGCGCCGCCGCCAACCCCGACCGAGCCGCCCGCCAGAACGACTACCGCAGCGCGCTGCGGCAGGTCACCGAGGACGCGCCGTGGCTGTTCGTGGTCAACGACCGCAACCCGCGCGCCCTCGCCCCCACCGTCCACGGCCTCGTCCAGCCGCAGTCCTGGTTCCTCGACCTCACCACCGTCCGAGTCGGTAACTGACGGACCATCAACTAGCTCATGAGAAAGGCATGTTCGTGACGAACCCTCTTCCGCAGCACCAGGCGGCGCCCGCCTGGGGCATCACCCTGCCGCTGCCCGGGCTCACCATCGACCGTCACCGCTTCCTGGTCGAACGGCTGCCGGAACTCGGCTACGGCGACGTGTGGAGCGCGGAGGGCGGCGGCACCGACGCGTTCACCCCGCTCGCCGCCACCGCCGCCTGGTCGCCGCACCTGCGGATCGCCACCGGCATCGTCCCCGTCCACACCCGCGGGCCCGCCGTGCTCGCCCAGACCGCCGCCACCCTCGCCCAACTCGCGCCCGGGCGCGTCCTGTTGGGCATCGGGGCGTCCGTGCCCGCGCACGTCACCGACATCAACGGCATCCCGTTCGACGAGCCCTTCAAGCGCACCCGGGACGTGCTGCGCTTCCTCACCGCCGCGCTGCGCGGAGAGCACGTCGCGGGCGAGTTCGACACCTTCTCGATCACCGGCTACCGCCTGCCCCACCCGCCCGCCGAGCCGGTCAAGGTCATCCTCGGCGCGCTGCGGCCCGGCATGCTGCGACTCGGCTTCACCGAAGGCGACGGCGCGATCACCAACCTGCTCGGTGCCCACGACCTGCCGAAGGTGCTCGACGCCGTCGGGCCGCAGCCGCCCGGCAAGGAGCTCGTCGTCAAGGTGTTCGTCTGCCCCACCGAGGACACCGCGTACGCGCACCGCGCCAGCCGGCCGTTCCTCGCCTGGATCCTCAACCGCGAGCCCTACCGCAAGTTCCACCAGTGGCTCGGCAACGGCGAGTTGCTCGCCGAGACGCACAAACGCTGGGCCGACGGCGACCACGAGGGCGCGCAGCGCGCCCTGCCCGACGAGATCGTCGACACCCTGTTCGTCAGCGGCTCGCCCGAGGAGTGCCGCGAGCAGATCCTGCGCTACCAGCAACCCGGCGTCACCGCCATCCAGTTGTACGTCTCGCTGCCGCCCGAGGTGTTCGCCGGCCGCACCCGGCTGCTCGACACCCTCGCCCGGCTCGGGCCCGCCGCGAGGTGAGCTCGAACTGTCCAGGGGCGGGCCTTGGTTCGAAGGCCAGCCCGCCACCCTCACCAGGAGACCACCCGATGGAACTCGAACTGCGCGGAGGCGTCCGCGCCGCCCCCGTCCTCGGCGACACCCCCGCCGAACGGCAGGCCCTGCGCTGGGCACCCGATCCGCGCGAACGCACCGCCGACCCCGCCCACATCAGCCGGACCGCACGGGAACTGGAGGAGGACGGCCTCGACAGCGCACTCGTCGTCCAGTCCTCCTCCTGGCCCGACCCGTGGCTGGTGGCCGGCTGGGCACTCGCCGCCACCACCCGCCTGCGGATCGCCGCCGCACACCGCATCGGCACCAACTCGCCCACGGTGGACGCCCGTTCACTCGCCACCCTGGACCGGCTCTCCGGCGGCCGGATCAGCGCCCACGTGATCACCGGCTCCAGCGACGCGGAGGTCGCCCGGGACGGCGACACCCTCCCCAAAGCCGAACGGTACCGGCGCGCCGAGGAGTACCTCTCGGTCTTCACCCGCTACCTCGCCACCGAGACCGACCTCGACCACCACGGCGAGTACTACACCCTGCGCGCCGCCAGACCCGGCCTGCGGCCCGCCCCCGGCAGCGAGCTGATCTCCTTCGGCGGCTCCTCGCCCCAGGGCGTCGAACTCGCGGCGAAGTACGCGCAGGTGTACGCCGTCCCCCCGTTACCGCTTCCCGACACCCGGCTGCGGATCGCCGAAGCCCGCGCCGCCGCCGCCCGCCACGGCCGCACCCTGCGCATCTGGCGGCAGGTCACCGTCGTGCTCGCCGACACCGACACCGCCGCGCAGCAGCACCTGCGCCGCCTGCGCCGCGACGCGATTCGGCTGGCCGCCGGGCCCGATGCCGCCCGGCACCTGGACGCCGTCGCCCTCGACCGCGAACGCGACCGCGGCACCGCCGGTCCGGACCAGGTCGCCTCCTACATCCGCCGCAAGCTCACCAGCGCGTACACCGGCTCCCCCGCGACCGTCGCCGCCCGCATCCACCTCCTCCGCGCCGCGGGCGTGGACATCGTCCAACTCGACCTCCCCACCGAGACGGCGCGCGACCGCGCCCTCCGCCGCGAGCTGGTCACCCACCTGCGCAACCCGCTGCGGGGGCGGCGGGCCTGGTGAGAGGCGGCCTGCGGCCGGCGGGGCGGGTCTCGGGGGAGGTGGGCCTGCGGCCGGCGGGGCCGGTTTTGGGGAGGGGCGGTGGCCTACGGGCGGTGATGGGGGTGAGGGGCTACCCCGGGGTGCAGCAGTACCAGGGGTGGCCCGTCACCCCCGCTGTCGCTCGCCCATACGGCGCCGTCGCCGAGCTGGATCAGTCCGTCCCATGTCATGGAGATCATTGTGCGGAGCAAGTCGGCCGCCCTGCGCCGGAATTCCCGGGAGGCGTCACGCGGCGGCGGAGCGGGCGCGCGGCAGGGTACAGGTGATCTGCTTGCCGAGCGGGGTGGGGGTGACCGTCCAGCCCGGGGCGAGTGCGTCGAGGATCCACAGGCCGCGGCCGGTGCCGGTGCGCGGGTTGTCCGGCGGCTCGGCGGACCGGCTCGGCAGGACGGCCGGTTCGGGGTCGTGGACCTGGACGACGATCTCGTGACCGGCGTCGGCCAGGCGTACGATCACCGGCGCGTGCGGGCCGCACAGCCGTACCGCGTTGCCGACGAGTTCGCTCGCCACCAGGCGGGCGGCCTCGGCGACTTCCTCGGCGGCTCCGGCCGAGGTGACCGTTTTGAACACCCGCGCCCGCATCTCGACCAGGTGTTCGGCGCTGGCGTTCATGTGCAGGACGAACCCGTCGGGGCGCGGTGAGAGGTAGAAGCCGCGGGTGGCGGAGTCGGGTTCGGGCGGTGCTGGGGCGCGGTCTTCGCGCATGGCGGGCTCCCGTGCGGCTGAGCAAGCCGCCGACCGCGAGGGCGAGTTGACGCCCCGTCGGCCGACGCAAGGAAGGCAGCGGCGTTGTGCCACGAGGCGCGACCGGGTGGTCACGCCGTGCTACCGGAAGTCAGCATGCCCGCCGGGCTGCCAGGTGGGCAATATGCCCAGCGGGTTTTCCCTCGATCGGTTGCTGTCCGCTTGAGGCGCGGTGGAGACTGGCGCGCATGGCGAAGAGGAACCCCGCCCCCAAGTCCGTGTACCGACGTCAGCTCGCGTCCAGACTCAAGGAGTTGAGAGACGACCGGGAGTTGACGCTCACTCAGGTCGCCGAGGTGGTGGAGGTCAACCAGAGCTCACTGAGCCGGATCGAGAACGGCGACCGGGGAACAACTCCGGTACTGGTGAAGGCTTTGCTGGACTGCTACCAGGTCATTGACCCGGGCGAGCGGGAGGACATCCTCGACCTGGTCCGCGCCGATCAGGCCCAGCGCCAGCAGTGGTGGAAGAAGTACTCGGCGGTCATCAACACCACCCAGTACGGCGGTTACCTGGCGCTGGAGTCCAGCGCCACCAGCCTGCGGTCGTACGAACCGCAGCTCATGCCCGGCCTGTTGCAGACCGCGGACTACGCGCGCCGGGTCATCACCGAGATGCGGGTGGATCTGACGGCCAAACAGATCGACGCATTGGTGACGGTGCGGATGGAACGGCAGGAGAAGCTGCTGGGCCGCGCGGACGCCCCGAAGCTCTGGGCGGTGATCGACGAAGCAGCAATACGAAGGATCGGTAGCAACCGTACTGTTCTGAAAGGGCAGTTGGAACATCTGTTGGACGTCTCGCCCCGCCCGGGCATCGCACTTCAGCTGCTGCCGTTCGTGGCCGGATTTCATCCAGGTCTCTACGGATCGTTCATGCTCATGGGCTTCCCGGATTCGAATCCGGACGTGGTGTGGGTGGAGAATCTGACCAACTCGGTGTACTTCGAGGGATCCGAGGATGTGGAGCGCTACACCGAGGTCTTCGACCACCTGCGGGCCCGTGCCCTCGGCCCACCCGAGACCCGCAGCCAGATCACCAAGATTCTCAAGGAGCTGTGAGAGTTGAGCACCACCAAGCCCGTCCCCGCCGAGCTGGACTTCTCGGATGTCGTCTGGGAGAAGTCCCCGTTCAGCGGGGGCAACGACAACTGCGTGGAGTTCGGCGTGGTCGGCGCGTTCATCGCGGTCCGTGACTCCAAGCGGCCGCAGCAGACGCCTCTCGTCTACACCCGTGACGAGATCCGGGCCATGGTCCAGGGCGTGAAGGCCGGCGCCTTCGACCACCTGGTCTGACGGCAGTAGGCCCACAGGCGTCAACGGCCCCGTTCGGCGGCACCACACCCGAGGTGCGGCCGGGTGGGGCCGTTTCGAACGGGGCGTCAGGTCGCTCGTATTGATGAATCCTGCCGGGTGGTTCAGGGGTGCCGGGCGGGCCACCAGAGGCGGGGGCCGGTGTCGAGGGTGAGGGCGGTGACGAGGACGGAGCGGACGAGGAGGGTGTCGAGGAGGACGCCGAAGGCGACGGTGAAGCCGAGTTCGGCGGCGAAGACGAGCGGGAGGGAGGCCATGGCGGCGAAGGTGCCGGCGAGGACGAGGCCGGCGGAGGTGATGACGCCGCCGGTGGCGGTGAGGGCGGTGCGGGCCGCGCGGCGGGTGCCGAGGGTGCGGGCGTCCTCGCGGATGCGGGTGACCAGGAAGATGTTGTAGTCGACGCCGAGGGCGACCAGGAAGACGAAGGCGAGGAGGGGGAAGGAGGCGTCCGTCCCGGCGAAGTGGAACAGGTGGTGGAAGACCAGGGCGGAGACGCCGAGCGCCGCGCCGAAGGAGAGCACCACGGTGCCGATCAGCAGCAGCGGGGCGAGGGCCGAGCGGAGCAGGACGGCGAGGATCAGCAGCACCGTCAGCAGTACCACCGGGATGATCACGGCGTCGTCGCGGGAGGCCGCGTCCCGGGTGTCGAGGGCGATCGCGGTGGTCCCGCCGACCAGGGCGTCGGCGCCCGGCACGGCGTGCACCGCGGTGCGGGCGAGGGAGACGGTGCGCATCGCGTCCCGGCCGGACGGGTCGGCGGAGAGTTCCGCGGTGAACAGAGCCTGCGGGCCGGCGAGCGGGGGCTGGTGCACGGCCCGGACGCCCGGCACGGAGGTGAGCGCCGTGCGGACGGCGTCGGCGGCCTCGGACCGGGCCACCACGTACAGCGGGTCGCCCGCGCCGGCCGGGAAGTGGGCCGCCTGGATCTGCTTGCCGACGGCGGTCTGCGGGCGGCCGGTGAACTGTTCGGTGTCGGCGAGGCCGTCCGCGCGCAGCGCGAAGCAGCCGGCGGCGAGGGCGCCGAGGGCCAGGGAGGTGCCGATCCAGATGGTGCGCGGGCGCCGGGCGATCGCGTCGCCCAGGCGGGTCCAGGCCCGGCCGCCCTCCGGTGCGGCGGCGCCGTACTCGGGGCGGCGCGGCCAGAACGCCCGCCGCCCGCAGACCACCAGCAGCGCGGGCATCAGCGTCAGCATGGCGAGCCAGCCGACCAGGACGCCGATCGCGCAGGCCGGCCCCATGCCGCGGGTGGAGTTGAGCTCGGCCAGGACCAGCAGCAGGAGCCCGGCCGCGACGGTCGCCGCCGAGGCGGTGATCGCCGGGGCGCAGCGGCGCAGCGCCCGCGCCATCGCCTCGTGCGGGTCCTGGTGGCCCGCCAGTTCCTCCCGGTAGCGGGCGATCAGCAGCAGCGCGTAGTCGGTGGCCGCGCCGAACACCAGCACCACCAGGATGAACCCGGTCTGTTTGTTGACGACCAGCCCGGCGTACCGGGCCAGCACGAACACCAGCGCCTGGGCGACCGCCAGCGCCCCGCCGACGGTGACCAGCGACAGCAGCGGCAGCCACGGACTGCGGTAGGTGAGCAGCAGGATCAGCACCACCACGACGGCCGTGATCGTGGTCAGGCCGCCGCCCGCGCCGAACGCCTTGATCGAGTCGGAGGCGTACCCGGCCGGCCCGGTGACGTGGAAGCCCAGGCCGTCGGCGTGCGCGGTGCCGATCGCGGTCAGCGCGTCCACGGTGCGCCCCAGGCCCTCCCAGCCGTCCTGCCCCTTGTGCAGCTGGACGACGGTCTGCAGCGCCTGCCCGTCCGGCGAGGCCACCGGCCCCTGCACGGTGCCGACCACCGCCTCGACGGAGGCGAACGCCGCCGCGTCGGACTGTGCTTTGGTCAGATCGGCGGGTGTGATGCCGGTCGGACGGTCGTACAGGACGATCGCCGGGACGGTGTCCGCCGCCCCGAGCGCCGCGGCCCGCTGCACCACGGCGGTGGACTCCGCCCCGCCCGGCAGCCACGCCGCGTTGTCGTTCTGCTCCACCTCGCCGAGGCGCCCCGCCGGCAGCAGCGCGGGCACCAGCAGCACCGCCCACAGCGCCAGCACCACCCACTTGCCGCGCCGGCCGGCGGGCGCCGTCAGCCACGACCTCAGCCGGTTCACGCCAGACCCCCCAGCTTGTCGGGGTTGGACACCGCGTAGATGCCGGAGATCCGGTCGCCGTCCGGCACCAGGTCCAGCACCAGCACCGCGAACGCCCGGCCGAACGCCGAAAGCACCACCGCCGGCGCACCGTTGACGCTCCGCCAGTCGGCCACCAGCCCGCGACCGGCGGACTTCGACGCCAGCGCCGCCAGCAGCCGCGCCACCTTGGCCCGGCCGGTGAGCGGACGCAGCCCCCCGGGCGCCTTCCCGCCGCCGTCGCCCCACAGCGTCACCTCCGGCGACAGCAACTCCAGCAGCGCCGCCAGATCCCCGCCCAACGCCGCCGCCAGGAAACGTTCCGTCACCTGCCGCCGCACCGCCGGCTCCGGCTCGTACCGGGGCCGCCTGGCCTGCACGTGATCCCGCGCCCGCTTCGTCAACTGCCGCACCGCCGCCGGGCTGCGCCCCAGGATCCCGGCGATCTCCGCGCCGCTGTACCCGAACACCTCGTGCAGCACGAACGCGCTGCGCTCCAGCGGCGACAGCGTCTCCAGCACCACCAGCAACGCCAAGGACACCGCCTCGGCGCGCTCCACCTCCGCCGGCCCGTCCCCGACCGCGGCCCCCGGCTCCGCCAGCGGGCCCACCAGCGGCTCCGGCAGCCACGGCCCCACGTAGGTCTCGCGCCGCCGGCTCACCGCCGCCTGCTGCGCCAGCGCCCGGTTCACCGCCACCCGCACCAGGTACGCCTTCGGGTGCTCCACCGGCCCCGCCGTCCCGTCCGCGCGCCGCGCCGCCCAGGCCAGCCAGGTGTCCTGCAGCACGTCCTCGGTGTCGGCGACGCTGCCGAGCAGGTTGTAGACCAGGGAGAACAGCAACTCCCGGTGCTCCGCGTACTCGCGTGTGGCCTCGTCGGAGGCCGCCGCCGTCGCCCGCTCCGCCTGCCCCGTCCGGTCCCCGGTCATCCTGGGTGTTCCTCTCAGTCGATCGTGTTGCAGGTGAGAGCGCTCCCGGCGGGCGAAAAGTGACACGGCCGGCGGGTGGTGTGAGCCGGCCCACAGAGCGGCTCCGGGCCGCCCGCACGGCTCGAACGGACGTACCCGCACCTCCAGTAGGCTGACCGCCGCCGGAGATGTACGGGGGACGGACCGGGCCGGGCGCGACAGCCGGGCCGTGCGCACCGCCCCGTGGAGGGGGCCGGCGCACGGGGACGGACACGAAGGACAGCGCACACAGTGAACGGCACAGCGGTGGACAGTGGCACGCAGGGGCAGGGCGACAACCTCTGGCGGTACCGGCTGGACGAGGGCGTGGACCCGGCCGGGCGGGTCCCCGTCCATGCGGTGCAGGGCAGTTGGCCACCCGGCGCCGACGCCGCGTACCGGCCGCACCCGCGCCACCGCCGCCCGCTCGCCGACCCCGTCCCGGCCGACGCCCCGCCGCCCGGCCTGCCCCCGCTCGGGGCCGGCCGCCGGCCCGCCGGGCGCGCCCTGCTGTCCTGGCTGGAGGACACCCGGGGCCCGCGCCTGTGCCGGGTCGCCGGTTCCTCCGGCAGCGGCCGCACCCACCTGCTGACCTGGCTGGCCGCCGCCTGCCCGCCCGACCACCCCCGGCCCGGGCGACGCGTCCACGCACTGCTGGACGTCGAGGGGCTGACGGTCCGTTCGGCCACCGCCCGGCTCGCCGACCTGCTCGGCCTCACCGCCGGCACCCCCGCCGACCTGCTCGAAGCGCTCCAGGACGGCACCCCGCGCACCATCGTGGTCACCGACCTCGACCGGGCCGGCGGACCCGCGCTGCCCGGCACCCCCGAACGGATCGCCGCCGAACTGCTCGCCCCGCTGCTGTCCGTCCCCTGGCTGCTGCTGGTCGTCGAGGCCGGCCACGGGCCCGCCGCCGACCGGCTCACCGCCGTCGCCCCCGGCGGCGCCGTCCTCGACCTCGACCAGCCGCAGTGGACCGACCCCGCGCAGTACGGCGCCTGGTGCGCCCGCCTGACCGGCCACCAGGTCGATCCCGCCACCACCCACCCCAGCCCGGGACTCGCCCAGCTCGCCGCCCGCACCCCCGGCGCCGTCCTCGACCCGGCCCGAACGCCCGCCGAACGCGCCACCGCCCTCGCCGACACCTGGTGGACCGCGCTGCCCGAGGCCGAACGCGGCGCCCTGACCGCCCTGTCCACCGCCGACGGGCCGCTCAGCACCGAACTGTGGGCCACCCTCCCCGGCGCGGGCGGCGAACAGGTCGTCAAGTCCGCCGCCGACCTGCTGCCCCCGCCGCCGATGGCCGACCGCTGGCGGCTGCGCCCCGACGAGGTCGCCGACCGGGTCGCCGCCGACCGCCCGCCCGTCGACCACCCCGCCATGATGTGGGAGGTGGCCGGTGGCATCCCCGTCCGCGCCGACGGCGGACCCGACCTCGCCGCCAGCGACCCCGAACGCCTCGCGCTGCTGCTGCGGCACGCCTCCGCCGCCGACCCGGCCTCGCCGATGCTGGACGAGCTCGACCTGCTGCTGCACGCCGAACCCGCCACCGTCACCGCCGCGTTCCAGCGCGCCGAGGACGCCGGCACCCCCGCCACCGCCCTCGCCGAGGCCTGGCGGCTGGCCGCACCCGACCGGGCCGCACTCGCCCGCCCCGCCGACCGGGCCGCCGTCCTGCACGCCTGGCTCACCGGCCGCGACGACACCTCCGCCGCGTACTGCGCCGAACTCGCCGCCGCCCGCTGGCACACCGTCTGGAACCGCCCCGCCGCCGCGGCCGGCGGCCCGTGCATGACCGCGCTCGGCATCGGCCCGCGGACCGGCTCACTGCTGCTGCTCGACGGCGCCCTGCACCTCGCCGACCCGGCGACCGGCGAACTCTCCTTGCCCGGCGCCCCGTTGACCGAACCGCACCCGCGCGCCCTGACCGCCACCGCGTTCGGCGGCGCCCTGCTGCTCGACGCCTCCGGCACCCTCGGCTCGATCACCCTGGACGGCGCGGTCGGCGCACCGCCCGGCGCCCTCGAAACGCTCGGCCCCTGCACGGCCGTCGCGGGCCACCACGACGCCCTCGTCCTCGGCCACCCCGACGGCTCCACCAGCCACAACACCCTGTCCACCGGCGTCACCCGCCGCCCCGAAACCCCGCTGCACGACGGCCCCGTCACCGCGCTCGGCGTCACCGACGCGGACGGCGGCACCCTGGTGGTCAGCGGCGGAGAGGACGGCCGGGTCTGGACCTGGATGCCCGGCCGCCCCCCACTGCCCGCCCCCGTCGACCAGCGCCCCCACCCCGTCACCGCCACCGCCCTCGGCGCCACCCCCGCCGGCCTCCTCCTCGCCGCCGCCTGGTCCGACGGCCTGCTGCGCCTGCGCCGCTGGGGCGAGCGCCACCGCGGCGCCGACATCCGGCTGGGCGCCCCCATCCGCTCCCTCGCCGTCACCCCGGACGGTCTGGTGATCGCCGCCCTCCCGGAGGCCGTCCTCGCCCTCACGCTGGTGGGCTGAGTTCCCGCCGGCGGAAGGCGTCCTGGCTGGTCATGTGATCACCCTATGGTCGTGCGTTTTGGATCATTCCCGGGTGTCGATCGCGCCCTCTGGGTTGGTGTACGTACGGTTCAGGAGGTCGGCCACCGCTGAAACAGGCTCGGGTGGAGGGCTGTGTTGAAAGAGTCCGGGAACGCAGCGATCTTCAACCAAACACAGGGAGCCCCACCATGTCCGGCTGCGGGGGGACCGAGTTTGATCACCGGAAGGACCTTCGGCGTCAACGGATCCGCCTGTCCTTCCCCTCGGCGGATGAGGCCCTACACGAATCAAGTCCGACAGGAAAAGAGGAACCGATGACTGACTACCGTGGCGGGGTCGATCAGGTGGAGAAGGAGTGTGCGGCCCTCGCGGGCCTGCCCGCGTCCCAGCGGCTCACCGAACTCGAACGGCTCTGTCGACGGACGGAGAAGATTCTCGGCCTCGCCGTCCTGGACACCGCGAGCGAGGTCTACGAGCAGGGCGACGACGCCGCGCTGCGCCGTTCCCCGTACGCCTACGGCTACCTGCGCCGCACTCTCGGCTTCGGGACCGAACACCGAACGGACGGCTGACCGTTGTACACCTACCTGTGCCGGACCCGCTGGGGCGACATGGACGCCTTCGGACACATCAACAACCTGAAGGTGCTGCAGTACGTGCAGGAGGCCGTCTACTGCCTGCTGTACGACGAGAGCGAGGGCCAGCAGCTGTTCGAGGACGGCTTCATGATCGCCCGCCATGAGATCGACTACCGCTCGCCGCTCTACCACTGCCCCACCCCACTACCCGTGCAGATCTGGGTGGAACGTCTCGGCACGGCGTCCATCGCCACCACCTGCGAGGCGCGCCGCGACGGCGAGCTGGCCTTCGAGGCCCGGACGGTCACGGTGCCGACCGACGCCGGAACCGGCCGCAGCCGGCCGCTGCGCGACGCGGAACGCCGACACCTGAACCGCTACCGGGTCCGCCCCATCGGCCCGCTCTCCACCGTCGCCCCCGCCGGCCGCGTCCCCGTCCCGGCCACCGCCCGCCTCCGGGTCCCCGCCCTGGGCGGACGGGCCTCCTGAGAACGCCCGGGGGAGGAAATGGAAGAACCCTTTCTGCCCCCCGGGTCACGACGAAGCGGGCCGGCCCCGGGCAACCCCACCCGGGGCCGGACCGGCCTCAGCAGCGCGTGTCGCGGCCGCCCACCGGCGTGCGGGCCTCAACGCCTTCGTCCGGCGGAGGGAACGGAGCGGGCGGAGCGGACGGAGGCGCGTCGGCCGGGGCAGGTGGCGGGGACAGCAGCGGGTAGTACGCGGGATCGTTCATGCCCCATGGATCACCCACCCGGCCCGGGGCGGTTCCCAGGGCTCGCGCTAACCACCCAGGCGGGCGAACCGACCCTCCAGACGGGAGAGTTGCAGCGCGGTGGCCGGAGAGCGCAGCACGTCGTGCCGCTCGCGGAAGCTCGTGTACGCCCGCCGGGCCTGGTGAATGTTCCCGGCGTCCAGCTCCAGGTGAGCGAGCTGGAGCAACGACACCCCGATGGTCCGGTGCTCGCCCGCCGGGCGGGCCCGCAGCGAGGCCCGCAGGTAGGACAGCGACAACTCGGTGGCCCGCAACGACCGGTGGACCTGCGCCGCCTGGTACAGCAGCGCCGGCTCCGGGTACCGGTGCGGGCCGCCCTCCGCCGCCGACCGGGACGCCCACTGCTGGGCCGCGTCCAGCACCCGCAGCGCCTCCTCGGACTGCCGCAGCCGGGCCGCCGCCACCGCCTGCTGCGCCAGGACGAACGCCCGCACCCCCGGCGCCGCGTCCGGCGGCAGGTGCTCGGCCGCCGCCTCCGCCAGCCGGGACGCGTACGCCTGATGGCCCAGCGCCCCCGCCTGGGTGCTCTGGTCGCGCAGCGCCATCGCCTGCGCCTGGCCGTCCTGCGCCTCCGCCGCCAGCCGGTACGCGAACCGGTAGTGCCGCTGCGCCTCCCCGTGCCGGTTGTCGTCGGTGTACGTCCGTCCCACCAGGCGCACCAACTGGGAGGCCGCGACCAGGAGTTCACGGTGCCGCAGGTCGCCTGCGGAGCTGGTCAGCCAGGGCAGGACGTGGTCGCGCAGGTACCCGAGCAGCGGGCTGCGGGCGATCGCGCCGCCGTACCCGTCGTAGTGCCGCGCCCCGAACGCCGTCATCTCCCGCACCGCCTCGACCTGCCGCGCCCCCACCCGCTCGGGGCCGGAGCGGCGCAGCACCGGCGCGAGCCGGGTCGGCGGGACGGCGGCAACGGGCGGAGCGGCGGCAACGGGCGGGACGGCGGGGACGGGCGGGGCGGAGGGCGCGGACGGGGGAGAGGTGCGGGGGGCGGGCAGCAGGCGGATTCGGAACAGCGGAGGATGAAACGTTTCGTCCGAGGCCTCCCCGAAGTGCGGCCGGGCGTGCAGCCGGCGCAGCCCCGCGAGCGCGTCGGCCGGCTCCGTCTCGGCGTCCTCACCGGTCGCGGGACCGGCCGGGCGGAGCCCCAGCTCCGCCCGGGACACCGGCCGTCCCAGCCGCCGGGCGAACGCCTCCTCCAGCAGTTGCGGCCCCGGATGCCGGGGCTGCGTGCCCGACAGCCAGTGCGCCACCGTCGTCCGGTCGTAGCCGACGCTGAACCCGCTCTCCCGGGCCACCTTCTGCAGCGCCGCCGCCAGGGCGGGCCCGTTCCACCCGGCCTCCGCCATGCGGGTGCGCAGCGCGAGATTCGGTCCACGGACGTGCGGCATCGACAACTCCTTGGGCGGACCGCCGAGAGGCCGGCCCCCGGATCAACGGTCGGCGTCGGCGGCGAGAACCGGCATGCGACAAACGCCCCCTGTTCAACGCGCGGAAGCGGAAATCGGTGCGGCGCACCAGCCGTTCGGTGACGACGCCCGGTGCGCCGGGCTCACTCGGGGCGGGCCGGGCGGTCGGTCAGCAGGTCGCGGAGCAGGGTGGCGATGTCCAGGTGGTGGTGTTCCGTTCCCGGGGGGACGACCTGGTGGGAGCGGCGGAGGAAGTCGCGGACCGGGGCGGAGGGGGTGTGCAGGACGGCGGTGTGGCCGGGGGTGGTGAGGGCGATGGCCAGCAGCTGGGGGTCGGTGGGGGAGCGGCGGACCGTGACGTCGCCGAGGCCGGCGCGGCCGTTCAGGCCCTCGGCGAGGAGTTCGCGGCCGAACAGCCAGGTGATGGGCTCCTCGAGGTCGGCGTGGCAGTCCAGGTGCACGGCGTACGGGTCGGTGCGGTAGTAGCGCAGGCGGGCCGGGACCCGGACGCGCAGGCCCGGGCAGGGGCGCACGGTGACGTTCAGCAGCAGGACGCAGTCCGGGTCGTCGGCGGGTCGGAGCCAGGTGCTCGGCGTGTTCCGGTGGTTCACCGGGTCTCCCTCGGGTGGACGGACTCGGGCGGGGTGGCGCTTTCGGGTGTGGTGGTGCCTTCGGGCGCGGCCTCGGTGGCGAAGCGGGGCGGGGTGATCAGGCGGGACCACTCCGGGTCGCTGCGGCCGGGCGCGGTGCGGCCGGACCGGTGCCAGAGGGCCACCAGCCCGGTGTGGATCGGGGCGTGCTGAATCGTTTCGTCACGAACGCCCGTCGGGGCCAGGGGATCGGCACTCACGTTCGGGCATAACGACCGAACCCGGGGGCGGTAACGGCACTTGCCGTGCCTGTGTTCAGCCCGTGGGGGTGTGGGTCGCGGCGACGGCGCGGGCGTGGTCGAAGGCGCGGACGGGATGCGGGGTGGAGGTCCAGGGGTGGGCGCCGCACCAGGGGCCGAGCCGGCGGAACTGCTCCAGTGCGAGGGCCGGTTGGCGGGAGACCAGCGCGAAGTGCGCCAACAGGTGCCGCAGCAGCGGGAGTTGGTCGTTCGTCGGCGGGGCGGCGTCCAGCGCCGAGGCCACCGCGGGCAGCAACTCGCGCAGCCGGCCCGCGTCCGGCAGACCGTACAGGCCGTGCCGCTGCTCCAGTTCGGTCAGTGCCTGGAGGTACAGCCCGGGCAGCGCGGAGCCGGGCGGTGCGGTGCGGACGGCGTGTTCGGCGAAGCGCAGCATCTGCGCGTCGCTGCCGTGCCACTTGGCGCACCAGTACTGCATGGCCTGCCAGTGCCCGCCGACGTGGTGCGGTGCGCGCGCCGTCAACTCCTGCCACAGCGCCCGGAACCGGCGGTGGCTGAGCGGGACGCCGCGGGCCGTGGTGACCAGCACCGCCCATGGGCCGGGGTCGCGCGGGTCCAGCGCGGCGGCCTCCCGGGCGGCCGCGTTCGCCTCGGCCAGCCGCGCCTTGAAGGCGGTCAGGTGCTCGGCCGGGACCTGGCGCGCGAGCGCGCTGCCGCGCACCTCCCAGGCCCGCTGCACCAGCAGCCGGGCGTGCACGGTGGTGGCCGCGCACGCCTCGGTGCCCGATTCGCGCCACGCGGTGAGCCACTCGTCGCGCTCGGCCGCCACCCGGGTCAGGAAGTCCAGCCGGGACCACCGCTCGTCCCAGTCCTCCCCGGCCGCCGCCACGTACGCCGCGGCTGCCCGCCAGCCACCGGCCAGGCAGGAGTCGGCCAGTGCCTCCAGTTCCTTGCGCCGCAGCAGCGGCAGCGGCGGCCCCGCGCGCCCCGGGTCCAGCTCCGCGCTCGGCACCAGCCCGTACTGCTTCGGATCGAAGCCGTCGGGGGTGGGGGCCACCGGGGGTTGCACGGGTGCCGGCGCCGGTACGGTGCCGCCGCTCCAGCGCCGACGGGTCAGCAGCGAGAGCACCAGGGCGATACCGAACAGCAGCACGGGGGTCATGCCCAGAATGATCTCCCACCCGATGCGGTGCCCGGCACCCGCACGCCCCCTCGGACCGGCCGCCGGACCGCCCGGCGACCCGGACCGGGCCCTGGCGGATCGTCAACGGCCGGGCGGTTTCGGGCCAGGGGCGGGTGGGGCGCTACCGTGGGGGCCGCGCGCGGGTGGTGTTCGTCCGATGATCTGTCCGGAACGCCCGTCCGCATCCGGTCCGTGAACGACGAGTGCGACGAGAGCGAGCCCCTGATGCCCCTTGCGGCCCCCGATGTGGCGCGACTGTTCACTCCGGGCAGCCAGTACGACTGCGGGCACGACCGCACGGCCACCGTGGTCGCGCTGCCCGAAGCGGTGCTGGCGCTGCCCACCGGGCGGCTGGTGGCGTGCGACCCGGTGATCGGCCTGGTGGACGAGAACGAGCCGTTCCTCGCCGTGGCGCCGCCGGGCAGCTACCCCGTCGCGCTCGCCGTGGTCGAGGTGCGCAACGCGTACGGCCCCGGCTCCTCGGACACCCGGATCGCCGCCGCCCTGCTGCGGGTCGGCGACCGGCCGGCGGTGCGGTGGGAGCTGGCGCTGAGCGAAGGGCAGGACGAGAAACGGCTCGGCCGGGGCGACTTCTTCGGGTACGGCGTGGACGCGGGCACCGGCTGCTTCCTGGACGCGTCCGCCGTCGGCCCGATCGGCGAACTGGTCGAACAGGACGCCGACCCGGTCATCGACGCCATCCACGACGCCCACCTCCGCCCGGCCACCGTCACCGACCCCGCGAGCGGCCACAGCATGGTGGCGTTCACCACCGGCTGGGGCGACGGCCACTACCCGACCTGGGTGGGCCGGGACGCCGCCGGCCAAGTCACCGGCTTCGTCAGCGAGTTCTTTGTCGTCCCGCAACCCGGGCGCGGCCCCGTCGAGGGGTGACCGGGCCCGGGCTGCGGGGTCTCGGCGCGGGACGGACCGGCTCGGGACGGTCCGGCTCGGGACGGTCCGGCTCGGGACGGACCGGCTCGACTCGGGACGGGACTGCGTGGCCCGGCTCGGCTCAGCTCGGGACGGCGAACTGGGCGCGCACGGCCTCGACCACGGCGGGCGGGGCGGTCCTGGTGGAGCCGGCGGTGTACGGCGGCTGCGGGTCGTACTCGGTCAGCAGCTGGATGCCCTGGGCGGTCTCGGCGCCGTGGATCCGGCCCACCAGGTGCAGGCCCAGGTCGATGCCGGACGAGACGCCCGCCGCGGTCGCGTACTTGCCGTCGAACACCACCCGCTCCTCGACCGGCTCGGCGCCGAACGCGGCCAGCGCCTTCGGCAGGAACCAGTGGGTGGTGGCGCGGCGGCCGGTGAGCAGCCCGGCGGCGGCCAGCAGGACCGAGCCGGAGCAGACCGAGGTGGTCCAGGTGGTGGTGGCGTCGATGGCGCGCAGCCAGTCGAGCACCTCGGGTCGTTCCTGCTGCGCGATCGAGCCCGGTCCGCCCGGGACGAGCAGCAGGTCGGCGGAGGTGACTTCGTCCAGGGCGGCGTCGGCGGTGAGCGCGAGGCTGCCCAGGTCGGCGCGGACCGGCCCGCGCCGGTCGGCGGTGAACACCACTTCGGCGCCGGGCATCCGGGCCAGGATCTCGTACGGGCCGACGGCGTCCAGTGCGGTGAAGCGGTCGTAGAGCAGGATGGCGATCTTCATCGGGTGCCTCTCTGTGGTGGGTCGGCGTTGCGCCGAGGTGTGGTGCGGAAGCGGCGGCGGTAGTCGAGCGGGCTGACGGACAGTGTGCGGGCGAAGGCGCGGCGCATGGCCTCCGGGTTGCGGTAGCCGCTGCGGCGGGCGACCTGTTCGATGCCGTCGTCGCTGTCCTCCAGCAGGCGGCGGGCCACCTCCAGCCGCACACCGTCCACGTAGCGGCCGGGGGTGATGCCGGTCTCGGCGGCGAACACCCGGGCGAACTGGCGCGGCGACAGTGCGGCGCGGCGGGCCAGGGCCTCGACGGACAGGTCGGCGTCGGGGTGTTCGGTGATCCAGCGCTGCACCTCGCGCAGCGGCTGCCGGACGGCGAGTTGGGCGGCCAGCTGGGTGGAGAACTGGGCCTGGCCGCCCGGGCGGCGCAGGAACATCACCAGGTGCCGGGCGATGCGGAGGGCGAGTTCGCGGCCGAGGTCCTCCTCGACCAGGGCGAGCGCCAGGTCGATGCCGGCCGTGACCCCGGCGGAGGTGGCCACCCGCCCGTCCCGGACGTGGATCGGGTCGGGTTCGACGGTGACGTCCGGGAAGCGCCGGGCCAGCGACTCGCTGTGCGCCCAGTGCGTGGTGGCCCGGCGCCCGGCCAGCAGCCCCGCCTCGGCGAGCAGGAACGCGCCCGTGCAGACGGACGCGATGCGCTCCGCCTTGCCGGCCAACTCGCCGACCCTGCTGACGAGTTCGGGCGCTGGGTGCCGGGTGCCCGGGCCGCCGGGGACGATCAGCGTGTGCGGGGCGGCCGCGCGCGCGAGGTCCTCGTCGGGCAGCAGGCACAGCCCGCTGCCCGTCCGCACCGGGAGCCCGCCGGGCGAGGCGGTGCGGATCCGGTAGCCGGCCGCCGCGAGCACTTCCAGCGGGCCGGTGACATCGAGGCTCTGCACCCCGTCGAAGAGCACGAAGAGCACGCTGCGATCGGCCATGTCCCCACCCTCGCAGCGGCTCCCGGCGGCAGCAATGACGGATACCCCACCTTTTCTGCCATCACCCCACGGCTGTGGTCCGGATCCCGGTTGAGGTTGACCTCGGGTCAGGGCTCCGGCTACCGGCGGTGCGGCTCCGGCGAGTTGCTGCAACTGGTGCAGGTGCGGATGCCGGCCGGCGCGGGCGTGCCGCTGGCCGAGACCGGGTCGATGCTCGACGCGGCGGCCGCGCAGTTCGGCGCCGCGCTCGCCGAGGTCGGGCGGCAACTCGCTGTCCACATCGACGAGTTGGGCGCCCGCCGGGACAGGCTGCACCGGCTCGCCGACGGTGACCGGACCCTGCTGCCCGACCGCGCCTGCGCCGTCCTGGAGCTGATGCGCGAACTCGGCCTCGGCCCCGGCTGCGTGGCCGCGCAACGCGAAGCCCTGGCGCCGGCCCGGGCGATGGTTCCGGAGGGCTTCGAGGGCTTCCTCGCCCAGCTCGAACACCGGCTGGGAGACCGGGAGTTCGTCCGTCTCACCAAGCCCGGCCGGGAGGCCGAGGCCTGGGACCCGGGCGACCCGAGGGCCGAGGAACGTGACCGCGATGGCCGAGCGCCACCTCACCGGCCCCGCGCTGCTGGGGGACCGGGCAAGCCTGCGGGCCTGGGCGAATGCCTCGGCCCAGTACCGGCAGGCGTACCCATGCCGCAGCGGTGACAGGCGGCGGCCCGGCGGCAGTAATGACGGATACCCACCTTTCTGCCATCACCCCCCGGGTCAGGGCGGAGGCTCCTCGGGTCCGTCAGGAACGGTCGCGGCCGTAGGCGGCGAGGGCGTGAAAGGCGGCCTTCGGCTCCCAGGGCAGGCCGGGGTGGGTGGTGGAGGGGCGGCCGGGCGGGAGGGGGCGGACGATGCCGAAGGAGGCGCGGTCGAAGTCCCGGTCGGGGTCGTCGGAGCCGGGCAGGTGGTAGTGGGCGAAGGTCTGCACGAAGGCGGCGTCCAGGCCGGAGTCCTCGAAGACCGCGAGCAGGTCGAGCAGGTAGTCGGCCTGTTCCTGCTCGTCGCGCGCGAGCGGTTCGGCGAAGCGGTCGGCGCGGCCGTGCGCGTCGAAGAGTACGGCGCGGTCGCCGCGCGCACCGAGTGCGGCGGCGCCGGTGAAGCTGCCGCAGCCGAACTCGGTGACGGCGGCGGGCCGGCCCTGGCCGGTGAGGGCGCGCAGGCCGGGGGCGAGCAGCTCGGCGTTGGTGGCGTCGCGGTAGCCCGCGTCGGTGGCGACGATGTCGAACGGGGCCCAGTCGATGCCCTCGAAGGGCAGCGAGGCGTAGCCGATCCGGCCGCCGAAGCGCGACCTCGCGGCGCTGAGGACGCGGGCCAGGAAGGCGTTCAGCGTGCGGTGCAGCTCGGGCAGCAGCGCACGGAAACGGGGCTGGTCGGCGAGCACGCCGGCGCGTTCGAGGTAGTCGGCGCCGGGCAGGAAGCCGTCCGTGAACAGGGAGATCTCGGAGCCGGTGAGCAGCACCACCTCGGCGCCGCCGGCCCGCAGCTTCTCGGCGCGCTCGGCGCAGTCCACCAGCAGGTCGAACAGCTGGGGTTGGGTGAGCCCGTTGGTGAACGGTGAGAACCAGACCTCAAGTCCGGCCTCGGCGGCGTACCGGGCGGCGGTCTCCAGCCGGTCCGGTACGGCGCCGGTGATGCGCACCGCGTCGCAGTGCAACTCCTGGCGGATCACCAGCATTTCGCGGCGAACGGTGTCGGGGTCGAAGGGTTCCCGGGTGGTGGTGTCGATGGTGCTGCGGAAGCCGGTGTCGTAGGTGATGCCGAAAACGCGCACGGCGAAGCCGTCCTCTCCTCGCGAAGTAGGGTACGGCTCGTACCTTACGGCGAATTGGGTACGGCCGGTACCTTGTTCTGGTGGGGACGTACCATGCGAACCGGGATCAGCGGCAACAGCGAGCAGGAGGTGGGCAGGTGGCAGCGACCAGGCGGCGCGGCGCCGAACTCGAGGACGCCATCCTCACCGCCGCCGGCGAACTCCTGCTCGAACACGGCGTGGCCGGACTCACCATGGACGAGGTCGCCCGCCGGGCCGGCACCAACAAGAACGCCCTGTACCGGCGTTGGCCCCACCGCACCGCACTCGGCATCGCCGCCTACCGCAGGCTCGCCGCCGCCGAAACCCGACCGCCCGACACCGGCGCCCTCCGCGACGACGCCCTCGACCTGCTGCGCCGAGCCAACCGCACCTGGTCCTCCCCGTACGGCGAAATCCTGCGCGGCCTGCTCGCGGCCGCCGGTGGCGCGCCCGAACTCCTCGCCGAACTCCGCGACCCCGACCGCCCCGACCCACTCGACGAGGCCTGGCTGGCCGTCCTCACCCGCGCCGCGACCCGGGGCGAGGCCCCCGCCGCGGCCGTCCACCCACGCGTGGCCGCCACGCCGATGGCCCTGCTGCGCACCGAATACCTGCTGCGCGGCGTCCCGGCCGTCCCCGACGAGGTCCTGGTGGAGATTGTGGACGAGGTCTTCCTTCCGCTGGTCCGGGGCCGGGCCTGAACAACGCCCCCGCCGGGTGGGGGACGCCCGCCTGTTCGCCGTCGAGCATGCGCCCGGTGGTGCCGAACTGCGCCGCCGTCTGGCCGAGTTGAGCGCGAGCCCGGTGGAGTCGCCGGAGCTGCGGGCGGCGGCGGCGCGGCGGCTCGCGCGCGAAAGCAGCTGACGGACAGTCGCGAATGGGAGGCGGCGACTGCCCGTCAGCTGGTGGGGGGTGGGGGTCAGAACTGGGTGGCGACCGTGACGTTGGTGAAGTCGGTGGCCGCGTAGAGGCTCAGGTAGCGGTAGCCGGCCTGGGGGTTGGTGACGGTGATGGTCTGGGTGGTGCTGTTGGGAGTGGTGGAGGAGGCGGTGTAGGCGGTGGGGGAGGCCCAGGTGGCGTCGTTGTAGTACAGGTACGCGGTGCCGGTGCCGCCGCTGGTGGTGATCTTCAGGGTGCTGGTGCCGGCGGGCAGGTAGACGTACAGGTAGTCGACGTTGCCGGCGGTGCGGGTGCGGCCGGTGCGCTGGCAGTTCTGGCCCATCGCGTCGGTGCGCTGGTCGGTGCAGGTCGGCAGGGTGGTGCCGCCGCCGCTGCCGGTCTTGACGGTGACGCTCGTCGGGGTCGCGGTGGAGCGGCCGGTGGAGTCGGTGACGGTCAGGGCGACGGTGTAGGTGCCGGCCGCGGCGTAGGTGTGCGACGGGTTGCGCTCGTCGGAGGAGCTGCCGTCACCGAAGGTCCAGTGCCAGGAGACCAGCTGCGCGGGCGAGTTGGTGACCACCGAGCGGTCGGTGAGGGTCACCGTCGAGCCGTTCACCGACTGGTCGAACAGCGCGGTCGGGCCGGTGGCGAAGCACGCGCCGGCCGCGCACTGGGTCAGCCAGGCGTCGAAGTCGGCGTCGTAGGAGGTGCCGAGGCCGTTGTAGACCGCGTACCCGCCCTGGTAGTCACCGGTGCGGAAGTGGCCGAGCATGTTGGTGACGTCCGCCGGGTGCTTCTCCATCATGTAGCGGACGGCGAGGTAGCCCCACGGGTAGACCCGGGTGGAGTCGGCGTTGTAGTAGGTGTTCTGGAAGATCGTGCTCAGCTTGTAGGTGTGCTTGGCGGCCTCGGACATCGCCTGGGTGTCCGTCACCCCCCGGTAGCCGTACGACTCGTACTCGGCGACGCCCTCGATCCACCAGATGTCCGGGACGGACGTCTCGGTCTTGAAGTTGCCCTTCATGTCGTAGATGTTGTCGAGGTAGTGCGTGTACTCGTGGTTGAGGTTCCACACGTTGCCCGGGAAGTCGTCGTTCCACGACTTCTGGTACATGATCGCCACCGGCTTGTTGTTCGGGTCGGTGGGGTCCATCAGGGTGACGCCGCCGTTGTCGGTGGAGTTGTTCCAGATCGCCCACGAGTAGGTCTGGTAGTCGGCCGCGCTGGCGAACACCGGCAGGTCAAGGGTGGAGCCGTACTGGCCCGGGATCGGGCCGTTGTCCTTGACCAGGTTGTGGAAGTACGCGTCCTCGCCGCGCAGGCTCTCGCACACCGGACCCAGCTGGGCCACCGTCAGGGCCTGGGCGCGCAGCGTCTTGTTGTCGCAGACCAGGACGTTCGGCAGGACGGCGTTGATCAGCTTGTTGGGCAGGTCGCAGATGCCGAAGGTCGAACACTGGGTGCGGTTGAACTCGTTGGACTGGAAGGCCGTGTGCACGTACAGCGGGCCGCTCGCGCCGACGATCGGCGTCGAGTCGAGGATCTGCTTGATCAGCGGCCGGGTCGCCGCCTCGACGGTGGAGCTGTCGCCGGACATCCGGGCCAGGTCGTTGCCCGCGTTGACCTCAAGGAAGGAATTCGCCGTTCCCAGCAGGTCCTTGTGGTTCGTGATGAAGCTGCCGAGGGTGGAGACCAGGGAGGTGTCGGCGTTCAGCGCGTTGACGAAGTCGGTGTTCCAGTTGCCGCGCCACAGCGGGGCGAACAGCACCGCGTTCACCGCGTTCACCATCTTCGGGTACGCGTTGTAGCTGTTGCTGTAGCCGCTCAGCACCTGCTTGTACGTGCCCAGGTAGTTCGCCTGCACGTTGGCGCTGTCGGTGAGCACCAGCACGTCGTACAGCACGATGCCGTTGGCGTCCGAGACGTCCTTCCAGTGCTGCCCGGCGAGGAACGTGTCCAGGCCCGCCTTGGTGGCGGCGGTCAGCGTCGAGTCGTAGTTGCCGACCGAGTCCGCGTTGTACGACTGGACGTAGTAGCCGGCCCGCAGGAACTGCACCAGCTGAAGGATGTTGGCGCTGTTGGTGCCGTCGTACGTCGCCGCCAGGTTCTTGAAGGCGCTCGCGACGGTCAGCATGTTCGCCTGCTTGAAGATCGCGCCCGCGTCGCTGCCCGTCACGTTGTACAGCGTGCCGAGGCAGCTCGTGGTCGATCCCTTGACGAACGCCACCAGGTCGGCGCCGGAGCGGCTGCCGAAGTCGCCGGGGGTGCAGGTCTGCGCGGCGAGGCCCGCCGCCTTGTTCTGGGTGGCCGGCTGCTTCGCCTGGGGGCGGGGCGTGGTCTGGACGGTGGTGCCGGCCGGCTGACCCATCACCACCTGGCCGAGCAGCGCCGGGGGCAGCGGGGCCGAGACCGGGGCGGGGGCCTCCGTGGCGGCCGCGACGATCGGGCCGAGCGGCTTGGGGGCGGCGCTGCGGTCGCTGCCGGCGGCGGACGTGGCCGGGGCGGCGGCCTTCGACTGTCCGCCGGTCGCCGCGAAGGCCGGGGCGGGCAACAGAGTGGCCGCCGTGGCGCAACCGGCCAACAGGCCGGCCGCCAGTGCGGGGAGGGATATGCGCACTGATTCTCCTGTGGGGGCTGGGGAGATGGGGGGAGTGCATGCATCGTGGCACTGGGGCAGGGGTCAGAACAATGTCACAGGTCATATGACATTGCACTGCGGTGGCATAACACCGAAGTGCTGTTCTTGGTCTCCCGCCGGTCGCGGGCGGTGTCCTCAGGTGCGCGGCGGACGGAAGGTCCGGCTTGCCCAGCTGTGCAAGTGCGGTGCCCCGGCGGCGAGT
The DNA here is from genome assembly GCF_042734215.1 of Kitasatospora sp. NPDC059673. NCBI lineage: Bacteria > Bacillati > Actinomycetota > Actinomycetes > Kitasatosporales > Streptomycetaceae > Kitasatospora > Kitasatospora sp. NPDC059673. The sequence continues at coordinate 188,377 of NZ_JBHWEN010000001.1, read as the reverse complement.
TCGCGGTACGCGGCGGTGGCCGCACCGAACAGGGTGTCGGCGAGCGCCGGACCGAGCGTGGCGCGGCGCCACAGCAGGACGTACCGCAACCACAGTGGCGCACCGAGCAGCGGCTTGATCACCACACCCGGGGCGGGCGGCGTACTGGCCGGGACCAGGGTCGCACCCAGCCCCGCCGCCACCAGGTCCTGTATCTCCCGCTGCCCGAACGGAAGGTGGCGGACCGTTGTGGGTGGCAGCGCCGCCGATTCGCAGGCCGCCCGGACCACCGCCGGCCATGCGGTGCCGTCGGCGGCGGGCAGCAACCAGGTCTCGCCGGCCAGATCGCCGAGCGCGGGCTCGGCGTGATGCCGGATCGGGTGGCCGGCCGGCAGCGCGACGAACACCGGCTCGGTGGCGAGAACGCGCGCCGCGAACGTCGGGGTGGGGCGCAGGCCGGAGTCGGGATGGTCGAGGGCCAGCGCGAAATCGAACGGCTCCTGCGGGCCGGCGGTGAGCGAGAACCGGAGCTCCGGGCGGAGCTGCCGGGTCCGGGCCAGCGTCCCCGGCAACAGCGCCGGACAGTCCGCGGCCACCCGCAACTCGCGGTGCGGCCGCTCACCGTTGGCGGCGACGGCGTCCCCCAGGCGGTCCACCCGCGAGAGCACCTCGCGGGCGGCGGCGAGAACCTCCGCCCCGAAAGTGGTCGGCACCACACCAGTTGCCGTCCGCTCGAACACCACGGCGCCCAAGTGCCGCTCGATTCTTCGCAGCTGAGTACTCGTGGCAGGCTGGGACGCGCCGATGGCCGCGGCCGCCCGCCCGACGCTGCCGGTGTCGGCGATCGCGCAGAGCACCCGCAAGTGCCGCAGCTCCAGGTCCATGGCCCGGCCTTTCCTTGCGAGTGGGTCAGTACTATTTCACACGCAACATGTCAGATGGTGCCGCCACCTTCGCTTCTGGTCGTTGCCACGTCAAGCCCCGGGCGAGCGAGGGGGCTGGGGTTCTGCTGTGCGGGTGGGGAAGATGGTGTGTCAAGGTCGGGGCCGGCGTGGGGACTTGGGGGCGTGGGTGGCCGGGCCGGGTGCCGCTGCTGCGGGTCGGCGGCGAGGGCGGGCCGGGTGCCACGTCGAGCCTCGGATCATCCGATCACAGGCTCGCGCCGGTGCTGAACCCGGTCGGGGCTCAGGGCGACGTGGGCGGGCTGAAGGAGATCCAGGTGTCGGGCGGCAGATCCGGACGGCCCGGGACGGGGCGGTGCTGTTCGGTCCAGGCGGGGCCGGCGAGCCGGGTGGCGACGCGGCGCCAGAAGTGGACTGCGGTGGGGTTGGTGTCCTGGAAGGCGACTTCCCACGGGCCCGGGTGTCTGGCGACGATCTCCTGGACGGCGCGCAGTCCGATGCCCGAGCGCCGTGCGCCGCGGGCCACGAAGAAGCTGTTCAGGACGCGGGTGGGGCCGGTCAGGCCGCGGACGAAGGCGAAAGCGGCCGGGGCGTTGCCGGTGGTCGTGACGAGGTACGCGGCCCAGCCCGGGTCGGTGAGAGCCTGGTGGAGGCGCTCGTCGCGGAAGGTGCCGTCGGGGTTCGGGAGGAGGCCGTCGAACTCCGACATGTCGTGGCTGAACATCAGCCAGAGGCGTTCCAGGACGGGCCGGTCGGCGGTGGTGGCGAGGCGGACGGTCAGGTCTGACACGGGACTCCTTGGAGGGATGGGCGCCGCATGTCGACTCTCTAGCAGACGGGGTCGTTGGCCTGCCACTCAATTGGCCACGGGTACAGGCGCGTTGGGGAGCGGATGGGGCTGGTACCACTCGGTCCGCACCAGGCGGGCGCGGACGGACGGCGGGGCGGCGGCGAGGCGGCCAGGAAGGGCGCCGCGCAGCACCTCGGAGCGGTGGGCGAAGACGGCGGCGAGTTTGCGGGGGAGCCACGGGGTGACGTCGAGGGCCTCGACCGTGGCGTCCGGGACGCTGTAGGCGGTGCGGCCGGGGCGCAGCAACAGGGCGCCCAACTCCCGGGCGGCGCTGTGCGGGTGGGTGGCCAGCAGGAGCCGGCGGACCGGCCAGGGGGCGCCCAGTTCGGGGTGGAGGCCGGGGAGGGCCGCCGCGTGGACGGCGAGGACGGTGAGGCGGTGGGTGTGCTGGTGATCGGGGTGGCCCGTCATGCCGCCGTACGCGTCGTGGGTGACCACCCACTCGGGGCGGAGCTCCCGTAGGTGGGCGACGAGTTGGGCCACGGCCTCGTCCAGCGGGGCATCGAGCAGCCGAGCCCGCCCGGGCGCCGAGTCCGGAACCTTGGCGTCCGCGTAGCCCAGCAGCCGGGGCGGCCCCGCCCCCAACTCGTCGAGCGCCCGGGCCAGTTCGGGAATTCGGTGGGTGCCCTCCGCCCACGTCGCGGTGACCACGGCCGTCCGGGCCCCGGCCGCCGCGTGCCGGGCGAGCAGGCCGCCGGCGGAGAGGGATTCGTCGTCCGGGTGTGCGAACACACCGAGCACGCTGGGGAGTTCCATGCCGCACCGCCTTCGACCTGCGGAAGTTCCGTTTCCCCGCAGGGTTTCCGGTTCGTGCACCGGCGAAACGGCGGCGCGCTCGTGGCGGCTCAGAGCTGTTTGGTCCAGCGGTTCTGCTTTCCCTCGATCGGCTGGTGGACGAAACCGTAGCGACTCATTGACTTCGCGCCGGCCGGGGTCCCCATGTTCGAGACGACGTACCGGAATCCCGCGTCGCGCATGGTCTGGAAGCCCATCTCCACGATCCTGTCCACGAGTTGGCGCCGTGCTGCCCGTTCCATACCCGGTACGACGAAGATCCAGCCCGCGTCGCACTCGGTCGCGTCCGTCGTCCGTGCGGTCGGGATGCAGAACCACCCGCCGACCACGGCTTCGCGGGTACCGAGCGCGAGCACGTGTTTCATGCCGGGGCCGAGCTTCCCGTCGACGCCCGCACGTGTGAAGGCCACTGGGTTGTCCGCGGTGTAGCCCGCGTCGTTGAAGACGGAGTCCGCGAAGGCGCTGTTCAGCGCCGACAGCACATCGTCCCATCGGGATTTCATGAATTCGGCGTCCGCCAGCACGATCCTGGTGCGCTCGGTCCCATCCGGGTTTTCAGCGTCCAACACGGTCGAACTCCTTGCTGAGGGGGGTCGCGAATGGGGGCTCCGCTCATGGCACCCTGTCCTTCGGGGCGCGGGGAGGAAACGGGACTTCGGAGTAGTCACCTGATCGCCATGGGATCGTCCACCAACAGCCCTTCGGGGGCGAAGTGTTCCGCGGGCGCTGATACGTTCCGGTCGGGGATAGCCGAGACGGTGCAGATCGGCCGTCGCAGAGGAGAACACTGTGTCCGTTGGCGTTGACCAGGCCGGATCTGTGCGGCCGAGCGGTCGGACGGCCACCCCGCGCCGGCTGCTGATGTGCCGGCCGCAGCATTTCGACGTGGCGTACTCCATCAACCCGTGGATGCACCCGGAGCGGCCGGTCGACGGCGCGCTGGCCCTGCACCAGTGGGAGCGGCTGCGCGAGGTGTACCTCTCGCTCGGTCACACCGTCGAGGTGATCGAGCCGATTCCCGGCCTGTTGGACATGGTCTTCGCCGCCAACGGCGCCACCGTGGTCGACGGAAAGGTGCTCGGGGCCCGGTTCCGGCACGTCGAGCGCACCGCCGAGGGGCCGGCGTACCTGGACTGGTTCATCCGGCAGGGCTACCGGGACGTGCTGTGGCCCGAGTTCATCAACGAGGGCGAGGGCGACTACCTGCCCGTCGGGCGTCGCATCCTGGCCGGTACGGGCTTCCGCACCGACCAGCGGTCGCACTACGAGGCCCAGGAGTTCTTCGGCCTGCCGGTCACCTCGCTGACCCTGGTCAACCCGGAGCACTACCACCTGGACACCGCGCTCGCGGCCCTCTCCGACACCGAGATCATGTACTACCCGGCCGCGTTCACCCCCGGCAGCCGCTCCGTCCTGGAGCACCTGTTCCCGGATGCGATCCATGCCGATGCCCGGGACGCCGCCGCGTTCGGCCTCAACGCCTTCTCCGACGGCTACAACGTCGTCCTCCCGCAGGCCGCCACCGGTCTCGCCGAGCGCCTGCGGGAACACGGCTTCAACCCGATCGGCGCCGACACCACCGAACTCCTCAAGGCCGGCGGCGCCGTGAAGTGCTGCACCCTCGAACTGCGGCCGTAGCGGCGGAGATCCTCGGGCGGACCGGGCGGACCGGGCGGACCGGGCGGACCGGGCGGGTGCGGTACCTGCCCGCCCAACTGTCGGTCACCGCCGCCGCCCTGCTGGGTCTGAGCACCGTCCTGGTCACCATCTGGCCCGCGGTGCGCCGGGGCCCGGTTGCCGGGACGGGCGCGCGGGAGTAGCGGGACTCAGGAGTGCTGCGGGCAGCGGCAGAGAGCGTCGAAGAAGGTGGTGACGGCCGCCGCGAGCTCGCTGACGAGGGCGTGTGGCGGGTGGCCGGCGAGCAGGCGGCGGCGGAGTTCGCGGTGGGTGGCGCGGTGGGCGCCGACGAGGGCACCGGCCAGCAGAAACGCGGTGGGGGACGGGGGAAGGGCGGCCGCGAGGGCGGTCTCGGCGTGGTCGGCGATCTCGCGTTCGCGGGCGCGCAGCGCGGGGCTGGCCTCGATGGTGCGGAAGAAGGTCGCGGAGCCGGGGGTGAGGTCGGCGCGCTCCACGGCGGTGCGCAGGTCGTCGCGGAGGGCGGCCACGGGGCAGGTGCCGGGCGGGCGCTCGCGGACCACGGTGGCCAGGTGCTGTTCGACCTCGTGCTGACGGTCGAAGAACAGGTCCTCCTTGGTGGCGAAGTAGTTGAAGACCGTGTTGGTGGAGACGCCCACGTGCCGGGCGATCTCGGCGACGGTGACCTGGTCGAAGCCGCGTTCGAGGAACAGTGGCAGCGCGGCGTCCGCGATGGCGGTCCGGGTCTGCTGCTTCTTGGTCTCACGAAGGCCCATGCGCCCCATGCTAGGGAACCCCGCGCCGGGCACCTCCCCGAATGGTAGGGTCACTGAAAAATTGGTGTCACACCAAAAATATCGGCCCGGGGGGTCAAGTGGACGACAGGCAGCGGCAGTTCAGGTTCGGTATCTACCCGGGGGCGCTACTCGGTGACGAACGGGGGATCGTGCACCCGGTCAGCCCGGACGACCCGCGGCGGGTGGCCGAGGCGCTCGACGAACTGCAGGGCGCGGAGGGGGAGTTCCTGGTCCGGGTGTACCGGTCCTTCGCGTCCACCGTTACCGCGCCCGGGCAGACCCCGGACGGCTGGGAGGCATACCTGGGGCGGCCAGGGCGGAAGGTCGATCTGGTGCTGCAGTTCCGCGAGCCGACCGGCAGCCGGGACGGGTGGGAGCGGTACGTGCGCGGGCAGGTGCGCGAACTCGGGGCGCGGCTCGGCTCGGTGCAGATCTGCGAGGAGCCCAACGCGGACCTGCCCGTGCTGGACGGCAGCGTCCCGGGGGTGCGGGAGGCGTTGGTGGCGGGCGTGGTCGCGGCGAAGGAGGAGGTGCGCTCGCTCGGTCTGTCCGCCGAGGTCGGCTTCAACGCGGTGCCGTCCTTCGGCCCGGCCGGGCTGTTCTGGGACGCGCTGGGCGAACTCGCCGACCGGCGCTTCCTGGACGCGCTCGACTACGTGGGGCTGGACTTCTTCCCTGACGTGTTCAGGCCCGTCCCGGCGGAGCGGCTGGTGGACGGGGTGGCCTGGGTGCTGCACGGCTTCCGGCACACCGATCTACCCAAGGCGGGCATCCCGGCCGAGGTGCCGGTCCGGATCTGTGAGAACGGCTGGCCCACCGGGCCCGGGCGGTCGGAGCAGGCGCAGTCCCGGGCGCTGGAGACGGTGGTCCGGGCGGTCGCCGGGCAGGCGGCCGCGCTGAACATCGACGGGTACACGCTGTTCGCGCTGCGCGACGCCGACAGCCGGGGCGAGAGCCTGTTCCACGGGTTCGGCCTGCTGCGCGACGACCACACCCGCAAGGCGGCGTTCGAGACCTACCGCCGGCTGATCGCCGAACTCGGACCGGTGCTGCGGGGCGGTGAGCAGGGGGCCGGTCGGTAAGTGAGGCCGTGTCAAGAGTCGGTAAGGAAAAGCGGAGCCGGTCGTTCTGGGCGATTCCTGGACGCTTCGGGTTGATTCCGACTGTTGATGTGCGGTTTTTGAGAAGTTTCGACAGGGGCCATGCCCTGGGCGGGGAGGGGAGCGCTAGACTCCGGATCGGCTCGGCCGGCGGCCCTGACGGATGGTTCGCGGGCCGGTCCGGCGCCGGGTGGGGCTTCAGTTCCGGTGCTGAGGCGGGCAGTTCGCGCGGGGCCGGATCCGGCCTGCGGTGAAGAGCCGCCGAGCAGTGGGGTGTTGACCTCCGAGCGGCTCATCGTGCCTGTTCGGAACGGGTGTTGGGACACCATGGGGCGGTGCCGCGCGGGCGCGGGACCGCCTCGGCTTTTTGGCCCGTTATACGGTGATACTAAGATCCATCCGTCAGAGTCCTCATCAGATTCGACCAGTTCTGAACGACTGGCGTCGTCTCCAAGGAGAATGTCCTGCGCACGCGCGCCTCTCGGCGGATCAAGGGCCGGCTGTCGCTCCGAGCGACCCTGCTCGTGCTGGCCATCGTCCCGGCAGTGGCGCTGGCCGCCCTGTGGGCGGTCACCAGCGGACAGCTCCTGTACTCCTTCCAGCGACTGGCCGCCCAGGGCATGCTCGCGGAACAGGCCGGCCAGCCGTCCAACATCGTGTACTACAACCTGCAGGAGGAACGGCGCCTGAGTGCCGAGGTCCTCGCCGGGCACACCGGGGTCACCGAAGCACTGCGCGCCCAGCGCGGCAAGACCGACGAGGCCGTCGCCACGTTCCAGAAGCTGTCCGGCGTCGAGGCCGGCAACGCGCCGCAGGAAGTCCGCGACGCCGTCCACGAGGCCCGGGCCGCGATCAACCAGCTGCCCGCGCAGCGCGCCCTGGTGGACAGCGGCGGCGACCAGCAGCAGGCCGCCGTCTACGGCTACTACACCGACCTGATCGCCGTGGACCTGCGACTGTTCGGAGCGCTCAGCCACGTGGACGAAGGCCGGATCGCCACCGTCTCGGCGCCGCTCGTGGACCTGTTCTGGGGCAAGGAGATGATCTCCCGCGCCGACGCGCTGCTCGCCCGCGGCTGGCCCACCGGCTCGCTGAGCGTCGAGGACTACCAGCAGCTGCGGCAGTCCATCTCCGAGCAGAGCTTCCAGTTCGGCGTCAAGGTCGCGCCCAACCTGGAGCCCGACCAGGCCGCCAAGTGGCAGCAGATCACCAGCAGCCCGGCCTGGCTGGCCAAGGGCCGCGCCGAGCAGGACCTGCTGAAGCCCGTCGCGCCCGACCGCAACGGCCGAATCCCGCTCGGCACCGACAAGGACACCTGGCGCCAGTCCATCGACGGCGTCAACCCCGAGCTCGTCGGGCTGATGGAGTACCGCACCGCGGCCATCATCGAGAAGGCCAAGAGCATCACCATCGACCTGGCGGTCCGCCTGGGCCTCACCACCGTGGCCGGCCTGATCGCCCTCGTCGTGGTCGCCCTCACCAGCTGGCGCCTCACCCGCACGCTGCGCCGCCGCATCGGCCGGCTCCAGCAGCAGGCCGAGGACCTGGAGAACGCCCTGCCCGAGGTGGTGGAGCGGCTCGGCAACGGCGAGCAGATCGACGTCGAGGAACACGCCCGCGCGATCGAGCGCGACCCGTGGTCCCGCACCGAGGACGAACTCGCCAAGCTCGGCGAGGCGTTCAACCTGGCCCGCACCAGCGCCCTGCAGGCCGCCGTCGGCCAGGCCGAGCAGCACCGCGCCTACGAACGGCTGCTGCAGCGCATCGCCCGCCGCACCCAGCTGCTGATCGGTCAGCAGCTGAAGAAGCTCGACGAGCTGGAACGCAAGCACGAGGACCCCGAGATCCTCGAAGGCCTGTTCGACCTCGACCACCTCACCGCGCGCCTGCGCCGTTACGAGGAGAACCTGGTCATCCTGGCCGGCGGCACCCCGCACCGGCGCTGGCGCAAGCCCGTCCCGCTGCTGGACGTGATGCGCGCCGCCCAGGGCGAGGTGCAGGACTACCGACGGGTCGTCATCGACCTCGACGGCAGCCCCTGGGTGTCCGAACGCGCCGTCGGCGCGGTCGCCCACGTGCTCGCCGAGCTGATCGAGAACGCGCTGAGCTTCTCCCGTCCGCCGAACCCCGTCGAGGTCCGGGCCGGCCGGGTCAGCCGCGGCGTCGCGATCGAGATCGAGGACCGCGGCCTCGGCATGGACGAGGAACAGATCGACGAAGCCAACCTGCTGATGACCCGCCCGCCCAAGGCCGACGTGCTGGCCCGCGGCGACGACATCCGCCTCGGCTTCTACGTGGTCGCCCGGCTCGCCCACCAGAGCGGCCTGCGGATCGAGTTCCGGCAGTCCGCGTTCGGCGGCACCCGCGTCGTGGTGCTCGTCCCCGACGAGCTGATCGTCCCCGCGCCGAACGCCCGCCCGCGACTGGTCGCCGCGCCGCAGCCCGGCGGCCTGCCCACCCGGTCCCGCGGCCAGGCGCTGGCTGCGGCGACCTCGCTCGCCCGGACGCCCGACCAGGAGAACGCGCTGCTGGAGCTGCACGCGGCTCCCGAGGAGACCTCGTACCCGCCGGTCGGGGACGGGTACCCGCCGCTGGAGGCCCCGCACGCGCCGATCGACGCCCCGTACGTGCCGATCGAGGCCGCGTACCCGCCGATCACGCCGATCGAGACCCCGTACGGCGCGGGCGACCCGCTCCCGCAGCACGAACAGCAGGACCAGCAGGACCGGCCCGGACCGTACGAGGCGCACGAGCCGTTCGGCGCGCAGGACGGGGACCGGCCCACCGCCGGCCACGAGCACCCGTACCCCGCCGAGCTGCCGCCCGCGCAGGCCACGCCCGCGCAGGCCGCGCCCGCTCCGTACGGGGTGCCCGCGCAGTACCGGCCCGCCCCGGCAGCCCCCGCCCCGGCGGCGCCCGCCCCGTACGTGCCGCCCACCCCGGCACTGCCGGGCGCCGAGCCGCCACTGCCGCGCCGCGTCCGCCAGGCCAGCCTGGTCGACGAGCTGCGGATCGACCCGGCCACCGCGCCGGCCGCCCCCGCTCCGCCGCGCTGGGACGAGAACCCGCTGTTCCGACCGGCCCCCCGACGGGCCGGGGCAGCGGTCGGAGCGTTCCAGCGGCGGTCCAGAGAGGCGCGGGCCGAAGCCGCCAAGCCGACCGCGGACACCACCCCGCAGCCCGCCGAGCGGCCCGAGCCCGGTGACACCTGGAACACCCAGACCATCCCGACGAGAGAAGACCGGTCATGACGCGCACAACCTCCACCCACCAGGACCTCGACTGGCTGCTCGACGGCCTGGTGGACTCGGTGGCCGGGACGAGGCTCGCCGTCCTGCTCTCCGACGACGGTCTCGTGGTCAGCCACTCCCGCACCATCGAACGCCCCGACGCCGAGCGCCTCGCCGCCATCGCCACCGGCCAGCAGAGCCTGGCCCGCGGCGTCGGCCAGCTGTTCACCGGCGGCCCCGTCCACCAGGTGATCGTCGAACTCGCCGACCTGTGGCTGTTCGTGATCGCCGCCGGCCAGGGCACCCACCTCGCCGTCGTCGCCTCCCAGGACGTCGATGCCGAGGTCATGTCGCTGGCCATGCACAACCTGGTCCAACAGGTCGGCCAGAAGCTCAGCACCCCGCAGCGCGGCGACTTCGACGCGTTCGCCGCCCGGGGCGGGCAGCGCGGGTGAGCCCCTACTGGGACGACGACGAGGCGGACGACGGCGCGGACAGCATGGTCCGCCCGTACACCATCACCAGCGGCCGCACCGCGCCCGAGCGGGACGACTTCAGCCTCATCACGCTGCTCACCACCGTGGCCGAGCCGGTCGACGCCCTCGGCGCGCCGATCCGGCCGGGCCGGCTGCAGCCCGAGCACCGGCTGATCCTCATCCGCTGCCAGACCCCCGCCGCCGTCGCCGAGGTCGCCGCCGACCTCGACCTGCCGGTCTCCGTGACCAAGATCCTGCTCGGCGACCTCGTCGACCAGGGCCTCCTGACCGCCCGGGCCCCGATCTCGGTGGCCCGGGCCTCGGGCGGCGCCGACCGCGGCCTGCTGGCCGCCGTACGTGAGGGACTGAGGAGGCTTTGAGATGACGATCACCCAGGCGGGAGCCGCCGCGGTCAAGATCCTGGTCGCCGGCGGCTTCGGCGTCGGCAAGACCACCCTGGTCGGCGCCGTCAGCGAGGTCGCCCCGCTGCGCACCGAGGAGTACCTCACCACCGCCAGTGTCGGCGTGGACGACCTGGCCGGCGTCGATCAGAAGACCACCACCACCGTGGCCCTGGACTTCGGCCGGATCACCGTCAGCCCCGAGCTGGTGGTGTACCTGTTCGGCACGCCCGGCCAGGAGCGCTTCTGGTTCATGTGGAACGACCTGGTCAACGGTGCGCTCGGCGGCGTGGTCATCGCCGACACCCGCCGGCTGGAGTCCAGCTTCGCCTCGATCGACTTCTTCGAGAGCCGGGGCATCCCGTTCGTGGTCGCGATCAACTGCTTCCACGGCGTCAACACCCGTACCGACGAGGAGATCCGGGCCGCGCTCGACCTCGACCCGCACGTGCCGATGCTGGTCGGCGACGTCCGGGAGCGGGCCTTCGGCCGGGACGTGCTGCTCTCCCTGGTCGATCACCTGATGGCGCTGCCCGTCGGCTGACCTTCCTGCGGGGCCACCGCGCCCCCACCCCCGAACCCATCGGAGATGACCATGGCAACACCCCTGCGTGTCCTCGTCCACGGCGGCGGCATCGGCGGACTCACCCTCGCCGTCGCCCTCGCCCGCCGCGGCCACAGCGTCGAGGTCGCCGAGCTCCGCGAGCAGTTCGACGCGCTCGGCGTCGGCATCATCCAGCCCTCCAACGCCCTGCACGTGATGCGCGAACTCGGCATCCTGGAGGACTGCCTGGCGGTGGGCTTCGAATGGGAGGTGCTGACCATCTGCGACCCGGCCGGCCACCCCGTCGCGAAGATCCCGCAGCCGCGGATGGACGGGGCCCCCGCCAACAACGGCATCCCCCGCCCGGCGCTCGCCCAGGTGCTCGGCCGGGCCGCCACCGAGGCCGGCACGCGCGTCCACTTCGGCACCACCATCACCGAACTCGCCGACGACGGCGAGGGCGTGGACGTCACGCTGTCCGACGGCAGCACCGGCCGCTACGACCTGGTGGTCGGCTTCGACGGCATCGGCTCCCCGCTGCGCACCCGCCTGTACGGCGACCGCTTCCGCCCCGAGTACACCGGCTTCGCCAACTGGCGGGTCACCCTGCCCCGGCGGGCCGACCTGCAGGGTGTGCTGATGAGCACCGGCAACCTGGCCGCGAAGGCGCTGCTCACCCCGATCACCGAGGAACTGATGTACCTGGGCTCGGTGTTCGCCGAGGCCGAGGACTTCCGCCCCGACCCGGAGCGCGCCCACGAGCAGCTCGCCGAGCGGCTGGCCGACTTCACCGGCCCGGTCGCCGAGGCGCTCGCGCAGATCACCGACCCGTCCACCGTGGTCTACTCGCGGATCTCCCAGGTCACCGTGGACGCGCCCTGGCACGTCGGCCGGGTGGTGCTGGCCGGCGACGCCGCGCACGCCTCCACGCCGCACCTGGCGCAGGGCGCCGCGATGGCCGTCGAGGACGCCCTGGTGCTCGCCCAGGAGCTGGAGGCCGCCGCCGACGTGCCCGCCGCGCTCCGGGCCTGGGAGGACCGCCGCCGCCCGCGCGCGATGTTCGTCCAGGCGCTGTCCCGGGCCATCCTCAAGCAGGAGACCGGCACGCCCACCACCCCGGAGGAGGACGAACTCCTCAAGATCGGTGTCCCCGGCGCCGCGCACGTGCTGGTCGAGCCGTACTGACCGTCCCTCGCACCGAAGCGGGGCCGGGCGTCAACCGCCCGGCCCCGCTGTTGCATTATCGGCCCTTGACGCAGGTGACCCACCGGTTCGCGGCCAGCGCGTCGTCCGGCTCCGGGCGCGGTGCCCGGGCCAGCCCGGCCGCGTGGTCGAACGGCGTGCGGACGGTGGTCGCCCAGCCCAGCGCGGCCAGGTGCGCCGCCGTGTCCGGGCGAGGTCCGGGGGCGAACAGCCCCAGCAGATCGACGCCGATCCTGGTCCGGGCGGCCTGGTACACCGGGTTGGCGCGCACCTTGGCCGCCTCCAGACCGATCTTGACCTCGTACGCCAGCGTGGAGCCCGGCGCGCTGAGCTCGTCCAGCGCGCCCGCCACCTGCAGCTCGGCCTCGGCGGGCAGGTACAGGAACAGCCCTTCGGCGAGCCAGGCCACCGGCAGCCGCGGGTCCAGCCCCGCGTCCGTCAGCGCCTGCGGCCACGGGCCGCGCAGATCGACCGCAACGGTGCGGCGGCAGGCCGACGGGACGGCCTCCAGCTCGTCCAGCACCCGCTGCTTGAAGGCCAGCACCTCCGGCCGGTCCAGCTCCCACACCGTGGTGCCGGGCGGCCAGGGCAGGCGGTGCGCGCGCGAGTCCAGCCCCGCGCCGAGCAGCACCACCTGGCGCACCCCGGCCCGGGCGGCCGTCAGCAGGTGCGCGTCCAGCACCCGGGTGCGCAGCGCGAAGTAGCTCGCCAGCCGGCCCCACAGCGGGTCGCCCGGGGCGATCTCGTCCGGGTTCAGTGGCCAGTCGGCGCAGCCCGGGTCGGCGCGGACGTAGTGTTCGGCGAACTGGTCGACGGCCAGCGCGTCGGGCCGGCGGGCCTCCAGCGCGCGGGCGTGCGCGACCAGCAGCGCGGTGCGGCCGACGCCGGCGGTGACGCCCGGGTCGTCCAGGACGGTGGCGCTCATGGTCACGACTGCCCTGCCCCGGCGGTAGCAGGGGTGGTCAACTCCGGGAGCACGAAGGGCTGTTCGTCCCCGAGGTCGGTGATCCGGGCACCGTACACCTTGGTCATGAAGCGCAGGATGTCCTGGTCGGCGAGGTGCAGTGCGGCGGTGCAGTCACGCAGCACGGTGAGGTGAAAGCCGCGCTGGAAGGCGGTGCGGGCCGTGGAGTCCACGCACACGTCGGTGAACACGCCCGCCAGCACCAGGTGCTGGATGCCGCGGGAGCGCAGGTACGGCTCGAACGCGGGGTCGAGGAAGGCGTCGAAGCAGGCGAGCTTGGTGAACACCGCCTCCTCCGGGCGGGGCAGGGCGGCGTGGAACTCGGCGCCCCAGCTGCCCTCCAGGCACTTGGGCCGCTTGCCGAGCGCTGCGTCCCGCCGCCGCCAGGCCGGGCCCTGGTGGGCGACATCACCGAGGAAACGGACGAACACCACCTCGACGCCGAGCGCGCGGGCCCGGTCGACGGCGGTGGCGGTGCGCTCGGCGACCCGGGCCAGCCGGGCCGGATCACCGGGGAAGCGGGCGGCGGCGACCTCGCCGGCGCAGAAGTCGTTCTGGACGTCGACGACCACCAGGGCCGTCGGTGTGGCGGTGGTACTCACCGGGCGCCCGCCCGATCGGTGCCCGAGGCGGCGGCGACGCGGGTCGCGCCCGACCTGGCGGCGGGCACGAAGGGCTTTAACGCGACCCGGAGCTCGCCGAGCACCGCGTCCACCACCTCGGTGGTGCCGGCGGTGCCACCGAGATCGGGGGTGCGGACCCCGCGGGCCTGGGCGGCGGCCAGCGCCGCCTCGACCGCGGCCTCGGCGCCGGGGCAGTTCGCGTGGCGTTCGGCGATCCGGGCGGCGGCCCGGACGGTGGCGACGGGGTTGACCACATCGAGGCCGGCCAGGGCGTCGGCGGAGCCGTGCACCGTCTGGTACTCGGTGAGGCCGTGCAGCTCCGGGTGGAGGTGGACGTTCTCGGTGCAACGATTCTCCTGTCGCTCCGAGCCGTACCGGTCGAGCAGCACCACGTGCATGATGTCGGCCCACTCGTTGCCCGCGACCAGCACGGTGCGGTCCTCGGGGCCGTGGGTGATCAGATTGCGGTTGACCGTGTCGGGCTGGAACAGCGCGATCTCGATGCCGAGTTCGGCGGACAGCTCGGCCGTCCAGTCGTCCAGGGCACCGTCCAGCAGGTGGAACTTGTAGGCCATCTGCACCCGCGCGGGGCCCTCCGGCCACAGGTCGTGGGCCCGGCGGACGGCGTAGCGCACCACCTGCTCGGTGACGGCGCGGCTGAACTCCATGGTGCGCACCACCTTGCCGGGCGTGTGCCGGTTCTCGCCGGTGTAGAAGCCCTGGGCCTGGTCGCGGACCAGCAGCAGCCGGGCGCCCGCCGCGGCCAGCGGTTCGACCTTGACGGCGGCGAGGCGCTGGCGCACCAGGTACAGCGACTGGGCGTTGATCGCGGTGCGGAACACGGCCCGGACGCCGGCCGCCGCCTGCTCGCGGCAGAACTGCTCGTAGTGCGCGGCGTCCTGCGCGGTGATCCGGGTGATCTCGGCGGTGTCGGCGCACTCGGCGCGCAGCGAGAGGTACGAGTGGTAGAGCCGTGGTGACCGCACCAACTCGGCCTCCACACCGTGCAGTCGGGTGATCCGGCGGAGCACCCGTTCGAAAACGGAGGCGAGGTCCGGGCCGGTGCCGTGGCCGACGGCCAGGGCAATGAGCGGTGCGGTCAAAACGGGCTCCTTCACAAGCGGAGGAAGAGGTCAGAGCGGATTCGGGACCAGGCGGTCGCCGGCGATGCCGACCTTTTCGGGGGAGTAGTAGTCGCGGATGCCCTGGGCCCATACCGCGACCGTGATCCGGTCGGTGGCGTCCGGGCCGAAGGCGTCGAACAGGGCCTCGATGTTGGGCTTCTCGAAGCCGATCGCGGTCATCAGGGCGAGGAAGCGGGGCCGTTCGATCAGGCCGTCGCCGTCCGGGTCGCCGAGCGCGGCCAGCGCGTCGGCGAACACGGCGGCGGTGGCGCCGAACAGCTCCGGGTTGAGGACGAAGCCGCGGAACTCGGTGGGGGTGATCAGGCCGTTGCCGTCGATGTCCAGTGTCTTGGCCATCACCTCCCAGTAGTTGCTGATGCTGTCGGCCAGCGCCTGCCGGTCGGCCTCCGACGAATCGCCGGCGACGGCCAGGACGCGCTCGGTCATCAGATCGAAGTCCTCGGCGTCGAGCACCCCGTTGTCGTTGGCGTCGAACAGGGTGAACACCAGCGCGGCCCGCTGGTAGGCCAGGTGTGGCATGGACGGCCGTCCCTTCCTCGCGGCGGCCCGGCCTCGGACGGCCGGACCTGCACCCCCCGGTATCGGGCGGCCGCCCGGCCGGGGCTCCCACTCTCCTCCATCCGCAGGCGCCAAGTGGCCGAAAATGATGAGACATCACCCCGTGGGGTGATGAATTAGACGTGGGTGAGCTTGGTCACGCCACCTCGGGCCCGGAATGCGGCTGACGAGTCGTCAGATTCGGTACCGAGCTGCACCGGAGCGGTCGGGGAGTGTCGCGGGTGTGGTCGCGATCACGTCCGGAACGGTCTCCGCGCGGGTACCGCCGCTGGTCAGCGGGGGGACCGCGCCCCGCCGACGGGGCGGCCGAAGCTAGCATGGGGGCGCCTAGCCCTGGCTCTACCCTCGAAAGTTGAATTGTGACTGTCAACGACGACGTGTTCACGGACTGGAAGAACCGCGAGGAGCTCGCGGAGTCGATGATCCCGATCATCGGGAGGCTGCACCGCGAGCGGGACGTCACCGTCCTGCTGCACAGCCGCTCCCTGGTGAACAAGTCGGTGGTCAGCATCCTGAAGACCCACCGCTTCGCCCGCCAGATAGCCGGCGAGGAGCTCTCGATCACCGAGACCTTCCCGTTCCTCCAGGCGCTCACCGCCCTCGACCTCGGCCCGTCCCAGATCGACCTGGGCCTGCTCGCCGCCGCGTACCGTGCGGACGACCGCGGCCTGAGCGTCGAGGAGTTCACCGCCGAGGCAGTGGCCGGCGCCACCGGCGAGAACAAGCTGGAGCGCCAGGCGCCCCGCGACGTGGTCCTGTACGGCTTCGGCCGGATCGGCCGCCTGCTGGCCCGCCTGCTGGTCGAGAAGGCCGGCGGCCTGCGGCTGCGCGCCATCGTGGTCCGCAGCGGCGGCGCCGACGACCTGGTCAAGCGCGCCTCGCTGCTGCGGCGCGACTCCATCCACGGCCAGTTCCAGGGCACCATCACCGTGGACGAGGCGACCAACACCATCGTCGCCAACGGCAACGCGATCCAGGTGATCTACTCGAACGACCCCAGCGAGGTGGACTACACCGCGTACGGGATCAACGACGCGATCCTGATCGACAACACCGGCCGCTGGCGCGACCGCGAGGGCCTGTCCAAGCACCTGCGCCCCGGCATCGCCAAGGTCGTGCTGACCGCCCCCGGCAAGGGCGACGTCCCGAACATCGTGCACGGCGTCAACCACGACACCATCAAGCCGGACGAGCAGATCATTTCCTGCGCGTCCTGCACCACCAACGCGATCGTCCCGCCGCTGAAGGCGATGGAGGACGAGTACGGCGTGCTCCGCGGCCACGTGGAGACCGTCCACTCCTTCACCAACGACCAGAACCTGCTGGACAACTACCACAAGGCCGACCGTCGCGGCCGGTCCGCGCCGCTCAACATGGTGATCACCGAGACCGGTGCCGCCTCCGCCGTCGCGAAGGCCCTGCCGGACCTCAAGGCGAAGATTACCGGCAGCTCGATCCGCGTCCCCGTGCCGGACGTCTCGATCGCCATCCTCAACCTGCAGCTGGCCCGCGAGACCACCCGCGAGGACGTCCTCGACCACCTGCGCGAGGTTTCGCTGACCTCCCCGCTGAAGCGGCAGATCGACTTCATCGACTCGCCCGACGCGGTCTCCAGCGACTTCATCGGCTCCCGCCACGCCTCCATCGTGGACGCGGGCGCGACCAAGGTCGAGGGCGACAACGCGATCCTGTACCTGTGGTACGACAACGAGTTCGGCTACTCCTGCCAGGTCGTCCGGGTCGTCCAGCACGTCTCCGGCGTCGAGTACCCGACCTTCCCCCGCCCGGCCGCGTAACGCGCTGCTTGTCGGCTCCCTGCGGACCCCGTTCGGCCTTCGTGGCCGGGCGGGGTCCGTTTGTTTCTCAACTCGGGTTCGTGGCGCGCTTCCTGGCGTAGGCGCGGGCGGCGCGGACGCGGTCGCCGCAGCGGGTCGAGCACCAGTGCCGGGAGGCGTGGGTGCGGACGTAGAACCGGGTGCACGGGGTGCCGCCGCAGGCCGCCAGTCGGTCGGCGTCCGGGCCGGTGAGCAACTCGGCGGCGTCGGCGGCGAGTTGGGCCATCGCATGGTCGGCGATCCGGTCGGCCGGGTGCGGCAGGGCGCGGTGCAGGCCGCGCTCGGCGTCCCAGTGCAGCAGTGGGGTGGACGGAGTGGCGGTGAGGGCCGCGTTGACCGCCTTGAGCGCGTCGGTCGGGGCCGGTTGTCCGGTGGTCCGGGCCGCGAGCAACTCCCTTACGGATTCTCGTAGTTCGTGCAGCCGGGCGGTGCAGGGCTGATATATCCGGCCGCCGGCCGGGGCGAGCTCGTGGTCGATCAGCCAGGCGGTGGCCGCCTCCGGCGAGCCGAGCAGGTCGAACGGGCCGGTGGGCAGGCTGAGCAAGGAGTTGGCGAAGTCCAGCGCCGGGTGCTGCTCGGCGCCCGGGGCGGGGGAGTGGGCGGTGGTGGCGGTGCGCTGGCTCATGGCCCTCATGGTAGAGGCCTCCCTCGCAGGTGAGGAGTGCTGCCGCCGCTTTTTCTCACGGAAAAGCTTGCGGTTCTCCGTGACGGCCCGTTAGATTCCTCTCACGGTAAACCGCTTTCCCTTCCGTGAGGTGCGTCATGACTGCTGCTGTCCCCGCCGTCCAGGTCTTCGGAGGCCCCACCGCGCTGATCGAGTACGGCGGCCTGCGCCTGCTCACCGACCCCACCTTCGACGCCCCCGGCGAATACCCGCTCCCGCGCGGCGGCGCCCTGGTCAAGACCCACCCCGCCGCCGCCGACCCCGCCGCCCTCGGCCCGATCGACGCCGTCCTGCTCTCCCACGACGAACACCCCGACAACCTCGACCACAGCGGCCGCAAGTTCCTCGACGGCGTCCCGCTCACCCTCACCACCCGCGGCGGCGCGGAGCGCCTGGGCGGCACCGCGCAGGGCCTCGCCCCTTGGCAGAGCACCGAACTGACCGGCCGTGACGGCGTGCCCGTGACCATCACCGCCGTCCCCGCCCAGCACGGCCCCGACGGCTGCGAGCCCGTCACCGGCGAGGTCATCGGCTTCGTCCTGACCGGCCCCGGCCTGCCCGCCGTCTACGTCTCCGGCGACAACGCCTCCCTCGACGTCGTCGCCCGGATCGCCGCCCGCTACGCCCCGATCGACACCGCCGTCCTCTTCGCCGGCGCGGCCCGCAGCGGCCTCTTCGACAACGCCCTCCTCACCCTCGACAGCACCCGCGCCACCGAAGCCACCCGCCTCCTGGGCGCCCGCCGCGTCGTCCCCGTCCACTTCGACAGCTGGGCCCACTTCACGGAAGGCCGCGAGGCACTCGCCGCCGCGTTCGCCGCCGCCGGCCTGTCCGAGGTCCTCGACCTGGCCTGAACCGAGCTCCCGGTCGGTTCAGCTCGGCCAAGTGCCGGGTGGCGGGCAGTCGAGATGACGCGAGGTCAGGGCTGCCCGCCGAGCCCGAGCTTCTTCACCCCGAACGGGGAGAAGATCATGTGGGCGGCCCAGCCGTGGTGGACGAGAGCGACCTGCGAGGGCAGGGGCGTCACCGGATAGCGGACCAGCCCCCGCGACCAGTTCATCAGCAGGCCCTCGGTGGTGTCGACCGCGGAGACCACCATCGTCACCTGAAGGTTCCCGTCGTCCCAGGTGGCCGAGGCGGCGGCCGTCACCGCTCTGGCCAGCAGCTCGATCTCCTTCAGGTGCTCCAACTCGGAGAGTTCAGGTCGCGTCACGGCGGCCAGTCTCCCAGCGAGGTGTGGTCGGGGCACCCCAAGCGGTCCGGGCACGTCGGGGTGAGGGTGGTGGGTGCCAGAATTGCCCGGGTTGGTGGGTTGGGCAGAGGAGGCGTGGGTCGTGGGGAGTGGGCGGCGGGGCAAGGAGGTTGTGGGGCGGGCTGGGGAGTTGCGGGAGGCGGCGAAGGGGGTGGTGGCGGGGTGGGAGGACGCGGTGGGGGCCGTGGTGGAGGCGCATGGGCGGATTTTTCGGGGGGCGGTGCGGGGGGAGTTGGAGGGGATACCGGTGGAGCGGTTGAAGGAGGTGACGGAGGGGCGCTTGCAGATCGGGGTGCTGGTGGGGGCGGGGTACCGGACGGTCGCGCAGGTGTGTGGGGCGAGTGCGCAGGAGTTGGTGCGGATTCCGGGGATCGGGGGGCCGACGGCGAGTCAGCTGGTGGGGGCGGCACGGCAGATCGCCGAGGCGGTGGAGCGGAGTACGGCGGTGCGGATCGATCCCGCGCGGCCGGACGGGGACAGCACGGAGCTGCTGATCGCCTTGCACCGGCTGGTGGTGGCCGGGCCGGGGGCGCGGCGGGCGGCGGGCGAGGCAGCAGAGCTGGAGGCGGCGCTGGCGGGGCCGTTGGCGGCGGCCCGGCCGGCCTGCGGCTGGGTGAGGGGGCTGGTGGCCGGGGCCGAGGGGCGGGAGCGGGCTCGGCGGGCGGTGGAGTCGCTGGAGCAGCAGGTCGCGTTCGCGGAGGCGGAGGGGGTGCCGCTGCGGTTCGCCCAGGCGGGGGCGGATCTGTTGCGGCCGGGGGCGGGGGAGGTGGAGGTCTGGGTCGAGTTCGAGCACCGGGCGGCCGAGTTCTATGCCGAGCTGGCGCTGCTGGAGGAGGAAGGAAGGATCGGCCGGGTCGATCGGGGCGCCGCCGAGGGTCATCTGCCGGACGCGCTGGCCGAGTCGGTGCGGGCGGAGCGGCTGGACGACCGGGGTTGCACCGTCTCGCTGCGCGGCTATCAGGCGTTCGGGGCGCGGTTCGCGCTGGCCCGGAAGCGGGTGATGATCGGCGACGAGATGGGCCTGGGGAAGACCGTGCAGGCGCTCGCCGTACTGGCGCATCTGGCGGCGGCGGGGGAGCGGCACTTCCTGGTGGTGTGCCCGGCGTCGGTGCTGGTCAACTGGCAGCGGGAGACGGGGAGTCGGACGACGCTGGCCGCGTACCGGTACCACGGCGCGGGGCGGGAGGAGGCCCGGGCGGAGTGGCGGAGGGAGGGGGGTGTGCTGGTCGCCACCTACGAGTCCTTGCGGACCTTGCCCGAGGACCAGGTGGCCGCGCTGGTGGTGGACGAGGCACACTTCGTGAAGAACCCGGCCGCGCTGCGCACCCGGTTGGTGGCGGAGTGGGCCGGGCGTACCGAGCACGTGCTGTTCCTGACGGGCACGCCGATGGAGAACCGGGTGGAGGAGTTCCGCACCCTGATCGGCCATCTTCAGCCCGAGCTGCTGGCGCAGCTGCCCGCCGGGCTCGGCGTGGCCGGGTCGGTGGCGTTCCGTCGGGCCGTCGCGCCCGCGTACCTGCGCCGCAACCAGCAGGACGTGCTGACCGAACTGCCGGACGTGGTACGGGTGGACGAGTGGGACGAGCTGTCCGGGCCGGACCGGGCCGCGTATGCCGAGGCCGTCGCGGCGGGCAACTTCATGGCGATGCGGCGGGCCGCCTACGCGGAGCCCGCGCACTCGGCGAAGCTGCGGCGGCTGCGCGAACTGGTCGCGGAGGCGGCCGAGAGCGGGCACAAGGTGGTGGTGTTCTCGTACTTCCGGGAGGTGCTGGCCACCGTCGGCGAGGCGCTAGGGGAGGCGGTGGCGGGCACGGTCTCCGGGTCGCTGCCCGCCGAGGCGCGGCAGGAGTTGGTGGACGGGTTCACCGCCGTGGTCGGCCATGCGGTGCTGCTGTGTCAGATTCAGGCGGGCGGGCTGGGCCTGAATCTGCAGGCGGCGAACGTGGTGGTGCTGTGCGAGCCGCAGCTCAAGCCGACGCTGGAGGACCAGGCGGTGGCCCGGGCCCAGCGGATGGGTCAGATCCGCCGGGTCCGGGTGCACCGGCTGCTCGCCACCGACAGCCTGGACCGCAGCCTGGTCGAGCGGCTGCGCGGGAAGGCCGAGCTGTTCGACAGCTACGCGCGCCGCAGCGACCTCGCCGAGTCGGCCCCCGAGGCGGTGGACATCTCGGACCGCGCACTCGCGGTGCGGATTGTCGAGGACGAGCAACTGCGGCTGGCGGAAGGAAAGTTGGCATAGCTCAGAGCCGGACCAGCATCTTGCCGGTGTTCGCGCCGGTGAGCACGCCGAGGAAGGCTTCGACGGTGCGGTCGAAGCCGTCCAGCACCGTTTCGGGCGAGATCACCCGGCCGGAGCGCAGGTGCGGGCCGAGCAGGTCGTACAGCTCCTCCTGGGCGTCCATGTGGTGGCGGACCAGGAAGCCCTCCAGCCGGATGCTGCGGCCGACCAGTTCGAACAGGTTGTACGGGGCGGCGGGCGCTTCGGTGAGGTACTGGCCGATCGCGCCGCACCAGGCGATCCGGCCGAAGTCGCGCATCGAGTTGATCGCGGCGGCCAGGTGGTCGCCGCCGACGTTGTCGAGGTAGACGTCGATGCCGTCGGGGGCGGCGGCGGTCAGCAGCTCGGCCACCGGGCCGTCGTGGTAGTCGAACGCGGCGTCGAAGCCGAGCTCGTCGGTGAGGAAGGCGGTCTTGGCGGCCGAACCCGCCGAACCGATCACCCGGCGGGCGCCGATCAGCCGGGCCAGCTGCCCGGCGGCGGTGCCGACGCCGCCGGCCGCCGCCGAGACGAACAGGTCCTCGCCGGGCGCGAGCTTCGCGATCCGGGTGAGGCCGACGTACGCGGACAGGCCGGTGCCGCCGAGCACGCCCAGGTACGCGCTGAGCGGGACGCCCGGCAGGTCGGGCAGCACTCGCACGTCCTCGCGCGTCACCACCGCGTGGGTGCGCCAGCCGTGACGGTGGATCACCGCCGTGCCGACCGGCAGCGCGGCGCTGCGGGACTCCACCACCCGCCCCACCGTCCGGCCCTCCATCGGGGCGTTCAGCTCGTTGCCGTCCTCGGCGTCCTCCATCATGCCGAGCATGTACGGGTCCACGGACAGGTAGGCGTTCTCCACCAGCGCGCTGCCCTCGGCGAGCGGCGGCAGCTCGTCGTCCACGAAAGCGAACTGATCGACGGTCGGCAGCCCGGTCGGGCGGGAGAGCAGGTGGACGGCTCGGGCGTGGCGGGTGGCGGTGCTGGACACGGTGAACACTCCGCGAGAAGAGGGGGGTTGACGAGGAGAAACGCTAGGCCGGGCGGAACGGCCGTGGCAGAGGCCCGCGTCGATGGCTGCCCGTGATCCATGAGCGGCGTTCATGTCTGACGGATCCGGCCCCGCGTAGTGCTCCGGGCACCCCCCAACGAAACCGGCCCGCTGTTCGTGGTGACGGGTGAGAGGCGAGGAGAGGGGGGAATGTGGCCGAATGGGCGGATCAGCTCACCGAGTTGGTGGCGACCCGGGGAGCCGAACTTCAGCGCTACGGATTCCTGTTGACCGGGGACCGCGCCGAGGCGGCGGACCTGGTGCAGGAGGCGCTGGTGCGGGTGTTCGCCCGCCCGCGCCGCGCCTGGCGGCTCGGGGAGATCGAAGGATACGTCCGCCGCACCATGCTCAACCGCTACCTGGACCTGTACCGGCGAAGGGCACGCTACCGCGCACTGGTGCCGCAGCTGGCCGAGAGTCCGGTCGGCCCGGACGGCAGCGAAGAGCTCGCGGACCGGCTCCAACTGCTGGTCGCGCTCGGGACGCTGTCGCCGACCCAGCGGGCCTGCGTGGTGCTCCGGTACTACGAGGACCTGCCGGTGGCGGCGGTCGCGGAGCGGCTGGGTCGCGGCGAAGGAACGGTCAAACGGCACCTCAGTGACGCGCTGGCGCGGCTGGGTGTCGCACTCGCGGAAACCTGTCGAGAACTTGGGGAAGGTGTGAGCGCATGAACCCGGAAGACATTCGTAGGAGCTTGCCCGACGCGGCCGAGCTGGCCGGACCGCTTCAGCTGGACACCGAGCGGCTCACGCGGGCGGTCCGCCGGCGCCGCAGGACCCGCTCCACGCTGACGGCCGGGGCCGTCCTGGCGCTGGCGGGCGCCGTCTTCACCGTGGCCGGGCAGGCCGGGCCGGCGGGCCCGGCGGCGGCCTCGCCCGGAGCGGGCGGAGCAGGGGCGAACGGGTCGGCGTCCGGGCAGTCGTTCGACAGCGCGTGGGGCCAGAAGTGCGGCCAACCGCTGTCGACCCAGGGCACGGCACCCACCATCGAAAGCGTCAAGATGTCGGTGCGTTCCGTCCAACGGCTGAGCAACGAGGCAGGTCCGGCCATCGACGCCGCGCTCAGCACGGAGCGGACGGTGCACGCCAACGGCTGGCCGGCCCCGGGCCTGGAGGCGCTGTACCTCAAGGACGGCGTCGTCGTCGGCGGTGGACCCGTGCGGATCGGGCGGGGCGACCCGACGCCGCCGCCGTCGGGGGAGCTCATGGGCCAAGTGTGGGTGGTCCGGGAGGACAGGCCGTTCGACATGAAGCTGCGCGAGCAGAACACGCTGTGCCCGTCCGTGACCTGGCCGCAGATCTGGGCGCACCCGGGCGACTACGAGGTGGTGCTGCTGCTGCGCGCGCCGGTCGTCGCGTTGAGGGACAGCAACGAGCAGGTCCTGATCGCCCGAGCGCCGCTGGCCCGCTGAGGCGGCGCGTCCCCCGGTCCGGCGGGACCGGGGGACGTCGCGGAACCGGGTCCCGCCCGGGTGCGTCCAAGGCCTGTCCGGTTGAGGTCTGGGAGGGATGGCGGCGATGGCTGCGGCACGGCGGTACTGGTTTGCGTTGATGGTGTGCGGGGTGCTGCTCGGGCTCTCCCTGCCGTTCTATCTGACGCCGGGTCGATTCTGCGGGCCGCAACTTCCGGAGGTGGAAGGGGGGTTCGGGTGCGTCGCGGAGGTTTCGTCGCCGCAGGGGATTCTGGGCGGCTACGCGCTGGGGCACCCCGGAGCGGTCCAGCTGTACTGGCTGGTTGCGCTGGTGCTCGGCAGCTGCGCGCTCGGGTGGTGGTACCGGCGGGCGGGGGAAGCTCGCCGGGCCGTCGTGGGGGTGCTGGTCGCGGTGCTGCTGGCGGCGGTCACGACCGCCCTGACCTGGGCGGACTGGCACGGTTTCCGCTCGCCGTCGGCCTGGGCGGAGACGCCGATGCTGATGGTGTTCAACGGGGCCACGCCACTGCTGGTGATCGCCCCCGTGCTGCTCGCGCTGGCAGTGGTCGAGCGCAGTGCCGGGCTGCTCGCGTTCGCGGTCGGATTCTGCGCCCTGGCCTACGTCTGCGCCACCCGCGACTCCTTCGGCGTGTTTCACGCTCTCGGCCTTCCGGTCGATGTGTTCAGTGACCCGGCGGGCATTCGGCAGTTGCTGAACCTGGCGGTACCGGCGGCCGTGCTGCTCCTCGCGGCGGGGGTGGTGTACGGCGCCGGTGCCGTGGGTCGGCGCCGGCCCTGACGCCGTACGCTGCGGAGGTGGCAGAGGATCTTCTTCCGCAGGAATTGCGGGTGTTGGTGGCGGTGGCCGAGAGCGGTGGGTTCACGGCGGCGGGGGAGCGGCTGGGGCTGACGCAGTCGGCGGTGTCGCACGCGGTGCGGGGGTGCGAGCGGAAGCTGGGCGCGGTGCTGTTCGAGCGGGGGCGGCGGGGGGCGGTGCCGACGGCGGCGGGGGAGCGGGTGGTGGGGCACGCCCGGAGGATCCTGCGGCTGTTGGCGGCGCTGCCCGGCGAGGCGCGGCAGGGGGAGTCGGGCCGGCCGCGCGGGCCGGTGCGGATCGTGGCGTTCCGGAGTGCGGCGGAGCGGGTGCTGCCGGCGCTGCTGGCCCGACTGGCGGTCAACTTCCCGGAGTTGGAGCCGCAGGTGCGGGTGGTGCGGGACCTGGGCCGGGGCACCGCCGGGGAGGTCGCCGACGGCCGGGCCGATCTCGCGCTGGCCACGCTGGGCGGGGCGATCCCGCGCGGGCTGGTCGCCGTGCCGCTGTACCGGGAGGGCTACGCGCTGGCCCACCAGCGGGGCCATCCGGATCCGCGCAGTCTGCCGCTGGTCGACTGGGACGAGAACTGCGGCTCGTACACGGCCGATTGGTGGCGCCGGCAGGACTGGATCCCGTCCGCGACCATCAACGTCTCCGACGACACCGTGGTGCTGTCGCTCGCCGCGCAGGGCCTCGGGATGGCGATCATGCCGATGCTCACCCTGGACCGGCTGCCCGAGGGGCTCGCCGTCACCGATCTCGGCCCGGAGCGCCCGTCCCGGGAGGTCGGCTACGTCACCACGCCGGAACTGGCGCGGACCGCCGCCGTGCGGGCGGTGGTGCGGGAGTTGCGCGCCGCCCCGCTGCCGGAGGGCGCGAGCGCCGTGCGGTGAGGGGGCGTCCCGCCGCCCGTAGCGGGGGCGCCCGGCCCGGGAGAGAGGTGGGCCGGGTGGGCGGCGGGACTGGAGTGACGAACCCCGCAACTGAGTCTGCCGGGGCGGGCTCACGTCCCACTAACGTCCCGCTGACGTGCAGGAACGGCCGTGAAATATGGTTGACTTGACGCGTGGTCGATGGGCGGGGAAGGGTACGCCGGGGGCAGCCGCCGGGCGGCCCGGTGAGGCGACGGGGGTGGCCATGAGAGCGCTCGCCGAGGTGCGGGACGATCCGCTGACGGACGGCGAGGTGGTGCTGCGCAGGCCGCTGCCCGCGGACGCCGCCCTGGTGCACCGCGGCACCCACGACCCGCTGGTGCGCGAGTTCCTGCAAGCGGTCATCCCGCACCGGGACGAGGCCGCCGCCGCGCGGTGGCTGGACGAGATCCCGCCGCTGCTCTGGCAGACCGGACGGGCCGCCTACTTCGCCGTCGAGGAAGCCGGAGAAGCCGTCGGCTGGGCCGAGTTGGTCAACCTCGACGCCGAACAGGACAGCGCCGAGATGACCGTCTGGCTGCTGCCCGAACACCGCCGGCTGCGCACCGCGAAGAGCGCGATGCGACTGGTGTGCCGGTTCGGGTTCGAGCGGCTCGGCCTGCGCCGGATCGACGCCTTCGCCGCCGCCGACAACATGCCCAGCCAGGTGACGGGCGCCGCGATCGGCTTCCGCCGGGCCGGCTACCGCCCCGCGCTGTTCCGCAGCTCCCGCACCCAGCGGCTGCACGACGCCGTGTACGCGACCCTCGTACCGGAAGACCTCTGCTGACCTTCGGGGATCTCAACTCCCCGCACCAGAACCAGGAGTGACGACATGTCAGGAAGCAGCCTCCGGCTGGAGGACAGCACGCTCGGCGAGCTGCTGATCACCGCCGACGGGTTCCGCGCCACCCGGGCCGGGCAGGAGCGCACCGGACGGGTGGACGCCGCGCTGATCGTCCGCGTGCTGTCCGTGCTCGGCGAGGCCCCCGCGCCGGTGCCCGGCGCCGCCGCCCCGGCGGCCGGCCGTCGGCTCACCGTGACCGGACTGAACGGCCGCCCGGACCGGCAGTGGGCCGACGGCACCGACGCGCCCGTGCCCGCCGCCGTCGCCCCGTTCGCGACCCTGCTGGCCCAGGCGTTCGGCGAACCCGGCGAGCCCGCCGCGCTGCCCGGCGCGGTCGCTCTCGGCCACCCGGCCGCGCAGGCCGCCCGCAGCGCCGCCGCCGTCGGCACCGTCGGCGGCCGGGCCGCGTACGCCCTGGTCGAGGAGGACGGCTCGTTCGGCCTGACCGCGCTCGACGACGCCGCCTCGCTCGGCGGCTCCGACGCCGACGCCGGCCTCGCCCCGTCCGCCGTCGCCCTCGGCGAGGCCGGCGGCCGCTCGCTGTTCGCCGTCGGCGGCAGCGACGGCTCGGTGCAGGTGTGGGACGCCACCACCGGCCAGGTCGTGCACGGCTCCACCGGCGGCGAAGGCGCCCAGGCCGTGGCCGCACTGATCTGCCGGGACATCCCGGTGGCGTTCTCGGCCGGCCAGGGCGGCGACCTGCGCGCCGTGCGCGCCGACGACGGCCGGGTGCTCGGCAACCTGCCCACCGGCGGCCACGGCGCCACCGTGCTGCGCGCCGCGCACTGCGCCGGAATCGACCTGCTGGCCGCGGCCGCCGCCGACGGCACCGTGCGGGTCTGGGACGCCGGCACCGGCGACCAGCTGCACCTGCTGGTCGGCCACCGCGGCGAGGTCCGCTCGATGGCCGTCCTCACCGTCGAGGACCAGGCCGTGCTCGCCACCGGCGGCCACGACCGCACCGTCCGGGTCTGGGACCTCGCCACCGGCCAGCCGGTCGCCGAACTCACCGGCCACACCGGCACCGTCACCGGCCTCGCCTTCACCACCCTCGACGAGCGCCCCGTGCTCGCCTCCTGCGCCCTCGACGGCACCGTGCGCACCTGGGACGTGTACGACGGCCGCCCCCTGCACGGCTGGCCCGCCGGCAGCTGGCTCACCGCGCTGGCCGCCGCCGACGGCGTCCTGTACACCGGCGACGAGACCGGCCGGATCACCGCCTGGGACGCCGCCACCGGCGCCGCCCGCACCGACGCCGCCCCCGCCGGCCGCCCCGGCAGCCCGCTCACCGCGCTCGCCACCGGCGCCCTGCACGGCCGCCCGGTGCTCGCCGCCGGCTTCGGCGACGGCACGCTCGCCGCCTGGGACGCCCCGACGGGCAGCCAACTCCTCGACCTGGCCGCCGACGGCGGCCCCGTGCACACCCTCGACCTGACCGACGGCGGCCCCGACGGCCCGCTGCTGGTCTGCGGCACCACCGCCGGCGCCGTCCGCAGCCACCGCCTCGCCGACGGCGCCGCCAACCCGCTGCCCGTCCCGCACGCCGGAGCCGTCACCGGACTCGCCTTCACCACCGGCGAGCAGCCGCTGCTGGCCTCGGCCGGCCGCGACGGCGTGATCGCCGTCCGCGCCGCCGCCACCGGCGACGACAGCCGGCGCTTCGCCACCGGCCACGGCCCGATCACCGCGCTGGCCGCCGTCGTCGCGGGCGGGCAGCCGATCCTCGCCACCGCCGGCGAGGACCTCAAGGTGCGGATGTGGCACGCCGGCAGCGGCGCCGCCGGACCGGTCTGCGAAGGACTCGCCCAGCCCGCCGAGGTGCTGTCGTTCACCGAGGTCGGCGGCCGCCCCGTGCTGATCGCCGGCTCCGCCGACGGCACCGTGCTGGTCTGGGACGTCCAGAGCGGCAGCCGCACCGCCCAGCTGACCGGCGGCGGCGCGGCCGTCCGCGCCGTGGTCGGCCGCGAGTTCGACGGCGAGGCGCTGCTCGCCGCCGGAGACGCCGCCGGCACCCTGCGGCTGTGGCACCTGGGCAGCGCCACCCTCCTCAACGAGGCCGCCCTGGACGGCACCCCGCTGGCCATCGAACTCGACGAGGCCGGCCTGCGGATCGTCACCCCGGCGGGCGCCGTCACCCTCTGACGGCCCGTCCGGAGCTCCCCACCAGCGGCCCTGATTACATGTACCGGATAACGACCCGGTAGCCTCCGTCACCGAACACAAACTCGGGGGGGGTTTGGGGGTTACTGCGGTGAAGTTCCGGCTGCTCGGGGCCGTTTCGGCGGAGGACGCCGAAGGCGGCGAACTGCGACTCGGACCGGAGAAGCGGCGCAGCGTGCTCGCCCTGCTGCTGCTGCGCCGCAACCGGGCGGTCTCGGTCGCCCAGCTCACCGAGGCGCTGTGGATCGCCGAACCGCCCGCCAACGCCCGCACCGTGGTGCAGAGCCACATATCCCGGCTGCGCGCCCTGCTCACCGAGCAGGGCGCCACCGGGAAGGGCGTCCAACTCGCCACCGCGGGCGACGCCTACACCCTGCAACTGCCCGAAGGGTGCCTGGACGTCGAGCAGTTCGACACCCTGGTGGCCGCCGCCCGGGTCGAGGCACGCTCGGTGGACGTCGTCGACGCGCTGGAGGCCGCGCTCGCCCTGTGGCGCGGACCCGCCCTCACCGGCACCGTCGCCAGCCCCCCGCTGGAGGCCTGGCGGCAGACCCTGGAGGAGAACCGGCTCGCCGCCGTCGAATCCCTCGCCGACCACCACCAGCGGCTCGGCGACCCCGCCCGGGCCGCCGAACTGCTGCGCGCCGAAACGGTCGCCCACCCGCTGCGCGAATCGCTGGTCTCCGCGCTGATGCTGGCGCTGTTCCGGGCCGGACGGCAGTGCGACGCGCTCGACTGGTACCACCGCACCCGCGAATCGCTCGCCGACCGGCTCGGCGTGGACCCCGGCCGGGCGCTGAACGCCGCGTACGAGCGGATCCTGCGCGGCGAGCCCACCGAGCCCATTCCGGCCCCGGTCGTAGCGCCCCCGACTCCGGTGGCTCACAAGCTGGTTGATCTGAGGGTGCCCGCGCCCGCCGGGCCGCCCGCGATCGAGAACCTCCCCGCCGTGGACCTGCTGCCGCGCGCCCCGCGCGGCTTCCACGGCCGCGACACCGAACTCGCCACCCTCGCCGACGCGGCACGCGGCGGACCGGACGGCGCGATCGCGCTGATCACCGGACCGGCCGGGGTCGGCAAGACCGCCCTCGCCCTGCACTGGGCACACCGCAACGCCGGACGCTTCCCCGACGGCCTGCTCTTCGCCGACCTCGGCGGCTTCAGCGACCGCCCCGACCGCGACCTCGACGAGGTGATCGCCGAATTCCTCGCCGCACTCGGCGTCGCCCGCGAGGACCTGCCCGCCGGCACCACCGCCCGCGCCGCCCTGTACCGGCGGATCACCACCGGCCGCCGACTGCTGGTGATGGTCGACAACGCCCGCGACAGCGACCAGGTCCGGCCGCTGCTGCCGGCCGGCGCCGACTCCGTCGCCGTGGTCACCAGCCGCAACCGGATGCTCGGCCTGGTCGCCGCCGAACTCGCCCGCCCGCTGCCGCTCGCCGTGCTCGGCCCCGAGGAGTCCGCGGCGCTGCTCGCCCGGGTACTCGGACCGGCCCGGATCGCCGCCGAACCCGAGGCCGCCCGCGAACTCGCCCGGCTCTGCGACGGCCTGCCACTGGCCCTGCGGATCGCCGCTGCCAAGATCGCCTCCGACCCGCGCCGCGGCCTCGCCGCGATCACCGAACAGCTCCGCCACGAACAGCGCAGGCTCGGCCACCTGGCCGCCGAGGAGATCAGCGTGGCCAGCGCGCTGCGCATCTCCTACGAGCAACTCCCGCCCTCCGCCGCCCAGTTGTTCCGCACCCTGGGCTTCCACCCCGGCCCGGTGATCGACGCCCACACCGCCGCCGCGCTCAGCGACCTGGAACCCTCGGCCACCGCCGAGGCCCTCGACCGGCTGGCCGCCACCCACCTGATCACCGAGACCGACGGCGGCCGCTACACCCTGCACGACCTGGTCTGGCTGTACGCCCGCGAACTGAGCAGCCGCGCCCACCCCGCCGAACAGCGCCTCGCCCGGGAACGGCTCGCCGACCAGTACCTGTACACCGGCCTGGCCGCCGCACAGGCCGCCGAACCCGGCAGCAAACCCTGCTGCGAACCCCCGGCCGGCAGCCACCGGCCGCGCGCCGTACCGGAGTTCGACGGCGGCGAGGAGGCGATCCGCTGGCTCGGCGCGCACCGCGAGACCCTCGCCCAGGTGATCGCCACCACCTCGCCGGAACGGGTCTGGCGACTCGTCCTCACCCAGTGGCCGCTGATCCTGCGCCGCCTGCGCGACGGCTGGGTGACCCAGCTGGAACACGCCCTGGAGGCCGCCCTGGAGTGCGGCGACCTGGACGGCGAGAGCCAGGTGCGGGCCATGCTCGGCTGGGTGCTGGTCTCCAACCGCCGCCTCCCCGAAGCCGTCGCCTGCCTCTCCCCGGCAGCCGAACTCGCCGCCCGGGCCGGCAACCAGGTCGGCCGGGCCGTCGCACTGGTCAACCTGGCCGCCGTCCAGGCCGAACTCGGCGACACCGCCACGGCCGGCGGCAACCTCACCCAGGCCCTGGAGATCGCCCTCGCCATCGGCCACACCCACACCGTCACCCTCGCCCTCCAGCACCTGGCCCGCCACCTGCTGGCCACCGGACGCCCCGCCCAGGCCATCGAACGGACGCTGTACGGGCTGGAGTTGACGGCCGATCAGGTGCCGTCCGCGCGTCGGGTGCTGCTGCACACCTGCTGCGGAGAGGCACTGTCCGCGCTCGGCCGCCACGCCGAGGCCCGCAGCCGGCTGAACGCGGCCCTCGCCGAGGCCGAGCAGATCGGCCACGACGAGGCCACCGCCGAAGTGCTCGCCGCGCTCGCCGCCGCCGAGGACGCCGCCGGGCTGGCCCACGCCGCGACCGCCCACCGGCGGCGGGCGGAGGAACTCGGGCCGCACTGAGCCCGTCCCAAGTCGCTGGTGGGGGCCGGAAATCGACGCGTTAGTGAGGCGCAAGCCGAAGGCAAACGGCTACCGCAAGGATGGGCAGGTGCGGTAGCCGCGGGTGCGCGGGACTGCCCGTGGCACCGCGTACAGCCCCTCGCTCGCCCGGTCGCCCCCGGCCCCCTGCAACGCCCCGTCACCGGCCCGCACTGTCGGGGAGCAGACAGGGAGAGGGCGGGACGGATGGCCGGAGACGGTGTGAACATCGACCTGGACGAGGTCCAGGCGGCAGCCAAGACGATCGCAGCGCTGCTGGAGGAACTGCAAGGCCCGTTCGCCCAGTTGGAAGCCCACATCACCATGGTCGAGGACTCGGTGTACGGGACCGACCTGCTGGGCAAGTCGCTGACCGGCGGCGGTTCCTCGGTCGGCGGCTTCAACAAGCACCAGAAGGACGTGCTGGCAGGTATCAAGCTGCTGCTCAGCAACGCCACCGCGATGGGCACCAACCTCCAGACCATGGCTGCCCGCCACCAGGCCAACGACGAGGAGCATGCCGCCTCGCTCAGCCGGATCAGCACCGGCGACGGCAGCCCGCTGACTCCGCTCACCCCGGCCGTGAACCCGTCCCCGACCCCGTCGCCTTCTCCGGCGCCCGCACCTGCGCCCGCGCCGCAGCCGGACACCGGGGGCTACCACACCCAGGACGGGCCGTCCCTGGACTACAACAAGCCCAAGCCCCCGCCGGAGCCGCACGGCCCGGTCGGCGGCGGTGGCCGCAACCTGATCTGACGCACGCCGCACACCCGCACCACGGCGGCTGATCCGGTGTCAGCCGCCGCCGCACCCACCATCCGAGAGAGCTTCCCGCCATGATCGAGCTGCCGGCCGACCTCGCCGAAGTACTCAAGACCGTGCAGAAGAACGAGAACGGCAAGGACATCTCGTTCCCTGACGGCAACGAGGACCTGATCGGCGACCTCGCCGTCGCCTGGGACAAGTGGAACCAGATCGCGGACACCCACATCCGCGGCATCGCCAACGCCGCCCAGCGCGCCATGTCCTGCATGTCCGGCGCGGCCGCCGACAGTTTCCAGCAGTACCTGCAGAAGTTCGCGGGCGGCGACGCCTCGCACGTCGCCACCACCGTCAAGGCCGGTGCCGACATCGCCAGCGGCCTGCACGGCGCGCACCAGGCGGTGATCGACACCAAGAACGAGATGATCCGGGAACTCGACTACGCCAAGACGTACATGGCGCAGAACCCGGCGGGCAAGCACGACGACATCGCCAACTCCGAGGGCGTCAAGCAGGCCGCCAGCCTGTACCACCAGTACGTGAGCGGTGTCAGCTCGCAGGTGGACGGCATCCTGCGCAACAACGCCAACCAGATCGCCGACATGAACGGCATCGGCAAGACCTGCACCCTCAACGGCGGTGGCGGCGGCGGTGGCGGTGCGGGCGGCGGATCGGGCCTCGGCATCGACAGCGCGGGCGGCCTCGGCGGACCCGACGGCCTCGGTGGCGGTGCCGGTGGGGACGGTGCGGGTGACGGGGCCGGTGGCGGCGGCGGTGCGGGTGGCGGTGCGGGCGGCGGTGCGGGCGGCGGGGCCGGCGGTGGCGGCGGCGGTGGCGCGGGCGGTCACGGCGGTGCCAAGACGCCCAGCATCCTGAAGCCGTTCTCGCCGCCGCCTCCGGGCCACGTGCCGGACCTGTCCAGCGGCGGCCACCCGCCGACCTTCACGCCCCTTCCGGTCAGCCCGAAGGCCTCGCTCAACCTGGCCGGCCTCGGCGACCTCGGCTCCGGCGGCACCGGCCTCGGCATCGGCCACTCCGGGCTCGGCGGCGCGGGCGGCGGACTCTCCGCGTTCGGCGGCGCGGGCGGCGGCGGACTCGGCGGTGCCGGTCTCGGCGGCGGCGGCTTCGGCGGCGCCGGCGGGATGAGCGGCGGCGCCTTCGGCAACGCGATGGGTGCGATGGGCCGGGCCGGCGGCGCGCTGGCCGGCGCGGGCGCCGGTGGCGCCGGTGGCGCCGGCGGCATGCGCGGCGGCGGTGCGGCCGGTGCGGGTGCGCGCGGTGCCGGTGCGCGCGGTGCGGGTGCCGGTGCGGGTGTTGCGGGCGGGGCCCACGGCGGCGGCATGGGCGGCGCCGGGCGGGGCGGCAAGGGCGAGAAGAAGGGTGCCAACCGTTTCCTCGGCCCCACTCGCTTCGGACCGGAGGGCGAGGAAGAGGAGGCGCTGCTGCACGACAGTGGCATCCTCGGCCAGGCCGGCGAGGTCGATCCGCGCGACCGCAACTGGCAGCGCGCCCGCCGCCGTTGGCTGGACGACGCCCGCGCCGAGGGCGTGCTCACGGCGCCCGAGCCCGAGCCCGTGGCAGCAGACGCCGCGGCGGCTCCGACCAGCGAGCAGGCCGTCCTCAACCAGCTCGCGGGAGTGCTGCTGGGTGCCCCCGCCCCTGCCGACGGCGACGCACCCGAGGTGGCTGTTGCGGCGGCCGGGGAGGCGGCGGCGCCGCGTCAGGAGAGCGTCGCGACCGAGTCCTCCGGGGCGACCAAGGAGTCCGGGGCGTCCGGTGGGGCGAAGGCGGACGGCGACTACCTGGAGCGGGCGCGCAGCGTCGCCGCGCGGCGCGGGCACGGGGAGGCCGCAGAGACGGTGGCGGCCACGCCGGCCACTCCCGCAACTCCGGTGAGCGCGGCGGCTCCTGCGGCGGCGGCCGCCAAGCCGCTCCCGATCCGGGAGGAAGGCGGCTACCAGGTTCCCAGCCCGTTCCTGCGCGCCGCCCTCACCCGCCTGGCCGCCCCCGCGGACTGACACCGCCCCCGCTTCCCCCCTCCGCGCTGATCCGTACTCACTAAGGACCCCCCATGAGCAACGACGTGCCCTGGTTCGCGATCGACCCCGACGTCGAACCCGCGCGCACCATGCGCATTCCGGAAGGTGAGCGGATCGGCGTGGAGGCGCCGACGTTCGGCGAAGCCGCGCGGGTGGGGTGGGTTGAGCCGGATGTGATGCCTGCGCAGCGGGTTGAGGGGGGTTCGCCGTTCACGGAGGCGGCGCGGGTGGGGTGGGTTGAGCCGGATGTGATGCCTGCGCAGCGGGTTGACGGGAGCTCGCCGTTCACGGAGGCGGCGCACGTCGGGCGGCTTGCGCCGGACGAGATGCCTGCGTTCCGGGTCGGGACGGCCGTCGGCGAGCCTGCGGAGTCGGTGCGGATGAGGGCGTCGGAGGGTGTGCCGTTGGGTGACACGGTGCCTGCGATGCCCGCCGAGTCGGTGCGGATGAAGGCATCGGAGGGCGTGCCGCTGCATGAGGCGATGCCCGCGATGCCCGCCGAGACGGCGCGGATGAAGGCATCGGAGGGCGTGCCGCTGCATGAGGCGATGCCCGCGATGCCCGCCGAGACGGCGCGGATGAAGGCGCAGGGGACCCCGCTCCAGGAGGGTGTGCCGCTCGGTGGCGCGGTGCCTGCGATGCCTGCGGAGTCGGCGCGGTTGAAGGCGTCGGAGGGTGTGCCGTTGGGTGACACGGTGCCTGCGATGCCTGCCGAGAGTGGGCGGTTGAAGGCGCAGGGGACCCCGCTCCAGGAGGGGGTGCCGGCGACGGCCGGGGAGCCGCTCGCGCCCGGGACGGAGGCGGCGCGGATGAAGTCGAGCGGGACTCCGATCGAGAACGGGGTGCCGCAGAAGTCGGCCGAGGCCGGGCAGCGGGCTGGGGCGGCCAACGGCACCAACGCCGGTTCAGGCTCCGGGTCGGGCTCGGGCTCGGGTTCCTCCGACACGGGCAAGGCCGGGCAGGGGTTCCAGGTGGATCCCGATCAGTACAAGGCGGCGGTCTCGCCGGTGCTCGCCGCGTCGGAGCAGATCGCCTCGCTGGCCTCCCGGATGACTTCGTACCTGCCTCCGATGGAGGGGCAGAACCCCTGGGGCAACGACGAGTCGGGCAAGCAGTTCGCCGAGGGTGAGAAGGGCTATCTGGAGTACAGCCACAACACCCTGAAGACGCTTCAGAGTCTGGTCAAGGAAGTCCGCGACATCGCTGACGGCCTGAAGCGGATGGGCGAGAACTACCAGGCCGCCGAAGAAGGCGCAGCCGGTTCCTTCACCGGCATGGACGGCGGGCAGGCTCCGGTGCCGCCCTCGCCGGGTGCGGCACCGACCGTGCCGACCCACGTCCGTCCGATGTTCACCCCCGGTATGACCGGCTCGACTGGAAGGCACTGACCCATGGCTGTCGAACTCCCGGAGCCCCTCCAGTGGGTGCTCCTGCTGCTCGCCGGCTGCCGGTGGCCGGAAGCGGACGAAGACCAACTGCGTGACATGGCCGACGAGTGCCGCAAGGCCTCCGAGACGCTGCGGGACGCCACCCAGGGCGTGGACGCGGCGATCAAGCGTGCGCTGGAGGGCCAGCAGGGCAGCGCCGCCGAGGGGCTGACCAAGTTCTGGGCCACCTACACCGTCGGCAAGGGCACCGAGGACGACCCGGGCCGGCTGACCGCGACCATCAACGCGCTCAGTGGCATGGGCGACATGCTGGAGCAGATGGCCAACTCGGCCGAGACTGCGAAGATTCAGATTGTCGCCCAACTCGGCATTCTGGCCTTCGAGTTGGCGACCGCCGAGGCAGAGGCGCCGGTCACGGCCGGTGCGTCGATGCTCCAGGTGCCCGGGTTCATCGCGGCGGCCCGGACGTTCGTCACCAAGACCCTCAAGACCCTGGTGCTCGACTTGGCCAAGATGGCGGCCAAACAGGCCGCCCAGATGGCCGCGATCAACCTGATGGCGCAGGGCATCGAACTCGCCGAGGGCCACCGTAAGAGCATCGACTGGAAGGAAGTCGGCGACAACGCCAAGGGCGGCGCCATCGGCGGCGCCGCCGGTGGCCTGATCGGCAAGGGCCTGGGCGGCGCGGCCGGCAAGGTCGGCCTCGGCGGCGCCGCCAACTCGCTCGGCGGCAAGATGGCGATCGGCGCGGCCACCGGCGTCGGCGCGGACGCCGCTACCCAGTTCCTCACCACGGGCAAGGTCGACACCTCCTCGCTGCTCGGCTCGGGCCTGTCCGGTGGTGCGGGCGTGGGCCTGCATCACGGTGCTGTCAAGATGAACGGGCACGGCCCCGCGCCCAAGCCCGGCGATGCCCCGCACATTCCCGGACCCGTCGGCCCCGGCGAAGGCGGTCGCCAGGACGGCCCGCCGAAGTTCACCAAGCCTGACACCTCCTCGGGCGACAACAGCTCCTACCACGGCCCGTCCGGCGACAGCGGGAGCTCCAACTCGGGTGGCAGCAGCTCGGGTTCGGGCTCCAGTAGCTCGGGCTCGGGTGCCTCGGGCTCGGGTTCCAGTGGTTCGGGTTCGGGTTCGGGCAAGTCGAGTTCGGCTGGCTCGGGCGGCTCGGGCGGCTCGACGGCCGGCGGCCTGTCCCCGTTCGGCTCCGGCCGCACCAGCGGAGACGCCCCGCCGTCCCACTCCGAGTCGGGTGGAGCGGGCCGGAGCCATGAGCAGGCTCCGCCGCAGGCGCATGAGCAGTCGGGTGGTGGCCGGGCCCATGAGCAGGCTCCGCCGCCGGCGCACGAGCAGTCCGGTGGTGGCCGGAGCCATGAGCAGGCTCCGCCGCAGGCGCATGAGCAGTCGGGTGGTGGCCGGGCCCATGAGCAGGCTCCGCCGCCGGCGCACGAGCAGTCCGGTGGTGGCCGGAGCCATGAGCAGGCTCCGCCGCAGGCGCATGAGCAGTCGGGTGGTGGCCGGGCCCATGAGCAGGCTCCGCCGCAGGCGCACGAGCAGCCGGGTGGTGGCAAGAGTCACGAGCAGGCGGAGGCGATTCGGCCGACGCGCGAGCCGCTGACCGAGCACACTCCGTCGCAGCCGGCGCGCGAGCACGTGGAGGCGGTGCGGCCGTCGCACGAGCCGCTGTCGGGGCAGGAGCCGAGCCGTCCGGTGCACGAGCAGCCGGTGCGGAACGAGGCGGAGGGGCAGAGCACCCGGCCCGATTCGCGGGGGTCCGGTGCGCCGGTTCGCGAGGAGGGGCAGTCGGTGCGGCCGTCGCACGAGCCGCTGTCGGGGCAGGAGCCGAGCCGTCCGGTGCACGAGCAGCCGGTGCGGAACGAGGCGTCGAGTGCGCCGGCCCGCGACAACTCGTCCGCCGGAAACGAGAGTTCGTCGGGCGATGACAGCACTCCGCGTCCGACCGGCGCGGGTGCGATGCCCAACCTGTCCGGCGTCCTGGGCGGTGCGGCGGGCCTTGCCGGCGCCGCGTCCTCGTCCGGCCATGGCGGTGGCGGCGGCAATGCGGGCGGCACGCACCTCGACGGTGCCCGCAGCGCGACGCTGCCGCGCCCGGACGCAGCGACCGTCCCCGGTCAGGGCATGCCCGAGGGCCTCGGCGACACTCCGCCCAACTCCGGTACCCAGAGCCCGAACCAGACCGCTGTCCCGCCCATGGGCGGCGGGTTCGCCCACGGCCCGGTCGGTGGCGGCGGCGCCCGTTCCGACTCTCCGTCAACCTCGGGTGCGCCCAGGCCCGGTAGCCAGAGCGGCACCGTCCACAGCGGTGGCGGCAGCCAGCAGGGGGGCGGTTCGCTCCGCCCCGGTGGCGGTCGCGGTTCGGGCCCCGATGCCCACACCGTCCCGGAGCAGCAGCACGCCCCGGCCCCGAAGCCGACCGAGCACGCCGGCGCGGCGCCGCACGGCACGGAGCACCCGCCCGCGTCGCACGAGCAGCAGCCGCACGACCAGAAGTCGTATGAGGAGCACCCCAACCGGCCCGGTGCCGACCACGAGGGTGAGCCGCAGCCCCGGAAGACGGACGGGCGGCGGATCGACGAGCCCGGGGGCCTGAAGGAGCCCTCCGAGCACGACCAGAAGCGGATCGAGGACGCCGTCCCGCGTGACGAGGACGGCAAGCCGAAGATCCACCCGGACCCGCAGGACGGCGACTGGATCAAGCAGCTCAACGGCGACGGCCCGTTCGCGCCCGGACGCAACAACAACTGCGCCGACGCGGCACTGTCCTTCATCGACACCTACAACGGCCACCCCACGGCGGCCGCGCCGCGCGTGGAGAACAACGGCCTTGGCGAGAAGGGCGGCCGCGACCGGATCGAGCAGTCGCTCGGCGGCAGGTTCGAGCACCAGGGCGCGGGCGCGGGAGGTCACGACAAGCTCCAGAAGACCCTGCTGGAGAGTGGTCCGGGCTCGCAGGCGCTGATCATCAGCACCGACGGCGACGGCCGCTCGCACGCCTGGAACGTGGTCAACCACGACGGCAAGATCGTCTACGCCGATCCGCAGATGGGCCGTACCAGCGACAAGCCGCTGTACGCCGGCGAGGGCGGCCTGTTCGCCGTCCCGCTCGGCCCGAACGGCAGTGCGCTGCACCCCACCAACCACGGCGCCGGAAACACCACGGGCAACCACCAGGCCGGCGCCCGCCCCGAGACCACCCCGAGGACCGAGACCACCCCGAAGCCGGAGGCGTCCCTGCGGCCCGAGGCCCAACCGCGGCCCGAGGCCCAACCGCGGCCCGAGGCCCAGCCGAAGCCCGAGACGGACCCCAGTGCCCGGCCCGAGTCCGACACCTCCCCGAGGCCCGAGGAACCGCGGCCGGACGAGGTGCGGCCGGACGAGACGCCGGGCGGTCAGACGCACGAAGACCCGTCGCCGTTCCCCGGCCTGGAGGACAAGCGGCACATCCCCACCCTCGAAGAGACGCAGGAGATCGGTCGGCGGCTGGGGATTCCGGACGACCAGCTCCCGGTCATGGTGTTCGTGCCGGACACGGCCACCGTCTCCACGCCGTTCTCCGAATACGGGGACGGACGGGTCGGCCATCTGTCCGAGGACGGCGGCAAGCTCACCATCGGAAAGATCGACGGACTGAAGGACGGTGACAGCACCCCCGCAGCCACGGCGATCTCCGGCAAGGGCGGCGGAGCGTACGTCAAGGGGGCGGACGGAGCCCCCGACGTGCTGGTCGTCAACCAGCGGATGAACATCAAGGACGGGTTCGCGCAGGAACACGTGATCCAGCACGAGCTCGGGCACCACAAGCAGGCGCTCGACCAGATCGACATCGACAAGACGCAGAACAACCCCGCGCTCATCGAATACCACAACATCCTCACCAACGAGGTGAAGTTCCACGAGGAGGGCAAGGAGCCGCGCCTGACATACCAGAAGAAGGACGGGCAGGGCGGACTGTCGAGCGAGGAACAGAAGGGCGTCAAGAAGCTGCTCGGCCTGCCGGAGGACGGCCATTTCCCGCCGAGCCGGTACTGGGACACGGTCGCAGGAATGCCGAAGACCCCGAACGAGCAGCGGCTGTTCGACCAGATCGTGGAGGCGACCGGGAGGGAGCCGTACTCCAACTACCCCAAGGTCAAGCAGAACTTCGCGAAGGCGTACCTGGTCGAGCACCTGAACGCGCAGAACCGGGCGGACGCTGCGGCTGCCGCCGGCGGTACGACCGCCGCGCCCGCGCCAGAGGGCGCGCCGCCCGCTCAGCAGCATGCTCCGGCTGCGCCGCCGGTTCCGCCGCCGCCCGTTCAGCAGCACGCCGGTTCCGCGCCGCCGGTTCCGCCGCCGTTCGCCGGCCAGCACGCCCCGGCCGCTCCGCCCGTTCCGCCGCCGTTCACGCAGCAGCATGCCGGTTCCGCGCCGCCGGTTCCGCCGCCGCCCGCTCAGCAGCACGCCGGTTCCGCGCCGCCGGTTCCCCCGCGACCCGCTCAGCAGCATGCCCCGGCTGCGCCGCCGGTTCCGCCGCCGTTCACTCAACGGCCGGTCGGCGCCCCGCCGGAGGTTCCGCCGAGCAACCGTCCCACTGCCGGGGCGTCGAGCGCGAACCCGTTCGGGGACGGTCACGCAGGTCCGTCGGGCAACCGCCCCGCGCCCGAGATGCAGAACCCGTTCGGGGACGAGCACGCCGCTTCGTCGGGCCACAACAGCCCCGCCTCGGAGGTGTCGAACCCGTTCGGGGACGAGCACGCCGCTTCGTCGGGCCACAACAGCCCCAGCTCGGAGGTGTCGAACCCGTTCGGGGACGAGCACGCCAACACTTCGCACACCCGGGCCCCGGAGAGTCCGGGAGGCCTGGGCGACTCGACGCACCCCACCTCCACGCGCCCCGACGACACGCCGACCGGGCTGCGGCCGGACGCCGAGCCGGCCGGGCTGGGCAGCCGGAAGTCCTTGATGGACAGTCAGGGGCTGACCCCCGAGGGACGGAAGGTTCTGCACCAGAACCCGGAAGGGCCGTCCATCGTCTACCCGCCGAGCAACAGCAAGGCGGCGCACCTTGGGACGGCTTTTGCGAACAAGTTCAAGTCCGACCTTTCGCCGGAGCTGAAGGAGGTCAGTAACCACCTGCCGGTGAAGGACGGCAAGAACACCC
The DNA here is from genome assembly GCF_042734215.1 of Kitasatospora sp. NPDC059673. Taxonomy (NCBI): domain Bacteria; kingdom Bacillati; phylum Actinomycetota; class Actinomycetes; order Kitasatosporales; family Streptomycetaceae; genus Kitasatospora; species Kitasatospora sp. NPDC059673. The sequence continues at coordinate 147,733 of NZ_JBHWEN010000001.1, read as the reverse complement.
ACCAGTCGGAGGGTTCGACGGCGAGCGGGAAGCCGAACGCCAAGATCAAGGACCACACCTTCAAGGCCTACGTCGACCCGGCGACCCTGACCCTGGTGGAAGGCCCGGTCGGGGGCAAGCTTCGGGAGCCGCTGCGCAACGCCCTCGGCCCGGACGCCATCGCGTACTCGGGCAACAAGGTGTTCGAAGAGGCCGCGAAGCTGGACTACCGGTCCAGGACGACGATGGAGCAGCAGCAGGAGCGCCGGCAGCTGTTGAAGGACCTCGCGAACCAGAACACGGACAAGGGCACCTGGATCGACGGCGACCGGGTGTCGGGCCAGCTCGCCGGCCAGAGCTCCGCGATGGACGGTGTGAACCGCCTGCTGAACGGTCACGGAGGCGACGCCGGATTCCCCGGAGTGGTGATCGGCGAAGGACACGGCCAGTCCGCGACCTGGCCGTTCCTCAAGGACAACATGGCGCAGCTCAAGGCCAGCGGGGTCGACACCATCTACCTGGAGGCCCTGCGGGACGACGCCGTCCAGCACGACCTGGACACGTACCTGGACCCGTCCCACCAGGGGCCCATGCCCCCGAGCCTGCAGAAAGCGGCCGCGAAGTACGACAGCTCCCACAGCGCCAAGCTGACCGAGGTGCTGGAGGCGGCGAAGGCCAACAACGTCAAGGTCCGTGCGGTGGACGGATACCCGGCCCGGACCATCAACGAGGACGGCGGGGTCCACGAGCGGGCCCGCCTGATGAACTCGTACGCCCACGATGTGATCAGCTCGGACGCCGCCAGTGGCGGGAACAAGTACGTGGTCGTGGTCGGCGCCAGCCATGCGCACTCCACGACCGGTTCGGGCAGTGGACGGATCCCCGGCACGGCCGACCTGCTGGGCGTCCCGGCCGTGCACCTGACCGACGGTTCGGGGACACCGCACCAAGCGCCGAACCGGGCGAGCAGCAGCACGCCTCCGGACGACGTCCGGCTCAGCTACCTGCCCACCCCCGACAACCACTCCCCGGCCGGCGCGCCGCCGCAGCACACCGACTCCACCCACCCGTCGGCGCCGGGGAACCCGGGCGGACTCGGCCCGGTTCACCCCGACGCGCAGGCGCCGCGCGGGAGTTCCGAGTACCTGGAGGGCCAGGGGCCGCAGCACGACCAGCCCAACCAGCCCCATCAGCACGAGGGCAACACCGACCGCCAGGCCGGGAACGAGCACAACAGCCCTGGGCAGCCGCACCAGCAGCCGTCGGGGGACCACGAGGGTGGTGGTCCGCGGCACCCGGCCACGGATCAGCGGCCGTTCGATGTCGAGGGTGGGCTGAAGCGGCCGTCGGAGCACGACCTGAAGCAGCTCCAGGACGCGGTTCCGCACCACGCGGACGGCACCCCGCAGCGGCACCCGGACCCGTTCGAGGGCGACTGGGTGAAGAAGCTGAACGGTGACGGTCCGGGTGCTCCGGGTCGGGCCAACAACTGTGCGGATGCGGCGCTTTCGGTGGTTGACACCTATGACGGCCGTCCCACGGTGGCCGCGCCGCGGACCGAGGACAACGGGGTCGGTGAGAAGGGCAGCCGGGACCGGATCGAGCAGTCGCTCGGTGGGAAGTTCGAGTCCCTGGGCAAGGGTCAGGCGGGGCACGACAAGCTGGCGCAGACCTTGCTGGAGAGCGGTCACGGCTCGCAGGCGGTGATCATCAGCCGTGACAGCGAGGGGCGCACCCACGCCTGGAACGCGATGAACCACAACGGCACGATCGTGTACACGGACGGCCAGATGGGCCGTACCAGTCACACGCCGCTGTACCAGGGCGAGGGCGGCCTGTTCGCCGTCCCGCTCACCCCGGACCGCGCGCCCCTGCACCCGTCCGGCCCGCCCGCCGGTGACGGCAACCACCAGGCCGGCCCGAAGCCGGACGCCCAACGGCCGGATTCGGACCCGGGCATGGCGGTCCGTCCCGAGCCGCCGCTTCCTCCGATCGAGCAACGTCCCAGTGCCGAGGAGAAGGCCAAGCTCCACCAGGACCCGCCCGGCCCGGCGCTGATCTACCCGCCCTCCGCCGACCCGGCGGCACTCGCGCAGCACAAGAAGGACAACAAGTTCAAGTTCACCCTGACCGGTGATCTGGCCGTGTCCGCCAACTCCCTGCCGCAGAGCGACAAGGGTCGCCACCACTCGGGTTCCTTCACGGCGAGCGGGACGCCCGACGTCAAGGTCAGCCCGTACTCGCAGAGCTTCAAGTCGCACCTCGACCCGCTGACGCTGAAGGCGCTGCACCCCGACGCGGCGTCGGCGCTGAACGAGGGGCTGCGCACCAAGTTGGTGGCGACCGGCGAGACCGAGGCCTACGTCTACCCGGGCAACAAGCTGCTGGAGCACGGCGGCAAGCTCGACTACCGGACCGATCCGAACTTCCAGGCCCAGCGCGAGCGTCAGAACGTGCTGGAGCGGCTGGCCCGCCAGGATGCGGAGACCGTCTGGCACCCGGTCGACGGGGCACAGGTGCAGCAGCGGCTGGACGGGCAGGCCTCGGCCCTGGACGGCGTCCAGCGCCTGCTCAACGGGGACGGCGTCAACCCGGAGCCCCCCGGGATCGTGCTGGGCGAGGCACACGGCAACTCGCCCAGCTGGAAGTTCCTCAAGGAGAACATGGCCGGTCTGAAGGAGGCCGGCGTCGACACCATCTACGTCGAGGCACTTCGCGACGACTCGCTCCAGCACGAGCTGGACACCTATCTGGAGTCCGGCGGCACCATGCCGCCGAACCTGGAGAGGATGCTCCGGTCCTACGACCGGAACAACAACTCCCCGGAGAACGCCGGTCTTTACGAAACGGTGGTGAAGGCGCAGGAAGAAGGCATGCGGGTCCGGGCCGTGGACGGCTACCCCGCGCGCAGGCCGGACGGACCCGGCTACGGCCCGCTGGAGCAGCGGGCCCGGATGCTGAACTCGTACATGCACGACGCGATCACCTCCGACCGCGTCGGGCAGTCGGGGAAGTACATCCTGGTCACTGGCGAGGCCCATGTGCACGAGCACTCCACCACCAGCGGTGGCGGCGCACGGATTCCCGGCACGGCCGAGATGCTGGGGGCGCCGTCGGTGCGCCTGACCACTCCGAACGGGACGAACGCCGTCGGTGGCACGGCGGTGCACGACCTCCGGCTGGGACACCTGCCGGAGCCCCAGCCGGCGGCCCCGGCGCCGCACGCGCCGGCCGCCCAGCACCCGGGCGGCAACCCGCCGTCCGGAGCGGGGCACGAGAACGCCCCGCACCAGCAGCAGGTGAACGAGCACGCCCAGGACGTCGCCCCCGAGCAGCCGGCCGGCCTCGGCAACCCCTCGCACGAGCTGCCGAACCACGAGCAGCCGAGCCACGAGCTGCCGAACCACGAACTGCCCAACCGCGAGCAGCCGAGCCACGAGCTGCCGAACCACGAACAGCCGTCCCACGAGCGCTCGTTGGGAGACCACGAGGGCGGCGGCCCGCGGCACCCGGCCACGGATCAGCGGCCGTTCGATGTCGAGGGCGGGCTGAAGCGGCCGTCGGAGCACGACCTGAAGCAGCTTCAGGACGCGCTGCCGCACCACGCGGACGGTTCGCCGCAGCGGCACCCTGATCCGACCTCGGGAGACTGGCTGAAGAAGCTGAACGGCGACGGCCCGGGCGCCCCGGGCCGGGCCAACAACTGCGCGGACGCGGCGCTCTCGCTGGTCGACACCTACGACGGTCACCCGACCGTCGCCGCGCCGCGGACCGAGAACAACTCGGTCGGCGAGAAGGGCGGCCGGGACCGGATCGAGCAGTCGCTCGGCGGGAAGTTCGAGCACCTGGGCGCCGGGCAGGCCGGGCACGACAAGCTGGCGCAGACCCTGTTGGACAGCGGGCACGGCTCGCAGGCGGTGATCATCAGCCGTGACAGCGAGGGCCGCACCCACGCCTGGAACGCGATGAACCACAACGGCACGATCGTGTACGCGGACCCGCAGTTGGGCCGCACCAGCGACCGGCCGCTGTACGCGGGCGAGGGCGGCCTGTTCGCCGTCCCGCTCACCCCGGACCGCGCGCCCGTGCACCCGTCGGGCCCGCCCGCCGGCGACGGCAAGCAGCAGGCCGGCCCGCGCCCCGAAGGCCGGTCGGGCGAGAACTCGCGTCCGGACGCCTCGCCGGGTGCCACCGAGCATGCCGGGTCCCCGCAGCACCAGGACGGCACCAACCAGCAGGACACCACCGCACCGCACGGCGAGGACGCCGCGCACCCGCCGGTGGTGCCCGAGCCGCTGCCGCCGGTGGGGACGCCGGAGTACGGGATCATGCACGACCCGGCCGAGTTCCTGAAGACCAAGCAGGTCTCGGTGGACTTCGCCACCGGCGTCAAGGAGCGGATGCCGCACGCGAAGCCGGGGGAGGTCGGCGCGTTCCTGGAAGCCATCAAGGGGCGTGACCAGCACTGGTTCGTGCTGGAGCCGAACGGGGTCGGCAAGAACGGCGAGCCGTCGGGCTACCACCTGGTGCCGGCGTGGGAGAAGTACGCCGCGCACTACGAGGGCTTCCCGAGGCCCGAATCCGGCCTGCCGCAGGTCAAGGAGGACCACGAGTACGTGAAGGGCGCGTACATCCCCTACAAGTCCGAGCAGCGTCCCGACCCGGCCAAGCCGGACACCATCGGCCACACCGAGGTGCCGTTCAACCCGCACCCGGACCTGCCGCGCCAGGGGCTGGTGTTCACCGACGCGATGAACGGCTGCGCCCTGGTGACCACCGTCGAGCCGGGCAGGGACACCTTCACCGCCTGGCACTTCCAGTCGTACTCGTCCGCCGGGCACCTGGAGGGCGGCTACAACTTCCGGAAGCAGCACACCGTCACGGCGTGGATGGGCGTGGGCGACTACTCCCACCCGCTGCCGCTGGGCTTCAAGCCGGCGGCGACCAACATGCTGAAGCACGGCCCGAACGGCTGGGAGATGATCAGCCAGGAGTCGCACACGTACGACGGCTCGTCGGAGACGATGCGGAAGTTCCCGCCGACCCTGTACCCGCCGAAGCGGATCCCGTTCGACGTGGGGACGCAGAGCCCCGAGACCGTCGTCAAGATGACGCTGGACCCGTACCACGTCATCGCGCAGGAGCGACTCGACCGCTTCCAGCAGGCGGCGCACGACCTGACCACGGGACTGGACCCGAAGAACCCCGCGCTCAAGAAGTTGCAGGGACACCTCGCCGACATGAACGACATGCTCGGCGCGCAGAACGACCTGGTGAAGGCGTACAACCGGCCGGAAGCGACCCTGGAGGACCTTCAGCAGCTGTCGAACGGGCTGAAGCGGATCAAGCGCTCGCGCCAGATGTTCCTGGACGAGCACCGGGCCGACATCGAGCGCCTGGCGATCGACGCGACGCCGCTGCACCCGAACCGGTCGGGCAACACCGTGCTCTCCGAGTTCGGCTATTCGATCGAGCCCGGGAAGCCGGACTGGGTCGACCACATGGCCGCTGACGTCGCCGCCCAGATCAAGAAGCGCGACGAGGCCGCCCAGCAGGTCCCGGACGACCCGGCGGGCGTCGAGTCCCCCCGGCCCCCGGCCGACCCGGCGGGCGTCCCGTCGCCGCGGTCCGCGCCCGAGCCGCTGCCGCAGGACACCTTGGCGAAGATGCCGGCCTTCACCGGCAAGGACGATCCCAAGGGCAACCAGGAGGCCGGCGACAAGCTGGTCGGACTCCAGGTGCACACCGAACAGATCTACGAGCAGATCCGGACCAACCTGGGCCGGCTGGAGCTCGGCCAGGACGGGCTGACCGGGCAGGCGGACCGGCCCAACTCCGAGGTGCAGTACAACCTTTGGTCCGGCAACAAGAAGATGACCGAGCAGTACGGCAGCGCCGAACTGACCGGCGAGGGCCAGGCCGAGAGCTCGCACGGCTTCATGATGAGCCGCACCGAGGAGCATCAGCGGGCGATCAGGGAGCTCAACGAGTTCTACCCCGAGGGCTGGCCGCCGCCGGACCCCGGGTACCAGAAGGAGTTCATCGGCTGGCTGAAGGAGAACGAGAAGCAGGGCGTCGCCTACGATCCGGCGGCGATCCAGCAGAAGTTCTCCGAGCTGCGCGCCGCGGCCAAGGACCGGGCGGGCGAGTACTCGCCGGACGGTGGCGACGAGGTGTTCGTCGGCGAGCACGGTGCCAGGTTCCAGAACGCCTGGGACCGGGCCTCCGACGACGTGGCGATGCACGCGGCGCTGGCGATGGCCGGCTTCCGCAGCTTCGGGCTCGACGAGCCGCACCACGGCAATCCCGACCTGTCTGCTCACCCGGACCCGAAGTCCACCGTCCAGGTGCGGCAGGAGATCCCGATGGCCGAGCGGATCGCGGGCGAGGTCGCCGCCGACCTGCACGACAACATCAAGGCCCGCCGCCAGGTCGCCGACCTGGCCGCCGACCCGGCGCTCAAGGCCGAGCTGCACCGGCTGGCAAACCGGGCGGAGCAGGGCGCCAAGCACTTCACGGAGGGCGCCGAGCAGCTCAAGTGGGAGGAGAGCACCGGCCGCGAGGAGCGGGCGGCGCTCGCCGAGCGGCGCAAGCACAGCGCGGAGACGATGCTCCGCGGCCGCGACGAATTCCTCAGCGCCGCCCGGGACTTCGACAAGGCGCTCGGCGACCTGGGCGTCCCGTCGGCCCGCTCGGAGTACGTCTCCGACGTCCGCCCGCCGGCGGACCCGGCCGGCCTCGGCGAACACCAGCCGCAGGAGCGGTCGGCGGGGGAACACGAGGGCGGTTCGCAGCACCGTCCGGACGCTTCGCCCGGCGCCGCCCCCGACGGCGGATCGTCGCAGCACGCCGACGGGGAGCACCAGGACCAGGGCGGCAACGGCGCGCACGACGGCGACGAGCACACCAACAACGAGCACGACGGCAACGACGAGCACGCCAACAACGAGCACGACGGCGCCGAGCACCCGCCCGTCACGCCCGAGCCGCTGCCGCCGGTGGGCACGCCGGAGCACGGGATCATGCACGACCCGCGCACCTTCCTGGACGAGAACCTGGTCTCGGTGGACTTCGCCGCCGGCGTCCGGCAGCGGATGCCCGGGCTGAAGCCCTTCGAGGAGAACAACCTGCTCAGGGCGATGCGGGGCCGCGACCAGCACTGGTTCGAGATGGTGCCGGACCCGGCCGCGGCCGCCACCGGGAAGCCCGGCTACCACCTGGTGCCCGCGTGGGAGAAGTACGCCGAGCACTACTCCGACTTCCCCCGGCCCAGCGGCGGGCTGCCGCCGGTGAAGGAGGACAGCCACTACGTCAGGGGCGCGTATGTGCCCTACGAGGCGGACAAGCGGGCCAGCCTCGACGACCTGAGCACCATCGGCCACACCGAGGTGCCGCTGCGCCCGAACCCGGCCCGCCCCCGGGAGGGTCTGGTGTTCACCGACGCGATGAACGGCTGCGCCTTCGTGGCCACCGTCGAGCCGGGCGGCGACACTTTCACGGCCTGGCACTACCAGTCCTACTCGGCCTCGGACGCCCTTCGGACGGCCGCCGAGTTCCGGGCCGCGCAGACGGTCACCACCTGGATGGGTGGCGGCGATTACGCGGCGATCCTGCCCCCCGGGCACACCCCGGCAGCGACCAACATGCTGCGGTACGGCCCCGACGGGTGGGAGATGGTCAGTCAGGAGGTGCAGAAGGACGCGCGGAACCCGCTGACCCCGCCGCGGGTCTCCCGGCAGTCCGCGGTCCCGTTCGAGGTCGGGACGCAGACCCCGCAGGCCGTCGTCAAGATGACGGTCGACCCGTACCTGATCAACGCGAAGGAACAGCTCGGCCACTTCGACGACGCGGCCTACGGTCTGACCAAGGACCTGAGCCTGACGAACCCCCATGTCAGGTCGTTGAACCAGCGCATGGGCCAGATGCGGGAGATGCTCCTGGAGCAGAAGAACCTGGTGGAGGCCCTTCAGCGGCCCGAGGCGACCCTGGAGAACATCCAGTCCGCCGCGGCCGAGCTGCGCGCGAAGAGCGAGGAGAGGCGGAGGTTCCTCACCCTCCACGAGAACCACATCCAGTCGCTGGCCAACCAGGTGCTGACGGACCACCAGTACCGGACCACCGCGACCCTGTTCTCGGAGTTCGGCAAGTCGGACTGGATCGGCGTGATGGCCGACGATGCCACCGCCCAGATCGAGAAGCGGGACGCCGCCGCCCAGCAGCCCGTGCCGGACCAGGCGCCGGCCGACCCGGCGGGCGCGTCGCAGGAGCGGGCCTTCGCGCCTGTCCCGGACGACGACCCGAGGGCGCAGAAGCTGGCCGGTTACGTCGGCGGGCCGGGCCATGTGCACCCGCCGATGAGCAACACGCTGCTGGGCCACGTCAATCCGCGGCAGGCGCCGGAGCAGGACGGGACCGGCTTCCGGCCGGGCCCCGAGCTGAACGCGTCGGTGGAGAACGTGGAGGCGTACCGGGACACCCACTTCGGGCGTCCCCGGGTGTCCGGGGCGAGCCTGCCCGGTGACGCGGAGCCGGTCACCGGCGGCACGGCGTGGACGCGGCCCGAGGCGCCGGCCGCGTTCGGCAAGGGCGAGGACGCGGTGAAGGCGCTGATGGAGAAGGTGCAGGCCGGTGGCAAGGGCAGCTTCGCCACCGTGCTGGGCGTCGGCGAGGAGGGGCGCGCCCATGCCGTCGCGCTGGTCCACGACCGGGACGGCCGCCTGCGCTGGGCCGACCTGACGGAACGCCGGGTGTTCGAGGCCACCGGCGGAATGCCGAGGACCTTCGGCCTGGGCTGGAACCTCTGGGCCTCGGTCTCCGACTCGGAGGAGAACACCATCTCGGGCCCGCCGGACCCGTACTTCACCGAGACCTTCGACGCCTTCACCGCCCCCGGGCGCGAGCACTGAGCCGCCGATCGACGGGTCGCGCCCGACCGGGATCATGGACCGGACAGCCCCGCCCGGGGCCGTCCGGTCCGGACGCCGCCATCGCGGGCGTCGCGGCTCCGGCCGCACCGCCCGCAGCACACATCGCACCATAGGAGGAACCCCGCATGATCACCCAGGACGAGGCCATCGCGAAGGCGCACGCATGGCTGAACGAAGGCGCCCCGGAGGGCACCGCGCGTGAGGTCAAGTTCCGGGAGTTCGACCTCGGTTGGGTGGTGTGGGCCGCGCCCGCGCCGCTGGAGGTCGACCCGGTGACCGGGCAGGTCCGGCCGCCGGCCAACCTCGGTGACGCCACCGGCGTGGTGGACCGCGGCACCGGCGAGCTCAGCACCTGGCCGTCGATCCCGATCGACGCGGTGATCGCCGCCTACCAGGAGCGCCACGCCGGACGGTGACCGCCTGTGGGGGTGGATGTCACCGTCCACCGGCGGCCGGGTCTCGGCGCGACGAAGTCCGGCCGCCACCACCACAGTTCACCCAAAGCCGCCCATTCCTCACTGGACATTCACGACCTCCCTGAACGGAGCGCCCCCTTCTGCCACATGGCCGGTGATTCGCGCCGGGAATTTACCAACTGCATACCTTCGGGCCTCGTGCCCTGTTCTGCCGCTCTGCGAAGCTCGTACCGAGGTGACGTCCCGTCACCTCGGTTGACGCGCTTGGCCGGTGCGTCCTCGGACACCTAGTAAAGTTACCTGACAAATGAGCGGGTGCGGCAGCCGCGAGTGCCTTCGGCCTGCCCTGGATCCGGCGCGGGCGCTGCGGCGCGCCCCCGGCCGGTGGGCGGCCCGGCGGACGTCCGGCTGCCCGGGGGCGGTGACCTGGAGGGTGGACAGTGGCGGACGAAACGGTATGGATGGACCTCGACGAGGTCGATGCGGCAGCGAAGAAAATCATCAGCCTGCTGCATGAACTGGAAGGACCGGCCAACCAGTTGGAGGCCGTGATCAAGCAGGTCGAGGACTCGGTGTACGGCACCGACCTGCTCGGCAAGGCCCTCAAAGGCGCCGGATCCTCGGTCGGCGGCCTGGCCAAGCACCAGCAGCAGACCCTCGCGGGAATCCGGACCTTGCTGAAGAACGCCAACGCGATGGGGCAGAACCTCCAGACCATGGCGGCCCGGCACCGGACCAACGACGAGCAGCACGGCACCGAGATCGGCCGGATCAGCACCAACGGCGACCTGCCGGCCTCCCCGCGCCTGGCCGGCGGCGCCCAGCCCGGCCCCGACCCGGCGACCGCGGACCGCGTGGTCCGCGCGCCGCAGGAGACCGTCGCACCGGCCGCCGACACCACGGCGGCCCCGCCGCCGCCGGCCCCGGTCAAGCCGATCGGCAACACCGACGCGGGCAGCGACTACCACCGCCCCGACGCGCCCACGCTCGACTACAACCACCACAAGGACGAGCCCACGGACGCGCAGTTCCGTGGCACCGGCCCCGGCGCCCGGCAGGTCATCTGACGTGCCCGCCGGGCGAGTTGTCGCCCGGACGGGCTCTACGGCCGACCCGCCCCGTCCCACCGTCGCCGGGGGTGGCAGCAACACCCCCGAGCCGACTCCGAACGTCCGACCGGAGAGTCTCCCGCCGTGATCCAGCTGCCCGCAGACCTCGCCGAGGTACTGAAGACCGTTCAGAAGAACGAGAACGGGAAGGACATCGCCTTCCCCGACGCCAACGAGGAACTCCTCGCCGACCTCGCCGCCGCCTGGGACAAGTGGAACCAGGTCGCCGACACCCACGTCCGCGCGATCACCGAGGCCGCCCAGCGGGCGATGGCCAGCATGTCCGGCCCCGCCGCCAACACCTTCCAGCAGTACCTGCAGAAGTTCGCCGGCGGCGAGGACTCGCACGTCGCGACCACCCTCCAGTCCGGGCGGGCGGTCGCCAAGTCGCTGCACGGCGCGTCCGGCGCGGTGATCGACACCAAGAACGAGATGGTCCGTGAACTCCAGTACGCCAAGACGTACATGGAGCAGAACCCGGCCGGCAAGCACGACGACATCGCCAACTCCGAGGGCATCAAGCAGGCCGCCGCCGTCTACCACCAGTACGTCGGGCAGATCGGCGGCGACGTGGACGGCATGCTGCGGAAGAACGCCGGCCACATCGCCGACATGACCGGAATGGGCCAGACCTGCGCCCTCAACGGGGCCGGTGGCGCCGGGAGTTCGGGCGGTGCGGGCGCGGCGGGCACGGACATGTCCGGGCGCAGCCCCTCCGTCGTGCCGGCCGGGCTGCGCACCGGCGCGGACGGCGATGTCCCTGGCAGCCCGCTCGCCGGTGCGGGCGCCCCGGCCACGCCCCGGGCGTTCTCGCTGCCCGACGCCCCCGGCGGGCCGGGCTCGCACCTCGGCGGGGCCGGGGCCGGGGCCGCGGGCGGCATCGGCGGAATCGGATCCGCGGGCGGTCTCGGCGGGGTCGGATCGGCCGGTGGCGTCGGCGGGGTCGGCGGGGTCGGATCGGCGGGCGGCGGTCCGGCGCTGACGCCGTTCAAGCTGCCCACCCCGAACATGCCCAGCTTCCAGGGCGGCGGCTCCGGCGGTGGGGCACCCGTGTTCAACCCGCTCAGCAGCTCCGGTGCGGGCCCGCTGAACCTGGCGGGCCTCGGCGACCTCGGCACCATCGGCACCGGGGTGCCCGGCGGGAGCCACTACGCGCCGCTCGGCAGCGGCAACCACACCCCCAGCCCCGGCCTGACCGGCGGAGCCCCCGGCGGGAGCCCGTTCGGCACCATCGGCGGCATGCCCAACATCGGTGGCCACACCGGAAGTTCGGGCGGCTCCCCGGCCCGCCGCCTGACCCCGTTCGGCGGTGGCGGCAGCAGCCCGTTCGGCAGCGCGGGCGGCTCGACCGCGCGCGGCGGCGGCTTCGGTGGCTCCGGGATGCGTGGCAGCGGTGCCGGTGGCGGCGCGGGCAGCGGGGTCGGCTCGGCGATGCGTGGCGGCGCGGGGGGCAGCGGGCTCGGCAACAGCTCGCTGGCCTCCCGGGCGGGCGGCGGCGCCGGGCTCGGCGCGTCCGGCAGGGGGCTGTCGGGTGCGTCCTCGGCGTCCGGGCGGGTCGGTTCGAGCGGGCTCGCCAGTGGCGGCGCGGCCGGGCGCGGTGGTGCCGCCGCCGGTGCCGCCGGCCTGGGCGGGGGCGGTCACCTGCCCGGCATGGGCGGCGCGGGACGCGGCGGTGGCGGCAAGGACAACAAGGGCGCCAACCGCTTCCTCGGCCCGACCCGGTTCGGCGCCGAGGGCGAGGAGGACGAGGCGCTGCTGCACGACAGCGGCATCCTCGGCCAGGCCGGGGACGTCGACCCGCGCGACCGCAACTGGCAGCGCGCACGCCGCCGTTGGCTGGACGACGCCCGCGTCGAAGGCCACTTCGTCACGCCCGAGACCGCCGCGGCCCCGCCCGCGCCGACCGGGCCCGCGAGTGAGCAGGAGGTGCTGAGCCAGCTGGCCGGGGTGCTGCTCGGGACGGGTGGCGGTGCGGACGCGGGTGCTGGGGGCGCGGCGGCTGACGGTGCGGCGCCGTCGGAGGCGAGTGCGCCGGCGAGCGGCCCGACTGCGCATCGGGAGGCCGGTGCCGCCCCGGCGCAGACGTCGGCCGGCAGCTCGGACGACGCCTACTTGGAGCGTGCGCGCAGCGCCGCCGCCCGGCGTGGCCACGGGGACGCACCGGCCGTCGCGGCAGCCGGGTCGGCCGCTGCGGCGGGGTCCTCGGGTTCGGCCGGTGCCGGTGCGGCCGCTGCGTCGGGCGAGAGCGGGACGCCGCAGCGCGCCCCGCTGCGTGAGGAGGGCGGCTTCCAGGTGCCCAGCCCGTTCCTGCGCGCCGCCCTGTCCCGCCTGGCCGCAGCGCCCGGCGCTCCCGCCGCAGGCTGACCGGGCCCGCCGTCGATCCGACCTGACGAAGGAGCACCATGAGCAACGACGAGCAGGCCTGGTACGCCGCCACCGAACCCGCCGACACGGCCCGGCTGCGGGTGGGCACCGTCCTCCCCGCGAGCGTCCCGGTGGAGCCGCGCCACCAGGCCGTCCCCGCCGAGAAGCCCGACTGGATCAGCCCCGAACCGTTCCAGCAGGCCGAGGCCACCCCGCTCCGGCCGTTCGAGCAGCGGACGGACGCGGCGCGGATCGCGCCGGAGGCGTTCCAGCGGGACCAACCGGCCGCCCCCCTGCGGCCGTTCGAGCGGGCGGCGGGCGCCGCCTCGCCAGTGGAGCCCTTCGAAGGGGCGCAGACCCCGCGGATCACGGCTCGTGGGCTCACCCGGTCCGAACCGGCGGCCGCCGCGCACCCGGTGGAACCGGCGGCCGCCACCAAGGCGACGGAGCGGACGCCGGCCGGGGAGCACGCCACTGCCCCGCTCGCCGCCCGCGGGAAGCCGGACACCGTCGCGGCCAACCGGATCAGCACCAGGCCCGCCGCCGTCAACCGGGACTCGTCCGGGAACGCCGGCCAGGGCTTCCAGGTCGACCCCGCGCAGTACCGGGCCGCAGTGTCGCCGATGCTCGCCGTCGCCGAACAGGTCGGCACGCTGTACGCCGCGCTGAGCTCGTACCTGCCGTCGCTGGAGTCACAACACCCTTGGGGCAACGACGAGTCGGGCAAGCAGTTCGCCGAGGGCGAGAAGGGCTACCTGAAATACAGCAAGGACACCCTGGACGTCATCAAGGGCCTGCCGGCCGCCCTCAAAGGCATCGCCGACGGCCTGAAGGCGATGGCCGACGGCTACCAGGGCGCCGACGAGGGCGTCATCACCGAGCTGAACGGCGTGGACCCCGGCACCGCGCCGATGCCCGCCTCGCCGCAGTTGCCGAACTCGGCCCCCATGCGGATCACCCCGCGGACCCACGAGAGCGGAAGGCACTGACCAGATGGCTGTCGAACTCCCGGAGCCCCTCCAGTGGGTGCTCCTGCTGCTCGCGGGCTGCCGCTGGCCGGAAGCCGACGAGGACCAGCTCCGCGACATGGCCGACCACTGCCGAAAGGCGGCGGACACCCTGAAGGACGCCGCGCAGAGCGGCGACGCCACGATCAAGCGCGCGCTCGAAGGCCAACAGGGCGTTGCTGCCGAGGCGTTGGGCAAGTACTGGGAGAAGTACTCGGTCGGCAAGGGCACCGAACAGGACCCCGGCTACCTGCCCGGCGCGATCAACGCGCTCAACGGCATGGGCGACATGCTGGAGCAGGTGGCCAACTCCGCGGAGACAGCCAAGATTCAGATCATCGCCCAACTCGGCATCCTGGCCTTCGAGATCGCGACCGCAGAGGCCGAAGCGCCGTTCACCGCGGGCGCGTCGATGCTGGAGGTGCCCGCGTTCATCGCGGCGAGCAAGGCCACGGTCTCGGCAACGCTGAAGCTCCTGCTGAAGGAAATGATCGTGATGGCGGCCAAGCAGGCCGCCCAGATGGCCGCGATCAACCTGATGGCCCAGGGCATCGAACTCGCCGAGGGCCACCGCAAGAGCATCGACATGAAGGAAGTCGGAATGAGCGCGGCCGGCGGTGCCGCCGGCGGCGCCTCCGGCCACCTGATCGGCAAGGGCATCGGCAAGGCCGGCGAGAAGCTCGGCGTCGAGGGCGCACTCAAGACCACCGGCGGCAAGATGGCCACCGGCGCGGCCGTCGGCGTCGGCGCGGACGTCTCCGCCCAACTGCTCACCACCGGCAAGGTGGACGGCAGCTCCCTGCTCGGCTCCGGCCTCTCCGGCGGCGCGGGCGCAGGCCTGCACGCGGGCGCGTCCAAGATCAAGGGACACCTCGCCGCACCGAAGGCGGCGGAAGCGCCGAAGCTGCCAGGCGCCGGAGCGGGCACGGGCGCGGGCGCGGCCGCGGGCGAGCACGGTGGGACGCCCAGCTTCAGCAAGCCGGACACCGCCGGTGGCGCGTCCGCGTACCACGGGCCGTCCGGCGGTTCCGGGACGCCGCACAGGGGTTCCGGTGCGGGTGCGGACGCGGGCGCTGGTGCGGGCGCTGGTGCGGGCGCGGGCGCGGGTGCGGGCGCTGGTGCGTCGAAGGTGAACGGGCTGACCCCGTTCGGTGGGGGACGGGCCGGGGACGTTCCGTCCGCAGGTTCGTCGACCGCCGGCCACAACACGGCGCCGACGCCGACCCCGCACGAGCAGGCGGCGACGCACGTCCAGGAGTCGATCGCCCCTCGGGCCGAGTCGCGGTCGGTCGCACCGGTGCAGGAATCGGTGCCGCGTCAGGGTGCTGAGGCCGTTACTTCGCGCACTGAGTCGCAGCCCGCTGCGCCTGTGCATGAGTCGGTGTCGCGTCAGGAGAGTGTTGCGCCCTCGCGGGAGCAGGCGGTGCCGCGTGCTGAGTCGCAGCCTGCCGCGCCCGTGCACGAGTCGGTGCCGCGCCAGGGCACTGAGGCCGTCGCGCCGCACACGGAGTCGCAGCCCGCTGCGCCTGTACATGAGTCGGTGCCGCGTCAGGAGAGCGTTGCGTCCTCGCGGGAGCAGGCGGTGCCGCATGCTGAGTCGCAGCCTGCCGCGCCCGTGCACGAGTCGGTGCCGCGTCAGGGTGCTGAGGCCGTCGCGCCGCACACGGAGTCGCAGCCCACTGCGCCTGTGCATGAGTCGGTGCCGCGTCAGGAGAGCGTTGCGTCCTCGCGGGAGCAGGCGGTGCCGCGTGCTGAGTCGCAGCCTGCCGCGCCCGTGCACGAGTCGGTGCCGCGCCAGGGTACCGAGGCCGTCACGCCGCACACGGAGTCGCAGCCCGCTGCGCCCGCGCACGAGTCGGTGCCGCGTTCGGAGTCGGTCGCGCGGATTCACGAGGCGGCGCCCGGTCAGGAGAACGTGTCGCACGAGTCGGTCCCGACGCAGACCGCGCCGCAGGCGCACGGCTCGGTGCCGCGCCAGGAGAGCGTCACGCCCTCGCACAGCACGGAACCGGCTACCCCCGTGCAGCATTCGGCGTCGCGTCAGGAGATCGTCAACCCGGTTGCGGCGCACGACACTTCGACCGTTCACGAGCCCCTTCCGCAGAACGATCCGCGCGAGCCGCGCCCGAGCGGTGCGTCCGCGATGCCCAACCTGTCGGGCGTGCTCGGTGGCGCCGGGCAGTTGGCCGGGGCCGGTGGCGGCACCCATCTGGACGGCGGGACGCGGCTGTCCGCCGGGCCGGCCACGGCCCGTCCGGCGGGGCCGGAGCAGGCGGTCCCGCAGATTGTGCCGGACGGCCTGGGCGAGGCCCCGGCGACCACGGGCACCACGCAGAACCCGATGGCCGGTACGCCGATGGCGGGCGGGTTCGCGTCCGGCCCGGTCGGCGGCGCCGGTGGGCACGGCGGGGCCGGGGCCTCGGCACACGCCACGCCGTCCACGACCGTTCCGCAGCAGGGCGGGGCCAAGCCGGCCGCCACCCCGAACGCGGACACCCCGGCCGGTGCCACGATCCGCCCCGGCGCGGGCCGGACCCCCGGCGCGGGTCGTACCCCTGAGACGGGCCGGACTTCCGAGGCGGGTCGCACTTCCGAGGCGGGTCGTACCCCTGAGGCGGGCCGTATCCCTGAGGTGGGCCGGACTTTCGAGCTGGGTCGCACTTCAGAGGCAGGTCGTACCCCTGAGGTGGGCCGGACTTCCGAGGCGGGTCGTACCCCTGAGGTGGGTCGCACTTCCGAGGCGGGTCGTACCCCGGAAGCGGGCCGGACCCCCGAGGCGGGCAGCGACGCCAAGTCCACGGCGTCCCGGCCCGGCCCGGAGCAGGTTCGCGACCAGTTGTTGGACCGTCAGCGGCAGGAACGCCAGACGGAACTCGACCGGCTGGGGCGGGCGACGAACGTGCGGGATGCCGTCGAGCAACTCGGCGGTACCCGGCGGAACGTTCCCATGGTCCGTCCCGCCGACGCGGACCGGCTGCGGCAGGACATGCCGGGCATGACGCCGGAGCAGCGCGCCCAGGAACTTGCCAACCTGAAGCCGGAGCACCGGCGTTGGCTGGCTCGCGACCCGGAGTTCGTGGACTCCTTGAAGTCGGCGCTGCCCGCGAAGGACTTCGCCAAGGTGACGGCCGATCTGATCGTGCACGTGGACCCGCGGGCCGAACAGGCCGCGTCCGCACGTCACGAGGCGCAGCAGCAGGTCGCCCGGATGCTCCAGGACCCGGACACCGCCGCGCAGTTGATGAAGAACGGCGCGGACGTGGTGATCGTCCCGAAGGACGTCCGGATGCCCGACGCTCCGGGGCTGTACGAGCTGCGTGGTGTCACCAACGACACCGAGGCGGGCGGCGCTCGCGGCTACGACGAGATGCGTGGCTCGGGCGGCAAGCACTCCGCCGTCACCGAGGAGAACCTGCTCGGCGAGCACACCACGATCGGCGAGGGCAGCCACTACGAGGACGGATACTCCACCACCACGCACGAGTTCAGCCACACCGTGCACGAGTACGGGCTGAGCGAGCACGACAAGAAGGCGATCACGGACGCCTTCGAGAAGAAGACGAAAGCCGCCGAGGAGGCTGCGGACCCCAAGAACGGCAAGGTGCCCGTGCAGTGGCCCGACGGCAACACGCCCGGGAACTACTCCTCGCGGGACGAGCGGGAGTACTTCGCCCAGGCCACCAACGCCTACCTGGGAACCAACCGCGGCACCGACCCGTACACCGGTGAGCCGCGCAACAACGGCCCGGAGTGGGTGAAGCAGCACGAGCCCGATCTGTACCCGCTGCTGAAGAAGCTGTATGGCGAGAACCCGTCCGCCATCCACGACGGCACCGCGAACCCGGTGAACGAGACCACCGCGCAGAACGCCACGTACGAGGGCTTCCGCGAGTTCATGGAGCACGTGGACGGCACCGCCCCTGGCGACCGTCAGCCTCCGGCGGCCGAGCACCGGCCCCTGGCAGGTGAGAACGTGCCCCCGGCGGCCGAGCAGAAGCCGCCGACCGCCGAGCAACTGCCACCCCCGCCGCCGCGCGTCAACAACGCGGACGGTTCGGGGCAGAACCGGGCGAACGGGGACTACGAGCACAAGATCGACGGCAAGAAGACCTTCGAGATCCTCGACAAGTTCCTCAGCGACTCCCCGGAGTTCCAGCAGGTCCGCGAGCAGGTGCAGGGCTACGAACGGGCGGCGCTGAAGGACGACGACACGGCCGCGATGTTCACCCAGTACCGGATCGAGAAGCTCCAGCACGTGGATGTGCTGTCGCGCAACGCCGAGCAGCTCCCGAAGGCGATCGCCAAGGTCGACGAGCGGCTGCGGGCGGTCGACCACGAGCTGACCACGGGCAACCACCCACCCGAGAGGATCGCCGAACTCGAATCGCAGCGTGCGAGGTTGGAGACCACCAAGGCCGGCATCCAGGAGCAGCGCGACCGGATGGCGATCTTCGAGCACGAGCGGCTCAAGGACGGCGCCGAGAAGGACGCGCTGGCCAGGGCCCGGTACGAGGCCGAGGTCCGGGTCCTGCCGGGCAGCATTGAGCGGATCAAGGCCGAGCAGCTGCGCAACGACGTGCTGTTCGCGCAGGCCGATCAGCGCCGCGAGGCCGGAAAGCAGCCCACCGGCGAATACGGCAACAAGGTTCACAACGAGCGCCACGCCGACCTGAAGCGTCGCAAGGAAGAGCTGGCCGCCGACCTCAAGCAGCGCGAGGACGACCTGAGGAAGGCGGACGCGGAGGTCAAGAAGCCACCCGTGGCGGCGCCCCCGACGGGTGGCACCCGCAAGGGCGGAGTGGACGTTTTGGACAACAAGGCCGCCTGGGCGAAGTTCGACAAGGACTACCGCAAGGCGTTCGGTTACTCCGACCAGGGCGTGATGAGCCATCAGCCGCACGCCGAGAAGGTCTCGGCGCGGGTGAAGGCCGACAAGGTCGACATGACCGCGGCGAAGGTCAACCGCAACCATGTGATCGCCGACTACATGGTGCACAAGTACGTGACGGCGGCGGTGTTCAAGGCACGCACGATGGACGAGAGCAGCCATCGGGCCGCCTCGGACGCGTTCGGCGACTTCGTCTCCGCGATGGCGCCGGACCAGCACCGGATCTACGACTCCTTCGGCAAGAAGGCCCAGGCCCGGATCGGCGCGGGGGTCCACGACTTCATCCGCAAGGCGGCCGAGGCCCGGATCGGCGCGGGGGTCCACGACTCCATCGGCAAGGCGGCCCAGGCCCGGATCGACATGGAGGCCTACGACCATGCCGGGCTGAGGAACCACGACCTGACCCGCACCCCCGACACTGTCGACCTGACGGCGACGTACGGCAACGAGCGGCTGCCGGGCGCGTTCGGGACCACCGGCATCACCGACCGCGGCAGTGCCGAGACGGCGGCGAAGAACCTGGAGCGCGAGCTCGGCCGGTCAGGCCTGGACGTGCCCGCCCGCGAGCAACTCGACCGGCTGAACGCCGCGGTGGCCGAGGTGCGCCCGGACAGCCCGACCGCCAAGCAACTCGCCGACGTGCACGCGGCGGTGGGGGCGGTCCACCAGAAGATCAAGGAGCAGGCGGTCGACGACCTGGCGCTGGTCCACGGCGTCACCGGGCCGCAGAAGCTGGACGAAGCAGCGGCCCTGCTGAGCAAACTCGCCGAGGGCAAGGGCGGGCCCCGGACGCCCGAGCAGCAGAAGCGGTTGGCCAAGACATTGGACGACCTGGCCGACCACCTCCAGGCGGCCCGCAAGGACCCGAAGCCGGTCCGCGACTTGGCGAGCGACCTGCGCGACCACCCGGACCGGCTCACCCCGCGCCGGTACAGCGACGTCGCGGACAAGCTGGCGAAGGACCGGCCCGGCGTACGACAGCACGAGGTCGACACACTGCTGAACGAGCAGGTTCCGAAGGGCAAGACCCCGAGGAAGCCGGAGGCTCCGGCGG
Source organism: Kitasatospora sp. NPDC059673 (assembly GCF_042734215.1). Classification (NCBI taxonomy): domain Bacteria; kingdom Bacillati; phylum Actinomycetota; class Actinomycetes; order Kitasatosporales; family Streptomycetaceae; genus Kitasatospora; species Kitasatospora sp. NPDC059673. The sequence goes on along the minus strand of NZ_JBHWEN010000001.1, from coordinate 127,989 downwards.
AGAAGGAGGTGACCACCGCGAAGGAGGCGGTGACGGATCGAGAGGAGAAGATCGCCGAGGCCGAGGGGGAATTGGCGGCCGCCAGGACCGCGCACACCACCGCCGAGCAGGCGGCCGCGAAGTCCGCCAAGCTCGCCGAGGACTCCCCGACGGCCGCGAACAAGGCCCGCGCGGAGGCGGACGGCAAGGCCGAGAAGAAGGCCAAGGACGAGGCCGACAAGGCGGCGAAGAAGGTGGCCGACGAGAAGGCCAAGCTGCCCGGTGCCCAGCAGACCCTGGCCACCGCCCAGGCACTGCGCGACCGGGTGAAAGAGGTCTACGACGGCCAACTGTCGGGCGTCACCAAGCCCTCGGCCGCGCAGAAGGCGGCTGCGGGCCGGGTGGCCCGGGCGACCGTCGATCTGGAGACGGCGGGCAAGCAGTACGGCGGCTCGTACCCGCGCACCGGGGACGGGGAGAACCACCCGGCCGCGATGTTCGAGCAGGCACTGACCGCGCACCTCGACGACGTGCCCGCACTGGTCGAGAAGATCACTGCCGACCTGTCCAACAGCGCCTCCAACCTGCGGTTCGGCGACGAGGCGGTGAACAAGTGGATCCAGAACTTCCTGGACCCGCACATCATCCGCGAGCCCGACCTGCTCACCGCGGTCGCCCACGAGCAGCTGCCGCCGGAGGTGCTGTACACGCCGCACACCGCCGACCTGTTGCAGGCGGTCCGCAGCCTGGAGGCGAACGGCCTGGTGCCGCCCGAGCTGCGCGACCTCATGGCCCCCAAGACCCAGGCCGACCTGGAGCAGCTGCGGACGGCCGGGAAGCTCAGCGACAGCGCGACGACCATCGTCGAAGACCTCGGCATCCCGTCCCCGCACGCCGCCAAGGTGCCGGTCGCCTCGTCCGGCGACTTCGCCAGCCGCGCCGACACCGCCAAGCTGACGGACGAGCAGCTGAACCGGCTCGGCGTGGAGGGCCTGTACCGGCCCGACCACGTGCCGCAGCCGGCGCCCGACCACGACGTGGTGATGGCCGACGCGAGCCAGTCCACGGGTCACACCCCGGACGGGGACGTGCAGATGCACGACGGGACGGCCGACCTCGCGCGGCCCGAGCGGAAGCGCCGCCGGGACGACAGCGAGTCCGACGGCGAGGGCGAGCCCGGGCCGGACGCCGTGCGCCGCCGCCTGAACGACCTCAACCTGACCGGCCCCACCCCGCCTCCGCCGCCCCCGCCGCCGCCCGCCACCACCGGCCACGGCGCGGGCAGCGGGCACGGCGCGGGCACCGGCACCCGCGGCTTCGGCAGCCCGGCCGCACCGCCGCCGCCCCCGCCGGTGCGCAGCGTCCACGACGGCGCGTCGGCGGTTTCGCCCCAGTCGCCCGTCCATGCGGCACCGCTTCACGACGCGCCGTCCCATGCCGCGCCGCTGCACGAAGCGCCGCTGTCCGAAGCACCGTCGCACGACCGGCCGTTCGACGCCCAACAGCCGTTGCACGGCGAGCCGTTGCTGCCGCCGCCCGGCACGGTGGAGCGCTGGCTGGTGCAGGACCCGGCCGATCTGTTGTCGAAGGCGCCGGTGACGGTGAACTACGCCGACGGCGCGATGCAGCGGATGCCCGGACTGAACAAGCAGCAGGCGAACTCCTTCGTCGCGGCCGTCGAGAAGGCGGACCGGCACTGGTTCGCCCTGGTGCCGGACCGCACCCACGTCGGGGCGGGCAAGAACGGCTTCGTGCTGACCCCGGCCTGGGAGAAGTACGCCGAGCACGACCCGTCGTTCCCGCGTCCCCCGGCCGGCACCACGCTGCCCGCGCCGCAGCCCGACCACCACTACGTCACCGGTTCGTACGTGCCGTACAAGACCGGCCGCCCGGACCCGAACGTGCCCGGCGCGATCGGCAGGACCGTGGTCCCGCTGCACCCGGATCCGTCCCGGCCGAACGACTGCCTGGTGCTGACCGGCGGCATGAACGGCTGCGCGTTCGCGATCACCGATGTGACACCGCACGACTTCACCGTGTGGCACGTCCAGTCGTACTCGGCGTCCTCGAACCTGGAGATGACCGCGGACTTCCGGGCGACCAAGTCGGTCACCGACTGGTTCGGCGTCGAGGAGTACATGACGCCCGGCCAGTCGCGACCGTTCGAGGTCACCAACATGCTCAAGTACGGCGAGCACGGCTGGGAGGTGATCAGCCACGAAGTGGTCGACCACAACGGCGAGTTCGGGATCGGCCGGGAGAACCGGCGGCCGTTGAACTTCAACCCGCCGACCGAGGCCGACCGGGTCCGGATGACGGTCGGCACGTACGAGGCGACCGCCCGCGAGCAGCTGAGCAACTTCGACCGGGCCGCCGAGCTGGCGCTGCGCGACCTGGACCGCACCAGCCCGGTCCACGGGATGCTGGAGCAGCAGTTCGGGCAGCTGCGCGGTCACCTCACCGAGCAGCTGAACACCGTGATCGGGCTCCAACAGCCCGGCCACAGCCTGCAGGACGTGCGCAACACCGCCCAGCGGTTGGCGGACGGCGCCGCTCGGCACAACGCCGTCGCGAACGACAGCAAGCTGCTGATCGAGGGCTCGATGCGCACGCTGCTGGGCGAGACCGCCGGGCACGGCCCGGGCGCGGAACCGCACTCGCGGCAGGGGAGGATCGACACCATGCTGCGGGCGCTCGAACCGCAGAACGGTGGCCACTGGATCGAACGGATGAGCCAGGACAGCGAGAAACAGCTCCAGGCCCACAACGCCTCGGCCACCGGCGAGGGCTTCGGCTCGCCCGCCACGGGCGGGCATGGCACCCTGCCGGTCGAGCGCGTCGTCGGCCGGGACGTGGAGCCGATGGACATCGAAACCGCGCCGTCAACTGCTCGGCGCGAGACGGGGGTTGAGCGGGGCGGCAGCAGTGCGCCGCGCGAGGAGTCCTGCAACGGCCGCAAGCGCGGTCGGGAGGACGAGGAAGTGGCGGTGCGTCGGGAGACCGAGCCGGACGGGCCGCAGGCCAAGCGGCAGCGCACTCCCGCGTACGAGAACTCCGAGGCCGTCATGCATGACCGCGGGTACCAAGCGGTCGGCTCGCAGCACGAGTTGACCGGCCAGCTGGTCGACTACCTGGGCGGCGCACCGAAGTTGCATCCGCCGATGAGCAACTCCCTGCTCCAGAAGGTCAATCCGCACCAGACGCCGGTCCGGCCCGCCGAGGGCTTCCGGCCCGGCAGCGACCTGAACGCCTGCTTCGAGAACGTCGAGGCGTACCGGGACACCCACTTCGGGAGACCCCGGGTGTCCGGGCAGACCCTGAATGGCACGGTCGAGCCGATCCCCGGCAACGTCCTGTGGAAGCGGCACGACGGGCCCGCGCGGTTCGGCGAAGGGCCGGACGCGGTCAACGACTTGATGGCCAAGGTGAGGGCCGGCGGCAAGGGCAGCTTCGCCACCGTGCTGGGCGCCGGGCCGACCGGCGCCGGTCACGCCGTCGCGCTGGTCCACGACCGGGACGGCGTGCTGCGCTGGGCCGACCTGACGGACCGCCGGGTGGTTCCCGCGCGGCCCGGGGAGATGCCCTACAGCTTCGATTCCTCGTGGACGCTGTGGGCCTCCGTCGCGGACCGGCACGAGACCAACATCTCCGGGCCGCACGACCCGCAATTCATGGAGCGCTACAGCACGTTCACCCGCCGCGAGCCGTCGGGCGACACGTCCGAGCCGATGGACATCGACGACGGCTTCGGCGCCGAGCACGCCAACCTCGACCACGCCAACGCCGACCTCGACCACGCCGACCACGCGCCGAAGGAAGGTGCGGCGCACGTCGAGCGGAGGACGGCCGAAGGGCCGGTCGCGTTCGAGGATCCGACCGCCGGGGCGCAGAGCGGCTGGAGCGCCTGACCCACTCCGGCCGGAAGGCCGCCGGGACCCGTCGGTGCGGGCCCCGGCGGCCTTCGGTTTCGACAACCATCGTTTCGGCGTGGGGCGTTGACATCCGTTCGGTCCGGTCGATCTAATGCTGACGCCCGGGAAACGGGCAGCTCACCTGGGGGGAGCCGGATGGGAAGCACCAGGATCGACTCACTGTTCGAGCGCGACCGGGCCTGCCGGGGCGCGGGCATCGTGCTCGACGAGGTGACCGGCGGACGGGCCGTGGCCCGGATGACGGTCACGGCGGAGATGGCCAACGCGCACGGCATCGGCCACGGCGGGTACGTGTTCCTGCTCGCCGACGCCGCGTTCTCCTACGCCTGCAACAGCTACGGCCCGGTCGCCCTCGCCCAGGGCGCGCAGGTCACCTTCCTCGCCCCCGCCCGAATCGGCGACGAGCTGATCGCCGAGGCGGTGGAACGCACCCGCTCCGGCCGGCAGGGCGTCTACGACGTCACCGTCCGGAGCGTCGGCGGCACCGTGGTCGCCGAGTTCCGCGGCCAGAGCGTGCTGGTCGCCGGAGTGCCGCACAGCGCCTGACCGTTCAGGTGTGGTACGGCGCCTGGCTGTCCAAGAGCCGTGCAACACCCGACAGTTCAGACGTCGCGGCGGGTGCCGAACACCAGCGCGGCCAGCGCTCCGCCCACGGCCCAGGCGGCGTAGACCCACCACTCGCCGGCCGGATCCGCCGGGAACGGGATGTGCGGGTTGACCGGGGCGCCGACCAGGTCGTGCAGGACCTGCCAGGCGCGGAACGGCGTCGCGTGGAACAGGCAGGCCGACCAATGGTGGTTCTCGCTCAGGAAGTTGGGGATCAGCAGCAGCACCGTGACGGTGGCGACGATGGTGGCCACACTGTGCCGGACGACGGCCGCGATGCCGAGGCCGGTCAGCGCGCAGACCGGCGGCAGCAGGCTGGAGGCCAACAGGGCGCGCCAGATGCCCGGTTCGGCGATCGAGATGCCCGCGTGCTTGCTCGACAGCACCGCCTGCGAGGCCCAGAAGGACACTGCGGTCACCACCGTGCCGAAGGCCGTCATCACCGCCGTGAGCACGATGATCTTCGCGGAGAGCACCGCCGGTCGGGCCGGCACCGCCGCAAAGGTGGTGCGGATCTGGCCGGTCGAGTACTCGCTCACCAGCGCCACCGCGCCCAGGCACCCCGCGATCAGCAGGGTGGCGATGCACGCGTTGTTGGTGAAGGAGGCCGCCAGCGACCCGGCGGGCACGAAGAACTCCCGCATCCCGGACGTGAAATGGTCCCAGTCGTTCACGTCGGCGATGGCCGCGTTGACGTTCAGGAACACCAGCCCGAGCAGTCCGAGCAGCAGGCCCCAGCGGATCGACCTGAGCGAGATCAGTTTGAACCACTCGCCCAGCAGCAGGTCACGGAAGCGGGCCTTCGGTTCGTCGACCGTGAGCGGTGCGGGCGGGGCGACGGAGCTGAGCGCGGTCATCGGGATTCTCCTGCGAGGTATTCGACGCTGTCGGCGGTGAGTTCCATGAACGCGGTCTCCAAGGAGGCGGCGCTGGTGGCCAGTTCGCGCAGCCGCAGGCCGTGCCGGTGGGCCAGGTCGCCGACCGCGTCCGCGTCCAGACCGGTCACCACCAGCCGCTCGTCCCCGTCCGGCCGCACCTGCGCGCCGGCCCCCGTCAGCACGTCCGCCAGCGCGCCCGCGTCCGGCGTGCGGATGGTGACGCTGCTGCCCCGGCCGCGGGCGGCGAACGCGGACAGCGACTCGTCGGCGATCAGCCGGCCCCGGCCCACCACCACCAAGTGGTCGGCGGTGTGCTCCATTTCGCTCATCAGGTGGCTGGAGACGAACACCGTGCGCCCCTCGGCGGCCAGCCGCCGGAACAGGCCGCGCACCCAGCGCACACCCTCCGGGTCGAGGCCGTTCAGCGGCTCGTCGAACAGCAGCACCGGCGGGTCGCCGAGCAGCGCGGCCGCGATGCCCAGGCGCTGCTTCATACCGAGCGAGTAGCCGCCGATCCGCCGCCGGGCCACCCCGGCGAGCCCGACCTCCTCCAGCACCTCGTCCACCCGCCGCAGCGGGATCGCGTTCGTCCGGGCCAGCACCCCGAGATGGGCAGCGGCGCTGCGACCGCCGTGCACGTCCGAGGCGTCCAGCAGCGCGCCGACATGGCGCAGGCCGCGCGGATGGTCGCGGAAGCGGCGGCCCTGGACGGTGACGGTGCCGCTGGTGGGCTCGTTCAGCCCGATGATCATGCGCAGCGTGGTGCTCTTGCCCGCCCCGTTCGGGCCGAGGAAACCGGTGACGCAGCCCGGGCGGACGGTGAAGGTCAGGCCGTTGACGGCAACCGTGCGGCCGTAGCGCTTGGTGAGTTCGTTGACTTCGATCACGGGAACCACAGTTCCGTGTCGGCGCGTCGTCCCGCGTCGGCCTGCCGCCGACACCTTCGGCGGCCGGTGTCTTCCCAGGTTGTACGTCCCGGGTCCGACGCCTGCCGGGTGCGTGGCTGGCTACGATCACCCTCATGCCCGTGAACTCGCCCTCCCTGCTCCGACGCGTGACACCCGGCGGCTGGGCGGCGGTGGCCTGGACGGCGGGCCTGGTGTACTCCTTCGTGGTGCTGGTCCGGCTGCCTGGCGAGTCGCCGGACAACTTCTACCGCGGTCTGCTGCTGGCCGACGGCAACCAGATCTGGCTCGCCCTCAGCGCGGTGGCCTCCCTCGCCGGCTGTGTGCTGCTGCGCCGCAGGCCGCTGACCGCCCTCGGGCTGCTGCTGGCGGGCGCGGTGTTCGGCGCGTTCGCGATGCACTCCACCGCGATCGACGTCCCGCTGGTCCTCGGCCCGGACGTGGCGCTCTGGTACGTCGCGGCGACCCTGCCCCGCCGTCGGGCGGTGATCGCCTCCGGGATGGCCGCCCTGGTGCTGCTCGGCTACCCGATCGGACGGGTGCTCGCGGGCTTCGTCATCGGCACCTCCAGCGCGCTGGCCGTCCTGCTCACGGCCGTTGTCGCCGCCCTGCTCGGCAACTCCGCCGGGGAGTCCCGCCGGCATGCCGCCGAGCTGAGCGAGAACGCCGCCGCGCGTGCCGTCGCGGGTGAACGGCTGCGGATCGCCCGCGAGTTGCACGACATGGTCGCGCACAGCATCGGCATCGTCGCCCTCCAGGCCGGCGCGGCCCGCCTCGTCCTCACCACCCAGCCGGAAGCCGCCCGCGACGCACTCGGCCAGGTCGAGACCGCCAGCCGCGAGACCCTCTCCGGCCTGCGCCGCATGCTCGTCGCGCTGCGCGCCGCCGAGGACACCCCCGATGGCCGCCCCCCGCTCGCCCCCGCCCCCGGCCTCGCCGACCTCGACCGTCTCGCCCGAACCACCACCGCCGCGGGCGTCGCCGTCGAGCTCCGCTGGCACGGCGAACGCCGCCCCCTGCCACCCGAGGTGGACCTCTCCGCCTACCGTGTCGTCCAGGAGTCGCTGGCCAACGTGGTCCGCCACGCCGGGGCGCGCTCCTGCCAAGTGACCATCTCCTGCGGGGAGGATTCCGTGTCCATCGAGGTACTGGACGGTGGCGGCCGGCGCGGTACCCAGCCCGCCGGCGCGGGCTTCGGGATGCTCGGCATGCAGGAACGTGTGGCACTGCTGCACGGCACGTTCGCGGCCGGCCCGCGTCCGAGCGGCGGCTTCCGGGTGGCGGCGACCCTCCCCGTCACGGCAGGTGCCCGATGACCGTCCGCATCCTCCTCGTCGACGACCAGCCCCTCGTGCGCGCCGCCCTCTCCATGGTGGTCAAGGACGCCCCCGACCTGGAGATCGTCGGCGAGGCCGGCACCGGCGACGAAGCAGTGCGCCTGGCAACCGAGTTGACGCCCGACGTCATCGTGATGGACATCCGCATGCCCGGCATGGACGGCATCGAAGCCACCCGCCGGATCACCTCCGGCCCCTCCTCGGCCGCCCACGTCCTCGTCCTCACCACCTTCGACGACGAGGAGTACGTCTACGGCGCGCTCCGCGCCGGCGCATCCGGCTTCCTGGTCAAGGACATGGGCCTCGAAGAAATCCTCGCCGCCGTCCGCGTGGTCGCCGCCGGCGACGCCCTCCTCGCCCCCCGCGTCACCCGCCGCCTGATCGCCGACCTCACCGCCCGCCCCACGCCAGGCAGTTCACGGCCGCCGCTGGCCCTGACCGCCATCACCGAACGCGAACAGGAAGTCCTCACGCTGATCGGCAGCGGCCTCTCCAACACCGAGATCGCCGACCACCTCCACCTCAGCGTCACCACCATCAAGACCTACGTCACCCGCCTCCTCTCCAAACTGGACGCCCGCGACCGCGTCCACCTCGTCATCCTCGCCTACGAGGCGGGCCTGGTGACCACCTCCCGCTGACCCCGGGCCGCCCGGACAGCCCAGGGCGCGCGGAGCGTCAGCGGCCGAGCAACCACTGGGTCAGCGTGGCGATGGCATTGTCGGCCTCCTCCGCCGACTCCCTCGCGGAGTCGGATTCGAGGAGAAATGGTGGCTCGCCATTCGGCGAAGAATCGCCACCGGCATCACCGCCGCCGCCTGGCCCCGCATCGGCTCCGAGGGCGACCTGATCGGCAACGGCGCCCCCTCCCTCTGGGCCATCACCCCGCAGGGCACCCTCCAGACCTGGACCGGTTCACGCACCGGCACCCCGTCCGACCCCGCCTTCCCCCTCACCGGCCCCAACGCCTGACAGCCGCCCCACACCAACCCCGGCCGGGCCCGGCCTTTTGCTGGGCGGCGGGGGGTCAGTGGGTGGGGCGTTCGTCGATGACCTGGTGGAGTTTGCCGGTGCGGGGGTTGGTGGCGAGGTGGGAGCGGGGGACCCATTCGATGTGGAGGGGGTGGATGGCGCCGATGGCGCTTTCGGCTTCGTAGGTGGGGCGGGCGTCGAGGACGGCGCGGCGGAGGGTTTCGGTGAGGGTGGCGGGGGGTGGGGTGGTGTGGCCGAGGCGGATGATGAGGCCGTCGCGGCCCGCCCAGCGGCGTTGGACGAGTTGCATGCCGGTGATGTGGTGTTCGGGGTCGTGGGCGAGCAGGACGTCGCGGACCTGTTCGGTGGGCATGGAGACGATGCCGACCCGGGCGCCCTCGGTGGAGCGGCCGAGGAGGCGGAAGGTGCGGCAGGAGGCGTCGGTCCATTCGGCGCGGTCGCCCGCGGGGTAGCGCAGGATCGGGACGAGGGTGCGGAACAGGTTGGTGACGACGACGCGGCCGGGGACGCCGGGTTCGGTGATCGGCTCGCCGGTGGCGTCGTCGATCAGTTCGACCACCGTCCGGTCGGGGAACGCCTGGTGGACGCGCAGGTCGTCCCCGGCGGGGACGGGGCCGGCGACCAGGCCGGCGTCCACGGAGGCGTAGCCGATGGAGGAGAGCGCGGCGTTGGGGAAGGCCGAACGGAGCAGCGGGCGAAGGTCGTTGAAGAGGATGTCGCCGCCGAACAGGATCAGTTCGACCTGGGGGGCGGGCCGGTCCTGCTTGAGCAGGGTCTCGGCGACGGCGGAGAGCTTCATCGGCTCGCCCGCCAGCACGTCCGCGCCGAAGCCGTGGATGACGTCGGCCACGTATTCGTCGGGCGCGGTGGCGATCGGCAGCCGGACGTTGTCGATCGGCGCGTGCTGGAGGGCGTATTCGATGAATAGGAAGCCGCTGTAGAACTCGCCGGCCCGGAACAGGTTGGCGACCCGCTGGCCGGGCTTGAGGCCGGCGTTGACCAGGCCGGCGCCGAACGCGGTGACGGAGTCGAGGTGTTCGCCGCGGGTCCAGGGGGAGAACTTGGGCGCGCCGGTGGTGCCGCCGGACTTGTAGACGCAGGCGTCGGTGAGCGGGCCGGTCAACAGGCGGTTGTCGGGCCAGGAGTTGGCGGCCCAGAACGCGACCTGGTCGATGACGGGCAGGTCGGTGAGCGAGGTGACGACGGCGGGCACGTCGCGGTACAGCTCCTGGTAGAACGGCGAGTTGTGGCGGGCGTGGTCGACGAGCACCTGAAGTGGCCTGGCGGGCATGGCGGTTGCTCCTCAGTGGAGGTCAGGAGGTGGGGGTGAGGCCGATCCAGTCGTGGGCGAGGCGCTGGATCGTGCGGCCGTCGCGGTCGGCGAGCTTGGCGTCGAGGTAGGTCGCGGCCCAGGCGTTGGTGGGGATGCGGAACGGCGGCCGGTCCGCGGCCAGTGCGTGCACCACCGCGTCGGCGACCTCCGCGGCGGGCTGCCCGGCGTTCGCCCAGCTCTGCCCGAGCCGGTCGACGTACGCGCCGAAGGTTTCCGCGTAGGGGCCCGAAGCGGCTTGCACGGTACGGCGGTTGACGTCCGGGAAGTGGCCGAAGCGGGTGTCGGGGACGTAGCCGGGCACCACCATCGAGACCTGGACGCCGTGCGCGGCGGCGACGGGGGCGAGCGCCTCCATGAAGCCCTCGACCGCGAACTTGGCGGCGCAGTAGGCCTCGTTGAAGGGCTGGCCGATGACGCCGTGCACGCTGCCGATGGTGAGCAGCCGCCCCCCGGAGGCGCGCAGCAGCGGCATCGCGGCGCGCGAAACGGCCACCGTGCCGAAGAAGTTGACCTCCAGGTTGGCGCGCAGCGCGGCCGAGGTGGACATCTCCAGCGTCGGGTCGAAGTTGGAGATCCCGGCGTTGTTGACCAGCGCGTCGAGCCGGTCCAGGCCGGCGAAGCACCTGGTGATGGACTCCTCGTCGGTGACGTCGAGTTGCCGGACGAGGGCGTCGGGCGCGGCGGCCCGCAGGGCGTCGGCGCGGTCGGGCGAACGCACGGTGGCGATCACCGTCCAGCCGGCCCGGCTCGCGGCCGCCGCCGTGGCCAGCCCGATGCCGGACGAGCAGCCGGTGATCAGCACGACCCGACGATCCGTCATGAGGTGGCCTCCGCCGGCTCGGTGAAGCTGTCGGCGGCCTTCGGCAGGTCGGCGTCCATTCGGGCCTGGACGCCGAGCGCGGGCAGGAAGGAGCAGGCGGCCAGCAGGGTGCCGCCGACCATGGTCCAGCGGGTGGCGTCGAGGATGCCGAGCGGGCCGGTGAGCAGCGAGACGGCGAAGCCGCCCGCCAGTGCGGCGAGCGGGATGACGCCCCAGGTGGCGGTGCGGAACGCGGCGTGCATGACGCCCTGGTGCTGCGCGGACATCCGGGACTGCCGGGCGGGCGCGGAGCACACGTTGATGCAGGACATGAAGAAGCCGTAGCAGCCCATGGTGACGGCGATGACCGGCCCGGCGGGCAGCGCGGGCGCGGCCAGTACACCGAGGCCGACCAGGCAGTGCAGCAGCAGCGCCCACGCCATGGTTCGTCCGATGCCCAGGCGCCCGCTGATCCTCGGGGCGACCAGGGCGCCGAGCAGCGCGCCGACCGCGCCCGCCGACATCGCGGCGCCGAACACGCCGACGGTGACACCGAGGCCCCGGTAGGCGAACACCGGCAGCACGGTGACGAACACCGGCCCGCCCGAGTTCAGGGTGACGGCGGCCAGCACCACCCGGCGCAGCACCGGGTCCTGCCAGTTGAGGCGGAACCCCAGGGTGAGGCGCCGCCACACCGAGCCCTGCGCGACGGTGCGTTCGCCCCACGGCCGCATGAAGCGGAAGCAGGCCGCGGAGACCAGGTAGCTGGCGGCGTCCACCAGCAGCGAGGCGGCGCCGAGCGCGCTGTACAGGGCGGCGGCGATGGACGGCCCGGCCACCTCGGCGACCGAGCCGCTGCCCTCCAACCGCGAGTAGGCGCGCACCAGTTGCTGCTGCTCGACCACGGCCGGTACCGCCACCAGGTAGCCGACGTTGAAGAAGATGGTGGCGCCGGAGACGGCGGCGACGCAGCAGAACAGCAGCGGCGTGGAGAGGAAGTCCAGCCAGTAGGCGAGCGGGATGATGCCGACGGCCACCAGCCGGACCAGGTCGCAGACCAGCAGGGTGATCCGCTTGTCCCAGCGGTCCACCAGCACGCCCGCGATCGGCCCGAGCAGCGGAATGCCCAGGTACTGGGCCATCGCGACGATGCCGACCTGGAACGCGGACGCGTGCAGCACGAAGATCATCAGGGTGGGGACGACGAACACCGTCACCCGGTCGCCGACGTTGGAGATCGACTTGCCGAACCAGAACAGGTTGAAGCCCCGGCCGAGTTGCTCGGGCGCGTGCAGTCTCACGATTCCTCCCCGACCATAGGTGTCTCGTCCCGCACCACGAACGCGGCGGTCTTCCCGGTGCGGTCGTTGCCGACCAGCGCATCCACCACCCGGACCCGGACCTGCTCCGGGTCGTGCACGAAGGCCGTGCTCAACGTGAAGGTGGCGGACAGCAGTTCACGTCGCAGCGCGTCCGGATCGGAGAGCGCGCCGAGTACCAGGACGTCCACCTGCTTGGCGCGACCGCCCTGTTCGGTGATCACCACCTGGGCGCGCAGCACGCCCGGTTCGCGTTCCACCCGGGCGAGCAACTCGTCCACGTGCAGGCCGAGTCCGCGTACCTGCACCACGCTGTCGCGGCGGCCCAGCACCCTCATCGCCGGGCCCGGCCGGCCGCACCGGCAGGTGGTCAACTCGCCCGCGTCGCCGGTGCGGTAGCGCAGCACCGGGTTGAGCATCGCCGGGTCGAGGGAGGTGAAGTCGAGCAGGCCGCCGTCACCGACGTGCACCAGCTGGTGCGGGAAGGGGTGGAAGGTGTCGGCCGGACAGTCCGGGGTGTTGGAGCCCACCACCCAGGTCTCGGTGGAGCCGAACATGCCGTGCCGGCGGGCCTTCGGCGCGACGAGGGCCAAGTCCTCCTCCAACTGCGGCTGCCAGGCCTCACCCAGCCACAACACCTTGCGCAGCGAGGGGAGTTCGATCCCGGCGGCGCGGGCGTGCGCGAACCACAGCCGCAGCACGCTCGGGGTGCCGCCGATCGCGGTGACCTTCCGGTCGGCGAGGAAGCCCAGCCACTGCGGATACTCCTCCCGGGTGACCGACCCCAGCGCGATCACCCGGCAGCCGGACAGGTCGGCCAGGCCCGCCGCCAGGAAGTGCGCGCCCCACATCCGGCCCGCACCCCAGGCGTTGACGAAGATGTCGTCGCGGTCCAGCGGCTGCCAGTGCTCGAACACCTTGGCCATGTAGAACCCGGTCGGCGCGTACCCGACCTTCGGCGCGCCGGTCGAACCGCCGCTCTGGAACAGCCAGGTGGCGCCCTGTTCGGCGGTCGGCTCCAGGTGGGCGAGGGCCGTGTTCAGGTCGTCCTTGGCCAGCGGCGGCAGCGCCGCGAGCTCCGCCAGCGTGCCGGGCGGCGTGACCTCGGCGTACCGATCGCCGAACTCAGGTACGGTGCACAGCAGTTCGAGGTTGCGGCGGGCCACTGCCAGGCCGCCGGTGGCCTGCTCCTCGGTCAGCGAGAATCTCATCGAACCGTACCCCCGCTGGCCAGGAAGGCCGCGTGCGCGTCACGGTAGGCCGCGAACCGGGCCCGGGTGACGTCCCGCTGGACCGAGCGGTCCGGGTCGTCGAGATCCGGGGCGATCACCCCGTCCGGCTCCAGCTCGGAGAACCAGAACCGCTCCCCGTCGTGCAGGAAGTCCACGCAGAAGAACGGGATCGGCAGCTTCTTCGCGAAGTACGCCGTCGCGTCGGCGAGTTCGGCCGGGATCCCGCAGAACTCCATCGAGCCGCCGCGGCTCGCGTTCGCCACCGGCGACCCGGCCTCCGGGGTGCGCCGCAGCACCGCGTACGGCTTCCCGTCGATCACGTACACCCGGTAGTCCACCGTGCCGTCGCCCAGGTAGGGCTGGGCGACCAGGGTGGTGTCACCGCCCTGGGCGAGACTGGCCAGGCCGCGCACGTCCTCCGGCGACCGGGCCAGGCAGATCCCGCCACCGCCGCACCAGCCGGCCGGCTTCACGATCGCCGGGAACGTCAACCCGTCCAGCGCCACCTCGTACTGGTGCTTGGAGACGTCCCGGCCCGAGCCGATCCGCACCGACGGGATCGGCGGCACCGGCGAGTCGGCCAGGAACAGCATGGTCGCCAGCTTGTCGTTGCCCAGCAGCGACACCTGCGCCGGGAACGGCAGGTAGAACCCCGCCTGCTCCAGCACCGTGCACAGCGCGAGCTGATTGAACACGTCCATCGACTGGTACGGCAGCGAATACAGCGCCGTGATGAACAAGGTGTCCCCGGGCGTGACCAGCCGGTCGTCCACGTAGACCCGCGGCCGGCCCGGATCGGTGCCGTCCACCGTCACCGCCTCCGGGGCGTGCCGGGACCACTCCATCCCCATCCCGGCGGCGACCTCCGCGAACATGTCCCAGAAATAGTGCTTCCACATCGCCCCCGACCGGGTCGACTCCCGGTCCGGGAAGATCCAGCACATCCGGCGCAGCGGCGCCAGCGCCTCGCTCACTCGCCCTCCAAAAGGCCCACTAGTTCCCTGAGTTGCGCACCAGCACCGCGCGCCGCCCGCTCCGCCCACCAGGCGCGGCCCGCCGCCGGCAGCGTGTCCACCGGATCCACGTACGGGAAACGGCGGCCCAACTGCCCGTCCTCGCACCGCTCTTCGGCCGAGCCAAGCTCAACTGCGGTGCGGTAGTTCTTGGTCCAGTACGAGATGCCGCGCTCCCGGTCGTAGCCGACCGCCTGGTGCACCCAGCGCTTGCCGACCTGCGGCACGTCCGCGACCACCCGCGGCGTCGCGTACCCCGGCAGGTAGCCGAGGATCGCCTCCTGGAGGCGCTGCGCCTCGGACAGCGGCAGCCGCCAGTGCTCGGCGTTCGGGATCACGTCGCACAGGTAGAAGTAGTAGGGGAGGATGTTCGCCTCTCCCTGGAGGGCGAAACACAGGTCGAGCAGCGCCGCCGGGGTGGCGTTCACCCCGCGCATCAGCACGCCCTGGTTGCGCACGTCCCGCACCCCCGCGTCCAGCAGCCCCCGGGCGGCCTCGGCGACCAGCGGAGTCACCGAGGCCGCGTGGTTGGCGTGGGTGTGCACGGCCAGGTTGACCGACCGCCGGGCGGCCAGCCGGGCCACCCGCTCGACGCCCGCCAGCACCTTCGGCTGGAGCCAGTGCTGCGGCAGACCCACCACCGACTTGCTGGCCAGCCGGATGTCCCGCACCGAGCCCAGCTCCAGCAGCCGCAGCAGGAACGACTCCAGGCGCGGCCACGGCACGTTCGCCAGGTCACCGCCCGACACCACCACGTCCCGCACCGACGGGGTGCGCTTGAGGTAGTCGAGCATCTGCTCCTCGCGGTCGGCCGGCCGCAGCACCAGCCGTGCCTTGACCACCTGCGGGGTCGAGCGGCCGACCAGGTCCATCCGGGTGCAGTGCCCGCAGTACTGCGGGCAGGTGGACAGCAACTCGGCGAGCACCTTGGTCGGGTAGCGGTGCGTCAGGCCCTCCACCGCCCACATCTGCGCCTCGTGCAGCGAATCCCGCGCCGCCAGTGGGTGGCTGGGCCACTCGGGGTGCCGGTCGGAGCGTACCGGCAGCATGTACCGTCGCACCGGGTCCGCCAGGAACGCCTCGGTGAACGCCCCCGGATCCAGCGCGGCGCCCGCCGCCATGGTGTTCAGCATGTGCGGCGGCAACAGCACCGACATGGTCGCGAACTCGGCCTGGTCAGCGGCCAGTTCACGATAGAACCGGTCCTCCAGGAGCCGCCCGAAGAGCTCCCGCAGCTGCCGCTCGTTCTGCACGCAGTGCGCCCGCTGCCACTGCGGGTCCCGCCACTGCGCGGCCGTCACCTCCCGCCAGCCCGGCAGCCGCCGCCAGTCCGGTTCCACCAGCTCCCGCCGCACATACTGGTACGGCTGCCGAACCCGACGGTCCATCAGGAACGCGCCGCAGCAGATGCGGCGGGCGACAGCAGGCCGGCGTGCCGGGTGCGCAGCTCCCGCTTGAGCACCTTGCCCGTCGGGCCGAGCGGGAACTCCTCGGCGCCGGACGCCACTTGGAGTGCCGCCAGCTCCGCGAGACCGGCCTTCGCCAGCTCCGCGTTGGCCGCCTCCAACAGCCCGTCCGCGCTCGCCCCGTCCTGCAACCGCACCACGGCCACCGGCCGCTGGCCGCCGTCCGGGTGCGGAACGCCCACCACCGAACAGTCCTGCACCCACTCGGCGCAGTCGGCGAGCAGCACCTCCTCCAGCGGCAGGCTGTACACCGGCCCGTCCAGGGTGTCGATCACGTCCACCGTCCGGTCCAGGTGGAAGAACCGCCCCTCGCCGTCCCGGTAGGCCACATCGCCCGTCAGCCAGTACCCGTCGCGCCGGAACGACTGCGTCAACCGCTCGTTGTTCCAGTACCCCGGCGTGATCGACGGCGCGATGACGGCCAGCAGCCCGACCGTGCCGTCCGGGACCTCCACGCCGTCCTCGTCCAGCACCGCCGCCCGCTCCACCACCTCCGACGGCTTGCCCACGCAACGGTCGGCGCGCCCCGTCTCCGGCGAGGTGACCTGCCCGAACAGCGCCATGCCCATCTCGGACGACCCCAGCCCGTCCACGAACTGCGAACCCGGCAGCGCCGCCTGCCCGGCCCGCTCCTGCGGCAGCAGCCAGGGCCGGATCAACCCCGCCGGGCGCTCGCCGAGTTGAACCAGGCGGCGAATGTGCCCGTAGTGCGCGCTGTCGCCCGTGTTGAACCAGGAGTGCACCTTGGACGCGCCCACCACCGGCAGCTCGCCCGTCGCCAACTCCACGAAGGTGCGCGGGAACGAAGCCACCATGGTCGGCCGGAACGCCTCCATCACCGGCTCCACCGTGACCCGCCGCCAGTCCGCCATCACCACCGTCGGCAGACCCAGCAGCGTCGCCGTCAGGAAGTAACTCAGGCCCCCCGCGTGGGTGTGCGGCATCAACGACATCAGCCGGTCGGACGGCTCCGCCGGGAACCGCACCATCCGCGGCTGCTTGCCCTCCCAGAACTGCCGGTGCGCCAGAATGGTCGACTTCGGCGTGCCCGTCGTCCCCGAGGAGTGGATCAGCGCCACCACGTCCTCGGCCGCGTGCCGGTACGGGTACTCCTTGGGCAGCGGCGCCGACGCCGCGTCGAACGCCTGCACCTCGGCCGTCAACGACAGGAAACGCGGCCGCAGTTGAGGATCCTGCCGGTACGCCGAGGCCAGCCGGGTGGTGTCGTCCGCGACCACCCCCACCACGCCCACGTGACTCAGGTAGCGCACCATCACGTCGTGCCGCATCGCATCGTTCACCAGGGCCGGCACCGCGCCCAGCGCGGTCAGCGCGAAGAAGTGCAGCAGCGGCTCCAGGCCCTCGGCGATCACCACGCCCACCGGGTCGCCGGGCCGCACCCCGTTCGCGTGGTACCAGGCCGCGTACCGGTCGCGCAGCGCCACCAGATCCAGCAGGCTGTGCCCGCGCAGCACCACCTGCCCCCGGTGGTCCAGCCGGTGGCTGAACGCGAACGGCACCGCACGGTTGGGGTTCGCCTCGACCGCCCGGTCGAGGAAGTTGCCCGCACCCAGGGTCGGGTCGGACATGAAGCGCTCCCTGACGGCGAGCGGCGCGATGGATGTCTGATCGCTCATGGCGGTCTCCGGTCTCTTCGGTCTTCCGAAGCAGGACTCGACGCCCGGGCGCGCCCTCATGAAGCGCAGCCGGGCCGGGGAATGGTTGGGGGGCAACTGACGTAACGGCAGAAACTTTTAGTAGCCGAGGAGTTCGGCGGCGACGCGGCGACCCGAACGGACCGCGCCCTCCAGCAGACCGAAGAACTCGGTGCTGGTCTCGGTGCCCGCGAAATGCACCCGGCCGTGCGCCGCGGTCAGCGTCGGACCGAGCGCCGACCAGTCGCCGGGCCCGAACAGTGCCGCGTAACAGCCCCTGCTCCACGGTTCGTTGACCCAGTCCGTGACATGGAACGCGAGCGGATCCGGCAACATCGGGAACAGCCGGAACGCCTGCGCGAGGGCCGCCGCGCGCTGCTCCTCGGGCGTCAGAGCGGCGAAGCGGTGCGCCTCCGCACCCGTGACGAACCCGGTCAGCACACCCGGCGACCCCTCCGGCGGAGTGTCGTCCACCGTGGACAGCAGCGGACCGGCCGCGTTCACCGACCACCCCGACAGGCCGTGCGCCCGCCACACCGGCTCCGGGAACACCAGATTCACCTTCACCGCGCAGCCGCGCCCGGTCCGCGACGCCGCCCTCGGGAACGGCAGCTGCGGCTCGAACCCGATCGCGTCCGCGAGTAGCGGCGGCACCGCCACCACCACCGCCTCCGCCCGGTAACTCCCCTCGGGCGTACGGACAATGGCCTCCCGATCGGACTGCTCCACCGAGAGCACCGGCTCGTCCGTGTGCAGGATCCCGCCCCAGTCCAGCAGCCGCCTGGTCAGCCGCTCGCACAACCGGTGCGCGCCGCCCGCCACCCGGTCCTGCTGCGCGCCGCCCTCGAAGGCGTTCAGATAGCGCAGCCCGCCGCCCGAGCGCAGGTAGAACGCCATGTGCAGCACCGAGATCTTTGCCGGGTCGGCCGCCATCATCTCGCCCAGGAACAACGGGAAGAACA
This sequence comes from Kitasatospora sp. NPDC059673, assembly GCF_042734215.1. Lineage (NCBI taxonomy): Bacteria > Bacillati > Actinomycetota > Actinomycetes > Kitasatosporales > Streptomycetaceae > Kitasatospora > Kitasatospora sp. NPDC059673. The sequence continues at coordinate 109,580 of NZ_JBHWEN010000001.1, read as the reverse complement.
ACTTGGCGTCCGGGTGCGACAGTTGCCGTTCCGCCCAGTCGGCCACCGTGATGGCGTCCAGCCGCTCGGCGTCGGGCGAGAGCCACGGCGCGTCCGGGCGGACGGCGGCCGTCAACTCCTCCAGCTGCTCGAACAGGTCGCCCAGCGCGACGGCGCTCAGCGGCGGGAACCGCCCGTCGCGGGTCGCGGCGCCGTCCGTCCGGTTCTCGGCGAGGGCGAAGCGGCTGGCGCCCCGCATGACGGTCGGCGCGGTCTTCAAGTCACAGGCGGCGAGCAGGCCGTGGAGCTCGGTGTGCAGGTCGCCCAGGTAGGCCGCGCCCGCGTCGATCCACCGCCCCGGCGCCACCTCGATCCCACGCGTTCGCCCGCCGACCTGGTCCCGGGCCTCGAGCACCGTCACCCGCACGCCCTGGTCGGCCAGTTCGACCGCCGCCGTCAGCCCGGCCAGGCCCGCGCCGACCACGATCACCGAACGCGGCGCCGGTCCGGTTTCCCTGCGGGGCGCGCCGCTTGCCGTTTGCGGGCGGGACGCGGCACTCACCGGTTCGGAGCGGGACGCGGGGCTTGCCGTTTGCGGGTGGGAGGCGGCGCTCATCGGGCGGCCGCGATTCTCTCCGCCGCGACGCGGGTGGCGAGGCCGGCCGGGGTGGGGTCGGCGAAGAAGTCCTCGAAGGTCAGCTCGACGCCGTGCTCGCGGGCGACGGCGCTCAGCACCCGGGTGGCGATCAGCGAATCGCCGCCCAGGAGAAAGAAGTTGCCGTCGGCCGGGACGGCGTCCAGCTCCAGGACCCGGCAGAACACCGCAGCCAGTGCCTCCACCGGGCGGTCCTCCGGCGTCGTTGTGGTGGGCGTGGTGACGGGCATGTCGAGGCTCATCGGGGGGTCTCCTTCGACCGGTGCGGGGTGCGCGTGGTCCGGCGGGGTGTCGGCGGTGCCAGCGGTGCGTGGTGTGCGGTGCTGTGCCTGGTGCAGTGCGGGGGGTCTGCGGCCCTGCAGTGAGAGCGAGCTGACTGCGCGTCAGGTAGCTGATCGGTTCTCCGCCGTCCGAGGGGAAGGTTCGACCCAGCGCGGGGCGGTGCTGTGCAGGCGGTGCGAGGCGGCGCGGTCGACCTTGCCGCTGGCGGTGCGGACCAGGTCCGGCACCACGGTGATCCGGCTCGGGACGAGGTGGCCGGGCAGTCGTTCCCGCAGGTAGTGCAGGAGTTCGGTGGCGAGCGCGGGGTCGGGCCCGCCCGTACGCGGGACGACGTAGGCGACCAGGGCGGCCCGTCCGGCCAGCGTGGTGGCGGTGACCGCCGCCGCGCCGACCCCGGGGTGGGTGCCGAGTCCGGCCTCCACCTCCGCCGGATCGACCCGGATGCCGCGGATCTTCACCTCGTGGTCCAGCCGTCCCAGCGGGGTCAGCACCCCGTCCTGGTTGGCGGCCGCGCGGTCCCCGGTCCGGAACCAGCGTTGCCCGTCGCGCAGCACGAAACGCTCGGCGGTGGCCTCCGGAAGCCCCGGGTAGCCGGTCGCGAGAGCGGGGCCGCCGATCAGTAACTCCCCGTCAGGCGTGAGCAGTTCGGCCACGTGGGGGAGTGCCCGTCCGATCGGCGCCCGCTCGACGGGATCCCATCTGCCGCCCGGCTCCCGGGTGCGCGGGCCGAGCAGGTCCACCGCGTGCGTGATCAGGGTGGTCTCGGTGCAGCCGTAGGTGTTCAGCAACCGGATCCGCGAGCTGCATGCCAGCCGGCTCCAGTCCGCCAGCCTGGCCGGGCTCGCCGCCTCGCCGCCGATCACCACCAGCCTGAAACAGTCCGGGAGTTCGGACTTCGCATCGTCCTCGGTGAGATGCAGGACCAGCTCGTGCCAGAACGCCGTGGGCAGGTCCAGCACGGTGACGCCGCGACGCTCGACCATCCGTAACAGCCGGGGAAACGACGCCGAGTGCGCCTCCGGGTCGAACACCAGCCGGCCACCGGCCGTCAGCGTCGGCAGGATCTCCTCGAAGCAGGTGTCCCAGTTCAGCGAAGCGAACTGCAACACCCGGTCCTCCGGCCCGACTTCGAACAACTCGCGCAGCGATGCGACCGTGGCCGAGATCGCCCGACGCGGCGTCACCACCGGCTTCGGCTGCCCCGTGGACCCCGAGGTGAACAGAACGTACGCGGGATCCTCGGGCGTGACGACCGTTGCCACCCCTGTGGCCTCTTCGTCGTCCAACTCGAGGTACTCCAGCCCGAGTTGCCCGGCCTCTTTGCTCGTTTTGGGACCGACCAGCAACCGGCACCCGGCCGCCTCGACCATCCGTTGGCGCCGCGTCACCGGGAACCCCGGGTCGAGCGGTACGTACACACCGCCCGCCAGGAGGATGCCGAGCAGCGCCACCACGGTGTCCGGTTGATGCCCGGCCGACACCGCGACCGGCCCCGGCCGGTCACCCAATCGATCGGCCAACCGTTGTGCAGAGAGAGCGAGTTGCTGGTAGCTGAGAGTGTGCTCGGGGGACTCGATCGCGGTTCGCTCGGGCCACCGGAGAACGGCTTCCGCAAACGCATCCAACAGGTCGGGGCCCGATCTGTTGATGTCACCGTTCTTTGACATGCCCGCTCCAAGATAAATGCCCAGAGGTGCCCGTCCGTGCTTCGGCGAACCGGGACTCTACCTCTCGCCCCCCGGCCCCACAATGGTTGTTGAGTCGATTTCCCGAGAGACCTGTAACCGATCTGTGAACTCCCCGCGCCTCCGCCTTGATCACCGTCCGTGATCAAGCCCCCCAGCTGGCGCCGACCGCCCCGCGACTCGTCTCCGGACCCCCTCGGAGACTGGTCCGGTCCACTGCCGGGCGGGGTGTCGGTGCACCCGTGATGCCGGACGGGGCCGCTGCGAAATGCCCCTGAATTTGCCGCCCGAGCCGAGACCGTCCCGCCCCGAATCAGCTTCCTTTGCCTTCGCACGAACGCCGCCCCAACCGCCTCCCGATTGCGCCCGCACGGGAATGGAAAGCGATTACCACCACCGCTCCGTCAGCCCCCATTCACCCCGCGCCGGAGTCCCGCGACGCCACCCCCTTGACCACCCGGCGGCAACGGAACGTCACCGAACGCCAGACGGAACGTGCGGGGCAGCGGGGTCGGTACCGCCACTCCTCCCTGACCCACCTCGGCGAAGCCGGGGCAAGCGAGCTGATGCTGATGGCGAAATCCCGGCACAAGAAGCCGGAGAACGTGCGGCGCTACTTCCACCCCTCGGCGGAGGCGATCGCCGAGGTCGCCAGCCTGCTCGTGCCCGGAGACAGCAGACGCTGAGGTCTTGGCCAAGGCTGAAGCGTACGACCGAAACTCGTCGACTTCCCCTATGCGGTGGGGTTCGTGGGCAGAAGTCGGGCGAGCCAGTCAGTGCGGGTTCGGCGGGCTGTGGCCGAGATGTGTGCCTGCGGGTACAGGGCGTCGAATCCGTGGAAGCCGCCTGCCCAGACGTGGAGTTCGGCCTGGCCACCGGCCGCCCAGATGCGGGTGGCGTAGTCGGTGTCCTCGTCGCGGAAGACTTCGGCGGAGCCGGTGTCGATGTAGGTGGTCGGCAGGCCCGCGAGGTCGTCGGCCAGGGCGGGTGAGACGTATGCGGGTACCTCGTCGTCGGTGAGGTCGCCGAGGAGGCAGCGCCATCCGAATCCGTTCATCTCGCGGGTCCAGACGCCGGGCCCGTTCGAGTACTGGAGGCTGGAGGCGGTGGTGTTGCGGTGGTCGAGCATGGGGCCGATCAGGACTTGGGCGGCGATCGTCGGGGTGCCGAGGTCGCGGGCCAGCAGGGTGACGCCGGCGGCGAGGCCGCCGCCCGCGCTGGCGCCTGCGACGATGATCCGGGCGGGGTCGATGCCCAGTTCTTCGGAGTGCTCGGCGATCCAGAGCAGTCCCTGGTAGCAGTCGTCGACCGGGATGATACCGGTGGACTCGGGCGCGAGCCGGTAGTCGACGGAGACCACGACGGCGCCGAACTCGTCGAGCCACTCCAGCGGGATGTCGATCTGTGAGAACCGGTCACCCATGACCATCCCGCCGCCGTGCATCCAGTAGACGCAGGGTGCGGCGGTGGCGCGATCGGTGTTCGCGGGGCTGAAGACGGACAAGGGGATCGGGGTGCCGTCCGGACTCGCAGCGGTGACCTCGCGCCGGTCGATCGCGCGACCTTCCAGGAGGGGTTCGACGGGCATCGAGGAGAAGGGGCGTACCTGCGCCAGCACTTCCGGGCTGAGCTGGGACATCAGCGGCATGTCGGCCAGGAGTTCATGCAGTTCAGGGTCGAGGGAGGGGCGTGCCGTGGTCATGGTCGTTGCCTTTCATGGGTGGTGGCGGTCGGTCGGGTGAGGACGGGGGCCACCTCGGCGGGCACCGAGGCGGCAGCGGCTGGGGTGTGTTCGGCGGGTCAGAAGGCGGCCTTGCCGCAGACCGGCACGTAGTCGGTGTACTCGGACTCCTTGGCCAGCAGTCCGCCGATCTGCGCCACGATGGCCTGGGCGGCCTCGCCGGCGAAGATCCGGTGGTGGTCCTCCTCGCTGGTCCAGCCCTCGGTGACGTGGACGACGTCGGGGGCGGACGCGGAACGGGAGACGAGGTAGACCACGCAGTACTCGCTCGCGCCGGGGCTGCCCTCGTGCAGGCCGGTCAGCAGCAGGTCGACGAGCCGGTCGCCCATTCCGGTCCTGGCGGTCAGCGTGGCGTTGAAGCCGTACGTGGCAATCATGGAGGCCTTCTTCTGCGTTGATGGAGTGCGGTGATTCCATTCAATCGCTGTGACCTGCGTAAACGTTAGAACGATGCTCGCTGGTACTTGCACGATCCTCGCGAGTACGGGAATTGCAGCACAGCACAGTGCTGCAATGGACGCATGCACCTCGAAGAGCTCCGCACCCTGCTGGCCCGGCATGCCCGACCCGACTGGACCACCGCCATCGACGGCGTCCTCATCTCCAAGGTCGACCGGCCGGATCCGCCGGCGCCCTCGATGTCCGGCACGGTGCTCGCAGTCATCGCCCAGGGCGCCAAACGCCTCGCGCTGGGCGACCGGGTCTACGCGTACGGCGCGGGGCAGTACCTGGTCGCATCCGTCGACCTGCCCGTCACCGGACAGTTCACCCAGGCCGCCCCCGAGCAGCCGGCCCTCGGCTTCGGCCTCACGCTGGAACCGTCCGCCGTTGCCGAACTGCTACTGCAAGCCGGTCCCGGCGACATCCCCCGCCCCGCCGGAGGCACTCCGTCGGGGATCGCCGTCAGCGACGCCCCGCCCGCGTTGCTCGACGCGGTGGTCCGGCTGCTGCGCCTGCTCGACGAGCCCAGCGACCGCGCCGTACTGGCCCCGCTGGTCAAACGCGAGATCCTGTGGCGCCTGATCACCGGCGAGCAGGGCGCGACGGTGCGCCAGCTCGGCCTCGCCGACAGCGGCCTCAGCCATGTCGCCCGGGCCGTGCGCTGGATCCGCGAGCACTACGCCGAGCCCTTCCGGGTCGAGGACGTGGCACGGCTGTCCGGGATGAGCGTCTCCGCGTTCTACCGCAACTTCCAGGCGGTGACCGCGATGAGCCCCATCCAGTTCCAGAAACAGATCCGGCTCCAGGAGGCCCGGCTGCTGCTCGCCACCCACCCGGGCGACGTCACCGGAGTCGGCCACCGCGTCGGCTACGACAACCCGTCGCAGTTCAGCCGCGAGTACCGCCGCCAGTTCGGCGCACCCCCGAGCCGGGACGCGGCCCGCCTGCGAAGCACTGCAGGCGTCCTTCCTTGAGCGGCCGGACCATGAGGGAGGATCGTGCAAGACGAAGCGACAATAGTTCTACTATTCCAGCAGGTCAGAGCGATTCAATGGGATCACCCGTTCTTCCGCGGGGCAGGAAAATGCCCGTCCATCCGCAGATCCCACTACATCGCAAGGATCACCGCATGAAGACAGTTCTGATCACTGGTGCCTCATCCGGATACGGACGGGAGACCGCCCTGTACTTCCACTCGCAGGGGTGGAACGTCATCGCCACGATGCGGACGCCGCGTGCGGGCGTCCTGCCCGAGTCGGACCGGCTCCGCGTCGTCGAGCTCGACGTGACCAAGCCCCAGAGCATCACCGCCGCGTTCGAGGCGGCCGGGCCCATCGACGTCCTGGTCAACAACGCGGGCGTCCCGTTGATCAGCGTGTTCGAGGGCACCCCTATGGCCCGAGTGCGGGAAGTCTTCGAAACCAACACGTTCGGCGTGATGGCGACGACGCAGGCGGTGCTGCGCCAGTTCCGCGAGCGCGGCTCCGGCGTGGTGGTCAACGTGACCTCCAGCGTGGTGCTGGGCCACATGCCGCTCTCGGCCGTCTACAAGGCAAGCAAGATGGCCATCGAGGGGTTCACCGCATCCCTCGCGCTCGAACTCGCGCCCTTCGGTGTGCAGGCCAAGACGGTCGAGCCGGGCGCCTGCCTGACGACGAACTTCGCGGCCAACGCGACGAAGGGCGCCTCGCTGGACGAGCTGGTCCCGGCGCCCTACGCACCATGGGCGAAGAAGGCCATGGGCGACTTCACGGGCCAGGACCTGTTCACCAAGGAGAGCGACGTCGCCGAGACAGTGTGGCGAGCCGTGCACGACACGACCGGCCAGCTGCGATTCCCCGCCGGCCCCGACGCGGTCTCGCTCTCCCAGGCGAAGTAATCAGCCAGCAGGCAAGGTCACGCCGCACTGACAACAGGAGCCGGCCCCGCGCCCACGCACCGGGTCGGCTCGCCGTCGGGCGCTCACCCCGATGAACGGGAACCTGACCAACGACGAGAAGCGGGACGCCGCGCTTGTGACGGTGCTGCGCCGCGGACTGGTGCTGTTCCTGGTACCGGCCCTGGCGGTGCGCTACGGCCTGGGCTTCGCCCACCCGCAAGTCGCCCTCGCAGGCGGGCTGTTCACCGCTGTCGGCGCACTGTGCTGTCGCCAGGTCCGGGACGCGCTGCTGCCGCTCGCCCTCGCCGCGACGGCCGGTCTCGGTGCCGCGTACCTGGCCCTGCACACGGTCGCCGACACCTACCCCGAGAGCGGGCTGCTCCGCGCGATGGTCGCCTTCCTCGCGGTCGCCGCCATGGCCTGCGGCCTCGCCGACCGTCTCGCTGGCAACTCGGCGTCGGAGTCAGTGATCTGACGCGCCATCAATTACTCGTCCGGGTCGGTGTCCTCGTTGAAGTCGCCCAGGTGGAGCGGTACTTGGCCGGGGCCGGAGCGGAGCAGCCCGGCCAGGTGGTGGGCCAGCCGGCGAGGGCGGACGGTCTGGTCGGTGGTGGCCAACTCCCGGATGCTCCACCAGTGGTGGCCGTAGCGGGCTTCCTCGGTCTCGACCCGCGCGGCGGCGGCCTCGGCGGCGGTGAGGCGGCAGAGGCGGTACTCCTCGGACTGGTCGAAGTGCCGACCGTCGACGCTGAACCGGGTGCGGCGGGTCCAGGCGAGCGGGCCGAGCCGGTCGGCGGTCACCGTCAGCCCGGTTTCCTCGCGCAACTCCCGTACGGCGGCGGCCAATGCGTCCTCGCCTTCCTCGATTCCGCCGCCGACGGTGAACCACCAGCGGGCACCGTCACGGCGCGGGTCGCGGCCGCAGAGCAGCAACAGGCGGTCGTGGTGGTCGAGCAGCAGGATGCGGGAGGTGTGGCGCCGGTGCGCAGTCATGGGGCGCCACGCTACCGGCGCCCCTTGTCCGTCCGCACGCCAAGTCTGCGTCTGTCAGGCTGAGTTGAGCCCGGGATGGAGCAGGTCGAGGACGGGTTCCCAGGCTGCTTCGCCGAGCAGGGCGTCGCTTCGGGCTGTCCCTCCGTAGGCGAAGATCTCCGAAGGCACGGCGGGGCCTTCGCACGGGAAGCGCGGGCGGTGCCCGGCGTCCTCGCGGCTCACCAGCCGGACAGGGGCGCCACCTGCTCGGCGGCGCGCGGCCAGTTGCTCGGCGTACCGCAGGGACGGCCACATCTCGTCGTCGCCGCCCGCGACGAGCAGGAGGTCGGCGGACGTCCGTTCCACCGGGATCGCGGCGGCGTCCAGGCGCCCGGCGTAGGTCCGCTCGCTGAGCTCGTACCAGCCGCGGATCGCCACCGGACCCTCGCCCTGCCCCTCGGGCTCCCAGCGGTCACCGTCCATCGGGACGAAGGGCAGCGGCTTCCCCTGCCAGCTCCAGGAGGACCGCCAGGGCCGGTCCCGCCCGTCGAGCCCCGGTCCCACGTTGCACCAGACCAGCGACGTCGGAGAGATGGCCACCACCGCGTCCACGCGCGGCTCGTGGACCGCGGTGAGCAGCGCGGCCTCGGCGCCCTTGGACCAGCCGAGGATGCCGACGCGTTCCGCTCCACGGGATCGCAGCAGGGCGACGGCCGCGACGAACGTCTCCAGCGGCACCTCGCAGATCCCCGGCGGCTGCCCCGGTCCGCCGTACCAGCGGATGGCCAGAGCGAGGAACCCCCGCTCGGCGAGAAGCCTCGCCCGTTGGCGGTCCACCCGGCCGCTCGACCCGGCCAGGACGAGGACGCCCGTGCCGTTGCCCGCGGTCGGCTCCATCAAGACCGCCTCCCAGGGAGTGGTCAGCTCGTGTGCGAGGACGGTCATGAAGTCTCCTGTTCTGCAAGGAATCCGACTGAACGTCAGGTTTCGACCACAGTGCCAGGGCCGAACAGCTGTGTGGCGACCTGCCGCGCCGTCTCGTACTGGCCGGCGGTGGGGTTCGCAACGATCCCGGCGGCATCACGGTAGGGCGGCGCGAGCCGCCGGACGACGGCCGTGACGACTGCGGCGACCGTGCCGATGAGCGCGCTGAGGGCGTTGTCGATGAGGTCCGCGCCGTCGCATGAGCGTCCGGTCCCCGGCAGCGTCCGCGCAGGCCTCGGTGGTGGCGGCTCGGCGCGTGCGCGGGTGCGGAGTTCAGCTCGGCAGGCGGACGCCGAACCACTGCTCGGCGCTGAACTCCTCGAACCGCTCGACCTCGGCGAAGCCCAGCTTGGTCGCGAGGCGCATCGCCCGCTCGTTGGCGGTCTGGGTGCAGAGCACCACCGGCTCGCCGGGCAGCGCGCCGTCGAACCAGCCGAGGGCTGCCGTGCACGCCTCGGTGGCGTAGCCGTGGCCCCAGGCGTGCGGCAGGAACAGGTAGCTGAGTTCGGGTTCCAGGCCCTCGGGGCGGACGTGGCCGGGGCGGTCGGTGTCGCGTCGGTCGAGGGTGACGAGGCCGATCATCGTGCCGTCGAGCTCGGCCACGAACACGCCGGGCCGCCGGGTGGGCGTCTCGGGCATCGCCTGTTCGACCTCCGCGCGCGGACGCGGGCCGCCGAGGTACTCGCGGGCCTCCGGCGAGGTGAAAAGGTCGATGACCGCCGCCCGGTCGCGGGCCTCGGGCTCGCGCAGGACGAGCCGCTCGGTGCGGATCGGGGAGGGCGGCCAGGCGATGGCTTCGAGGTCGGTCATGCCCGGCAACCTACCGCACGCCTTCCGGCGCGAGCGGCCCGTTCGTGAACGGCGTTACCCGGCAGCGGAGTTCAGCGCGGTTGCCGGACGCCGAACCACTGCTCGGCGCCGTACTCCTCGAACCGCTCGACCTCGGTGAAGCCCAGCTTGGTCGCGAGGCGCACGGCGGCGCCGTTGGCGAGCTGGGTGCAGAGCACCACCGGCTCGGCCGGGAGCGCGTCGGCGTACCAGTCGAGGGCGGCCGTGCAGGCCTCGGCGGCGTAGCCGTGACCCCAGGCGTGCGGGAGGAACAGGTAGCCGAGTTCGCGTTCGCCGGCCTCCGGACGGATGTGGCCGGGGCGGTCGGCGGGGCGCACCTCAAGGGTGACGAGGCCGATCATCGTGCCGTCGAGCTCGGCCACGAACACGCCGGGCCGCTGCCCGGGCACCTCCGGCACCGCACGCTCCAGGTCCTCGCGCGGACGGGCGCCGCCGATGTGGGTGCCGACCTCCGGCGAGGCGAACAGCTCGACGAACCCGGCCCGGTCGCGGGCTTCGGACGGTCGGAGCACCAGCCGCTCGGTGCTGATGGGAGCGGACGGCCAGCGGACACTTCCATGATCACTCATGACGGGCAACCTACCCGAGCCCCTCGACACGCGGGCCGGAACGGCCGGTTCAGGGTGCGCTCCCGGGGGGTAGGACGAGGCGTCCGTCACCGTCCACTTCCGATGGCTGGTCCGCGAGGACGGGGAGCTGCCGGCCGTCGAGTGGCTGCCGCAGATCCGGTGCGATGACGGGACCGGCCGCCCGCCGAGCGAGTGGGAGACGTTCCTCGTCCGGGTCTCGCCCTGCCGTCAACTCGCAGGCGCGAACAGCTCGTCCAGGTGGTGGGTGAGGATGGCGAGCGCGGCCTCGCCGTCGCGTTGGCCGCCGAGGACGCTCTGGCCGAGGCCGTTGACCAGGGCGGCCAGGCCGGCGGCGGTGATGCGGGGGTTGCGGGCGGGGGAGAGGGTGCCGTCCTGCTGGGCGGCGTGGAGCTGCTTGGTGAGGAAGGACTCCAGCAGGTCGGCCTGGCCGGTGCCGTGCTTCTCCAGTGCCGCCGGGTCGTTGAGGACCAGGGCGTAGTAGGCGGTGTAGGTGCGGGCGATGCGTCGGCTCTCGGCATCCGTCGGCAGGATGCAGGCCAGCACGGCGGTGATCAGGGCGCGTGGGGTGGGCGGGTTGCCGGCGGCGGCGATCCAGCGGGCCATCCGGGCCTGGAGCTGGGCGCCGAGGCGGGCGAGTGCGTCCAGCAGCAGGCCCTCCTTGGTCTCGAAGTAGTACTGGACCAGCCGCAGTGAGACGCCGGCCTCGGCGGCGACCGCGCGCATGCTGGCGGACTGCAGTCCTTGGGTGTCGGCGATCCGGAGCAGCGCCTCGGCGATCTGCCGTCGGCGCTCCTCGTGTTCGAGCTTCGTGTTCATGGTCCGGCCTCCCTGGTACACCCGTATCATGCCGTGATACACATGTACCATGCGAATCAGCGAGTTCCGGAACGCCCAGGCCGCCGACCGTTTCCGCACGGCCTACGACCACGCCCTGGCCGCCCTCTGGCCCGGCCCCCGCACCGCCATCGACGTTCCGGGCGAGTACGGCACCACCCGCGTCCATCGCACCGGCGCCGAGCGCGGGCGGCCGATCGTGCTGCTCCCGGCGTCCGGCGGCAACGCGCTGATGTGGCACCATCAGCTCGGCCAACTCGCCGAGCGCCACCCGGTGTTCGCCCTCGACCCGATCGGCGAACCGGGCGCCAGTGAGCAGACCGCGCCGATCGGCGACGGCACCGATGCCGCTGCCTGGCTGGAGGGCGTCCTTGCCGAACTCGGCCTCGCCGACGCCCATTTGGTCGGCTGCTCGTACGGTGGGTGGGTCGCGCTCCAGCACCGGCTGCACCACCCCGGGCGGGTCGGCGCGTTGACCCTGCTCGACCCGGCCGGGTTCAACGGCTTCGGTTTCCGCTTCTACGCCTGGCTGATCGCCGGCGGCCTCGCCGCGTCCGCGCCCCGCGCGCTGCGGCCCAGGCTGGCCCGGGCGGTCGGCAACAGTGCCGTGCTGGAGGAGGAGTTGATGCGGCTGACCCGCGCCGCGATGGGCTTCCGCCGCGCGCTGCCCGTCCCGCCGGTGCTCACCGACGAGGAACTGCGCCGGATCGACCTGCCCGCGCTGTTCCTGCTCGGCGCACGCAGCGCGCTGCACGACTCCACCGAGGTCGCCGCCCGGATCGGACGCGTGCTGCCCACTGCCCAGGTGGAGATCGTCCCCGGCGCCGGGCACTCACTGCCGATGGACGCGCCCGACCTGGTCGCCGGGCGGATCCTCGCCCAGAGCCCGGCCTGAGGTCACACTCCCGCCGACACCGCCTCCCGCGCCGCGCCGTTGCCGCCCCGCACCACCGCAGCGCGCTGCCAAGTCGCGTACAGCAGAACCGCGGTGACGGAGTCCATCAGGGCATTGATCAGTGCCTGGGTCAGCTGCATCGTGATCACGAAGGCGTGGTCGAAGCCGATGGCAGGCGAGGAGATGAGCGCCGAGAGCACGAGCGACGAAACCATCGCCGGGATCAGCGTGATGCCGACTGCGCGCAGCACCGTCCGCCAGTCGCCGCGCAGCACCGCCCACGCCCGGCGCACGCCCGCACCCTCCAGCAGCACCGCCATCGGCAGCAGCGTCAGTGCCAGCGAGCCGAGCAGTGCGGCCAGTTCGAGCACCGCGCCGCCCGGCGGGAGGACCAACGTGGCAAAGACGTTGCTGCGGGCGCCGACGGCGGACTCGGGAATGAGGAAGCTCGCCGTGATCACCAAGCGGCGGGCCTGCGGCACCAGCAGGGCCACGGCCAGCACCGCCACCCCGGCCCCGGCCGTGCCCAGCAGGCCCCGGCGGCCCGACAGCACCTCCAGCTTCGGCGCCCACACCACGGCCGACACCGCCACCCCGACCAGTACCGGCAGCACCAGGGTGATCGCCAACGGGGCCCGGACCGCCGCTCCGCCGAACTGCACCGCCCACTCCGCGAGCAGTGGCACCAACGCCAACAGCAACAGTCGCCACCAGCCCGCCGCGGCCCGCGACTTGACGATTCCCCACCAGCTCGCGCCCTCGCGCGTCCCCTCAATGATCACGCGGGGAGGGTAGCGGACGCGGCCCACGCACCGCCCGTCGTTATACGACCCGGACGATCTGCACCAGATTGCCGCAGGTGTCGTCGAACACCGCCGCCGTCACGGGCCCCAGCCGGGTGGGTTGCTGGGTGAACTCCACGCCGAGGGCCCGCAGCCGGATGCCCCGACGGCTCCAGCAGCAGTTCGGTGCCCGCCGGCTGCTCCGGTGAGACCACCGTCAACCACCGCGCCCCGCCGCCCAGCGGCACATCGTGCTTCACCACGAAGCCCAGCACCTCGGTGTAGAAGCGCAGCGCCCTCGCCTGGTCCTCGACGAACACCGAGGTGATGTAGATCCGCATCCCGCCGCCCTCCGGGCCTCGCCGCCGATCCCCGCCCCCAGACCCTACGGCCGACCGCGACCCCGGGCGCCGGTGGCACGCCGGGCGGACGCGAACGCGGAAGTCCGCTCAGGGGTGGGCAGTTCGAAGCGGGTCGGGGAGGCGGGCGGCGAGGGATTCGAGGAGGAGGTCGAGGGCGAGGGGGTAGGCGCTGTGGCGCATGTCGGCGGCGAGCAGGTGGGTGGTGGCGGCGATGTGCGGATGGGTGGCGGGGGAGAGGGTGCGGTAGGCGGTGTCCCAGACGGCGAGATCGGCGTTCTGCGCGGGCGCGGGGAGGGCGAGTGCCGCGGAGTCGAGGACGGCGAAGCCGAGGGCCTGGTCGATGAAGGCGTGGTAGAGGCTGACGGCATCCGGGTCGGGGAAGCCCGCGTCGCGCAGGATGCCGAGCATGGTCTCGATGGCGTGGATCTCGTTGGCGCGGCCGGTGGTGCGGTAGGCGGCGAGCACGGCGGCCTGCGGGTGGGCGAGCGAATGGGCGTGGATGCGCAGGCCGACCTCGCGCAGGTCGGTGCGCCAGTCGCCGGTGGGCTGCCAGCCGCGCAGGCCGCGTCCGATGAGTTCGTCGGCGACGGCGAGCAGCAGGTCGTCCGTGCTGTGGAAGTAGCGGTAGATCGCGCTCGGGTCCGCGCCCAGCGCCGCGCCGAGGCGGCGGACGGTGAACGCCTGCGCGCCGTGCTGGCCGACCAGGCGCAGCGCGGTCTCGATGATGATCTGCTCGGAGAGCACGGTGCCCTGCTTGGTGGGGCGCCGCCGGCGGCGTGCGGTCTCCGGGACGACTCGGTCGCTCATGGTCGGCGAGCTTACGTCAACAGCATTGACGTGTGAAGCGGGCGCAGGTTTCATGACGTGCCACCGGTTCTCCCGCCGGTGCGTTCCCCCACCCCGGCGCGCCGCCCGCTTCGCGGCCGCCGCCGCACTGCCGCGCCGCCGCCGACCCCGGGCGGTGCACCCTCAATTCGCGCCCGCCGTACGGGCGTTCCCCCACGATTGAATCGGTGGTGATCCCTTGGCAACGACGGTCGAGGACAACGGCCTCCCCAGCACCGGCACCGGCGCCGGCGGCACGGAGGCGATGCGCAAGTCGGTCGGCGTCGGCGCGGTGGTGGTGATCGCCGCGTCCAGCACGGCCGCCACCACCTCGATCGGCATCGGCCTGGGCCTGATGGCGGGGGTGGTCGGCCTGCACCTGCCGGCCATCATGCTGCTGGCGTTCCTGCCGGTGCTGGGCATCGCCTGCGGCTACGGGCGGCTCAACCAGGTCGAGCCCGACGCGGGCAGCTCGTACCGCTGGGTGGGCCGGGTGCTCAACCCGTGGCTGGGCTTCCTGACCGGCTGGGTCAACATCGTCTCCACCATCGTCTTCATGGCGTACACCACCACGGTGACCGGCTCGGCGCTCGTCCAGCTGGTCGGAAAGGCAGGGCTGCACTCCCTGCTCGGCGTGGAGTTGGACCCGGACTCCAGCGTGCAGTGCACACTGATCGGCATGCTGGTGCTGGTGGGCGCGACGGTGGTGGCGGTGCGCGGACTCGACCTGGCCGCGGCGCTCCAGAAGTACCTGCTGATCTTCGAGTACGCGGTGCTGCTCGCGTTCTGCGGGTACGGGCTGTTCGCGGGTGACCAGCCGTTCAGCCTGTCCTGGTACAACCCGTTCGAGCTGACGTCGCCGAGCGTGCTCGCCCAGGGCATGGTGCTGGCGGTGTTCTGCTACTGGGGGTTCGAGTCGGTCTTCAGCGTCGGCGAGGAGGTGCACGACCCGAAGGACGCCACCCGGGGCGGCCTGTGGTCGCTGCTGCTGATGCTCGGACTGTTCCTGTTCGCCGGTACCGCCTTCCAACGGGTGCTGCCGCTGGACGAGTTGGCCGACAACGGGGCCACCGGCCTGGCCTACTTCGCCGAGAAGCTCGCCGACCAGCCGCTGGCCGCGCTGCCGCTGGTGGCACTGACCTGCTCGGCGGCGGCCTCGCTGCAGGCCGCGGTGATCCCGACCGCGCGCGGCGCGCTGGCGATGGGCCGCGACGGCACCCTCGGCAAGGTCTGGACGCGGCTGCACCCGCGCCACCGCACCCCGTCCGCCGGCACCTGGCTGATCACCGGCATCGCGCTGGCGCTGGCCACCCTGTCCCTGGTGATCCCGACCGTCACCGAGCTGATCTCGGCGACCGTCAACGCGATCGGCATCGTGGTCGCGCTCTACTACGCGCTGGTGGCGATCGCCTCCGCGGTGCGGTTCCGGCACCTGCTGCGCGAGAACCTCGTCGAGGGGCTGAAGGCGGTGGTCGCGCCGCTGCTCGGCGGAACGGTGCTGCTGCTGGTCGGCGGCTACCTCGCCTGGACCTTCTACGACTCCACCGACCACTTCGAACTCGCCGCCGACAACGGGTGGTTCGAACTCTCGGTGCCGGTGCTGATGATCGGCTCCGGACTGCTGGCCGCGGCCTGGTCGCGCTGGGGGCGCCGCTCGCCGTACTTCACCGAGCAAGACTGACGTACCGTCACATCCTCTGCACCACTTGGAGATTCCCGCATGAACCACGCCGACCTGGTCTTCACCGGAGGCCCGATCCACACCGGCGACGCCGCCCGCACCCGGGCCAGCGCGCTGGCCGTCAGCGGCGAGCAGATCACCGCCGTCGGCCACGACGAAGTCCGGGAGCTGATCGGGCCGCGCACCGAAGTCGTCGATCTGCAGGGCAAGTTGCTGATCGCCGGCTTCCAGGACGCGCACATCCACGCGGTCTACGGCGGCCTCGAAATGGCCTCCTGCGACCTCACCGGCACCGTCACCGTCGAGGAATACCTGCAGCGGATCGGCGAGTACGCGGCCGCCCACCCCGAGCGGGAGTGGATCACCGGCGGCGGCTGGTCGCTGGAGAGCTTCGACGGCGGACTGCCGACCCGGCAACTGCTCGACCGGGTGGTGCCGGACCGGCCGGTGCTGCTGTCCAACCGTGACCACCACGGGGCCTGGGCCAACTCCCGTGCGCTGGAGATCGCCGGGCTCGACCGGCACACCCCGGACCCGGCCGACGGCCGGATCGAGCGGGAGGCCGACGGCACCCCGAGCGGCATGCTCCAGGAAGGGGCCGTCGGCCTGGTCGGCCGGCACGCCCCGCAGGCCACCGCCGCCGACCGCCTGGCCGCCCTGCTGCGTGCCCAGCGGATGCTGCACTCGCTCGGCATCACCGCCTGGCAGGACGCCCTGCTCGGCGCGTTCGGCGGCAACGACGACCCGTCCGACGCCTACCTCACCGCCGCGCAGGACGGCACGCTGACCGCCCGGGTGGTCGGCGCGCTCTGGTGGGACCGCGAGCGCGGCGCCGAACAGATCCCCGAACTCGTCGCCCGGCGCGAGAAGTTGAGCCACGGACGGTTCCGCGCCGGGGCCGTGAAGATCATGCAGGACGGCATCGCGGAGAACTTCACCGCCGCCCTCACCAGCCCGTACCTGGACGCCTGCGGCTGCGCCACCGGCAACAGCGGTCTGAGCTTCGTTGACCCGATCGCGCTGCGCGAGCACGTCACCGCGCTGGACGCGCTCGACTTCCAGGTGCACTTCCACGCCCTCGGCGACCGCGCCGTCCGGGAGGCGCTGGACGCCGTCGAGGCCGCGATCGCCGCGAACGGCCGGCGCGGCAACCGCCACCACCTGGCCCACCTGCAACTCGTCCACCCCGAGGACGTGCCCCGGTTCGCCGAGCTCGGCGCGATCGCCAACATCCAGCCGCTGTGGGCCGCCCACGAACCCCAGATGGACGAACTCACCATCCCCTTCCTCGGCCCCGAACGCGCCGCCTGGCAGTACCCGTTCGGCGACCTGCTGCGCTCCGGCGCGACCCTCGCCGCGGGCAGCGACTGGCCGGTCTCCAGCTCCGTCCCGCTCGACGGTCTGCACGTCGCCGTCAACCGCCGGGAACCCGGCGCCGACCCCGACACCCCCGTCTTCCTCGCCGACCAGCGCCTGGACCTGGCCACCGCGCTGGCCGCCTACACCGCCGGCACCGCCCACCTCAACCACCTCGACACCACCGGCATCCTCCGCCCCGGCCACCTCGCCGACCTGGTCGTCCTGGACCGCGACCCGTTCGCCGCCCCCACCGAGGAGATCGCCGAAACCCGCGTCCTGCGCACCTACGTGGGCGGCCGCGAGGTCTTCACCGCGGAATAGGCCGCGGTCGGCCGCCGGGCCCGGACCGGTCGTCGAGCGGTAGTGGACGATCAGAGCCACCTCCCGCCCTCGACCGGTCCGGGCCGCGGCGTGCTCGGGGCCGCCGACTCGACGCGTTCGGCGAGGGCGGCCAGTACCCGGGGCCCGGACGCGTGTGCCGCACCGGCCGGGCAGCGTGTCAGGCCGGGCCCGGTCGGCCTGACACGGTGCCCGTTGCCCGGGGCGGGGCGGCGCACATAGCGTCCCTGCACATCGAGGGGCGTGGTTCAAAGAAGGGTGGAGCGGGTGGACATGACCACCGTCAATGGCGGCGTCTCGTTCTGGTACGCGGCGACCGGGCTGCCCGAGCGGCGGGCCGGGCTGAGGGGGGAGGTGACGGCGGACGTCTGTGTGGTCGGTGGCGGATACACCGGTCTGTGGGCCGCGCACTACCTGAAGCAGGCGGCGCCCGAGCTCGAAGTGGTGCTACTGGAAAAGGAGTTCTGCGGATACGGGGCGTCCGGACGCAACGGCGGATGGCTGTACAACGGGATCGCGGGGCGCGGACGGTACGCCCGGTCGCACGGGGAGGACGCGGCGCGACGGCTCCAACTCGCCATGAACGAGACGGTGTCGGAGACCCTGCGGGCCGCTGCCGCGGAAGGCATTGAGTGCGACGCGCACCGGGGCGGGGTGCTGGAGATCGCCACCTCGCCCGCCCAACTGGCCCGGCTGAAAGAGAGGTTCGCGCACGAGCAGGAGTTCGGTGCGGACCAGGTGGAGCTGCTGAACGCCGCGCAGGCGGCCGAACGGCTGTACGTGCCGGGCGTGTTGGGAGCGACCTGGACGCCGAACGGGGCGCGGGTGCACCCGGCGAAGCTGGTGGTCGGGCTGGCCGCGGCCGTCGAACGGGCGGGCGTGAGGATCTACGAGGCGACGCCCGTCACCGCGATCGCCCCCGGTCGGGTCTCCACCGCGCAGGGCGGCGTCGAGGCCCGGGTGGTGCTCCGCTGCACGGAGGGGTTCACCGCCAACCTGGCGGGCCAGAAGCGCAGTTGGCTGCCGATGAACTCCTCGATGATCGCCACCGAGCCGCTGCCGGCCGAGGTGTGGGACGCGATCGGATGGGAGGGCCGCGAGGTCCTCGGCGACGAGGCGCACGCCTACATGTACGCGCAGCGCACCGCCGACGACCGGATCGCGCTCGGCGGCCGCGGCTACCCGTACCGGTACGGCTCGCGGATCGACCAGGAGGGCACCACCCCCGACGGCACGGTGGCCCAACTCCGGGAGATTCTCCGGAAGATGTTCCCCGCCGCGGCCGAGGCCCGGATCGACCACGCCTGGTCCGGCGTGCTCGGCGTCCCGCGCGACTGGTGCGCCACCGTAGACCTCGACCGCGCCACCGGAGTCGGCTTCGCCGGAGGCTACGTCGGCAGCGGCGTCGCCACCACCAACCTGGCCGGCCGCACCTTGCGCGACCTGACGCTGCGCCACCTCGGCAAGGGCGGGCGGACCGAGCTCACCGAGCTGCCCTGGGTCGGCCACCGGGTCCGCCGCTGGGAGCTCGAACCGCTGCGCTGGCTCGGTGTGCACGCGCTCTACGCCGTCTACCGCCACGCCGACCGGCACGAGCACGCCCGCACCTCCCCGCTCGCCACCCTCGCCGACCGGATCAGCGGGCGAGCCTGAGCCCAGGCCCCCGGTCCGGATCCCGGGAAAGATTCGCATACCTGTCGCACGGACGTGATATGAACATCCGTCCGAGGGCAGCAGAAGGCCGCCCACGTGGACACACAGCACTCTTCGAGGGGAACCGGGCATGGGACTGTTCGCGCGGCTGACGCGCCGCCGGAACGCGGGCGGCGGTGCGCCGGGCCTCACCATCGACCCGGCCCACGGCGACCCCGAGCTGACACTGCTGCGGGAGCGTGCCGCCGCCGGGGACTGGCCCGGCGTCCGCGCCGTCCTCGACCGCGCCCTCGACCAGGACGACCTGGCCCTGATGATCAGCCACCTCGCCGACCACACCGGCAGCGAGAGCTGGCTCGGCCCCGCCCTCGAAGCCGACCCCGAGGACCCGGTGACCCTGCTCGCGTACGGGGCCCGGCACATCCACTGGGGCTGGGAGGCGCGCACCGGCGCCCGCGCGCAGTACGTCAGCGAGGAGCAGTGGCGGACCTTCCACGAACGCCTGGAGGCCGGCGAGGAACTGCTGTTCAAGGCCGCCGAACTCGACCCGGAGCTGCTCGGCCCCTGGCTCTTCCTGCAGATGAGCGGCCGCGGCGCCTCCATCGACCGGGCCGCCGCCCGGTACCGCTTCGACGCGGCGCTGCGCCGCAGCCCCGGCCACCCGGCCTCGCACCGCCAGCGGCTGCAGCAGCTGTGCGAGAAGTGGAGCGGCTCGCACGAGCAGATGCACTCCTTCGCCCGCGCCTCGATGCTCGCCGCCCCCGAGGGCAGCCCGCTCGGCGAGCTCGTCGCCCTCGCCCACATCGAGCACTGGCTCGCCCTGCCCTCCGGCGAGGACGCGTCCTACATGGACCGGGACCCGGTCCGGGCGCAGCTCCACGAGGCCGCCGACCGCTCGATCCGGCACCCCGACCACCTGCGCCGCCGGAACTGGCCGCAGGCCCACAACACCTTCGCGCTGGCCTTCTACCTGGCCGGGCAGCCGCACGCCGCGAACCTGATCTTCCAGGAGATCGGCGGCGCCGTCTGCGAAGACCCCTGGAACTACCTCGGCGGCGACCCGGTGGACACCTTCCGCCGCATCCGCGCCGCGTGCGCCTGACGCCCGGCGGCATTCGCGCCGCGTGCGCCTGACGCCCGGCCACCGCCGTGCCCCGTACCGACCTCCGTCCAGCCGCAGCCGTGCCCCGCACGGCCCGCCGTCCGGCCGTAGCTGCGACCCGCACCGACCTCCGAAGCGAAGGACCCGCCCGGTGACCTCGAAGGTGACCCCGAACGACCCCAACGCGCACACCTTCCAGGTGGACCTGCGCGGACTGGTCGACCTGCTCTCCCACCACCTGTACTCCAGCCCGCGGGTCTACCTGCGCGAGCTGCTGCAGAACGCAGTCGACGCGATCACCGCCCGGCAGCAGCTCGACGCGACCGCGCCGGCCACGATCACCGTCACCACCGGCGAGGAGTTCTCGGTGGCCGACACCGGCGTCGGCCTCACCGAGGCCGACGTGCACACCTTCCTCGCCACCATCGGCCGCAGCTCCAAGCGCACCCCGGACGGCGCCCTGGACGCCGGCCAACTCGCGGACGCCCGCCAGGAGTTCATCGGCCAGTTCGGCATCGGCCTGCTGGCCTGCTTCGTGGTCGCCGACGAGATCACCGTCCGCACCCGCTCCGCCCGTACCCCCGACGCCCCGGTGATCGAGTGGCGCGGCCGCTCCGACGGCCGCTACACCATCACCACGCTGCCCGCCGGCGCCCGCCCCGAGCCCGGCACCACCGTCACCCTCACCCCCCGGGCCGACGCCGAGGAATGGACCTCCACCCGGCGGGTCACCGAACTCGCCCGGCACTACGGCAGCCTGCTGCGCCACCAGGTGACGGTGCTGGACGCGGCCGGCCGCAGCACGCGGATCAGCGAGACCCCCGCGCCCTGGGCCCGCCGCCACGACACCCCGGCCGCCCGCCGCGAGGCGCTCACCGCGCACTGCCGCGACACCTTCGACTTCACCCCGCTCGACACCATCGACCTCGACCTGCCGCTGGTCGGCCTCAGCGGCGTCGCCTACGTGCTGCCCGAGGCCGTCCCGCCGTCCCGCCGCGCCGGGCACCGGGTCCACCTCAAGGGCATGCTGCTCTCCGACCAGGCCGACGAACTGCTCCCCGAGTGGGCGTTCTTCGTGCGCTGCGTGGTAGACGCGGAACGGCTGCGCCCCACCGCCTCCCGCGAGGCGCTGTACGCCGACGAGACCCTCGCCGCCGTCCGCGAGGCACTCGGGCTGCGGATCCGCGACTGGCTGACCGGCCTGTCCGCCAGCGACCCGGCGCTGCTGCACCGCTTCCTGTCCGTGCACCACCTGGCCGTCAAGTCGCTGGCCCGGCACGACGACCAACTGCTGCGGATGCTGCTGCCCTGGCTGCCGTTCGAGACCACCGACGGCAACGTCACCCTCGACGAGTTCGCCCGCGCCCACCCCGTCATCCTGGTCACCCGCACCGTCGAGGAGTTCCGCCAGGTCGCCCCGATCGCCGGCGCCGCCGGCCTCGGCGTGGTCAACGGCGGCTACACCTATGACCGCGACCTGGTGCACCGGCTGCCCGAGATCCGCACCGGCACCACCGTCGCCGACCTCGACCCGGCCACCGTCACCGCGCACCTCGACAACGTCGATGCGGCCACCGAACTCGCCGCCGCCGCGTTCCTCGCCACCGCCCGCGAAGTCCTCGGCCGGTTCGACTGCGACGTCGCGCTGCGCACCTTCCACCCCAGCAGCGCCCCCGCCCTGCTGCTCGACGACCGGGAAGCCCGGCACGAACGCACCCGCACCCAACTCGCCGACCAGGCCGACGGGTTGTGGGCCGACATCCTCGGCTCGCTGGGCAGCTCCGCGCCGCGCGCCCAACTCGTCCTGAACCACCTCAACCCACTCGTCCGGCGTGCTGCCGCGATCCGGCACCGCGAACTCGCCACCACCACCGTGGAAGCGCTGTACGGCCAGGCCCTGCTGCTCACCCGGCGCCCGCTCAAGGCCAGCGAATCCGCCCTGCTCAACCGCTCGTTCCTCGCCCTGCTCGACCACGCCATGCTCGGCCACGAGCCCACCACGCCGCACCGGGAGCCGTGATGCTCGACACCATCGACGCCGTCCGCGCCGCCCTGCGCGCCAACGACGAACAGCCGTACGGCCGGCAGCGCACCGTCACCGCCGAGGAACTCGTCGACGCCGCCGAGCAGTTCGACGACCCCGAGCTGCTCGCCTACGCCCTCCTCGACCTGATGGAGGCCTACGAGAACGACGCCGAACGGCGAAAGCTCCCGGTGGTCTTCGCCCGGATCGTCACCCTGCGCAAGAAGCACCCCGAAGGTTTCGACGGCTGGGCCGAACGCGCCACCGACTGGCGCTACAAGTGGGTCGCGAACGCCCTGCGCAGCGTCCCCGAGGTTCCGCTGGAGGCGGTCCGCCGCTGGCACGGCGAACTGCGCGAGCACTACCGCACCGCCGGCCACGACCTGCAGCCCTACTACGGCGAGCAGTACCACCTCGCCGCGCTCGCCGGCGAGGGGGCCGAGAACGCCTTCGAGCTGTGGGCGGCCCGCCCGCGCTCCGCGTTCAGCGACTGCAAGGCCTGCGAACTGCGCGCCCAGGCACGGCACTTCGTCCGCCTCGGCGAGGACGCGCGGGCGCTGACGATCTGGCAGCCGGTGCTCGACGGCGAACACTCCTGCGCCGAGGAGCCGCACGTCAGCCGCGCCCACGTGCTGCTGCCGCTGCTGCGGGCCGGCCGCACCGACGAGGCCCGCTCCGCCCACCTGGCCGGCTACCGGTGGGCCCGCGGCCGCTCCCGCGCCGCCGAGGAGATCGGCCTGCACCTGGAGTTCTGCGCCCTCACCGGCAACGAACCGCGCGGCCTGGAGATCCTCGCCGACAACCGCGACCTGTTCGGCCAGCACGGCGACCCGCTGGCCCGGCTGCACTTCCTCACCGGCGCCCAGCAGTTGCTCGCCCGGCTCGCCGCCACCGGCCACGGCGACCTGCCGGTGGCCGGCCCGCCCGGCACCAGCTGGACCGCCGGCGCGCTGCTCGCCGAGCTCGGCACCGAGGGCGAGGCGCTCGCCGCCCGCTTCGACGCCCGCCACGGCACCACCGCCGTCGGCGACGCCCGCCGCGAACGCCTCGGCCGCGCCCCGCTGTTCGCCGAACCGCTCGCCCTCGGCCTGCGCGCCGCCACCCCCGCGCCCGCGCCCGCCCCGGCGCAGCCCGCGCGGAGCACCCCCGCCGCCACCGAGACGCTGGCCGAACTCGTCGCCCGCGCCCGCGAGTTGCACGAGCAGCGGCACCCCGAGGCGGTCGCGCTGTGGCGGCGCATCGAGGCCCTCGCCACCGCCGAGGACTACCAGCACCCGGACGACCCCGAGCTCGGGCCGCTCGTCCTGCTGCGCGCCGAGCTCGCCGAACAGCGCGCCCGCCGCGACGGCCTGCGCGACGGCGAACTGGCCGCCCACCTCACCGAGGCCGCCGAGCACTTCGAGCAGGCCGACCGCCCCGCCCAGGCCCTCGGCTGCCGCGCACTGGCGGCGTCCCTGCCCACACCGGACGCCGACGCCGGTGCCGACACCGACGCCGACACCGCGGCGGAACTCGACCGGATCGAGCAGCGGGTCCGCGAACTCGTCGAGGCCGGGGCCACCCGGGCCGAGGACGCCCTGACCACCGTGCTGCACGCCAGGGCCGTCCTCACCATCCGCCAGGACCTGCCGGACACCCACCAGCACGACGCCGACGGCCCCGAGCAGCGCGACCTCACCCGCTCCGAGGCCGCCGTCGCCCGCCTGCGCGAGGAGGCCGTCCGGCAGGGCGACGCGCTGACCGAGATCAGCGCCCACCAACTCCTCGCCCGCGCCTACTTCCTGACCGGCCGCAAGGAGGAGAGCGCCGAGCTGATCCGGCAGGCCGGGCTCCGGGCCGAGGCCGCGGACGTCCCGTGGAAGCTGGTCGGCATCCACGGCTGGCAGGCCGAACTCGCGCTGGACGCCGAGGAGTTGGAGCGCGCCGAGGAACTCGCCCACCATGGGTTGAAGCTCGCCGCCCAGTACGGCGACCGCTCCGCCGTCCCGGCCCGGGTGCAGCTCCTGCTGGCCCGGGTGCACCTCGCCCGCGGCGCATACGACTCCGCCGCCCGCGCCCTCACCGAGGCCGCCGCCCGCCTCGACCACGCCGGGCAGGCCGACGAAGCCGCCTCCGCCCGCGGCCGGCTCGGCCAGGTGCTGGCCGCGGCCGGCCGGTTCGCCGACGCCGCCGCCGTCCTGGAAGCCGTCCGCCTGGAGCCCGGCTTCGCCGACCTCGACGTCCGCGAGCAGATGCACATCCGGCTCAACCTCGCCCGCACCCTGCGCGAACTCGACGAACACCGGGCCTCCGCAGAGGAGTTCCTGCACGTCGCCGAACTCGCCGCCGACCGGGACGACGACCGTGAGGTGCACACCGTGGCCGCCTGCGAGGCCACCGTCGCCCTGGCCCGCACCGGCCAGTGGCCCGCCGCCGACCTCGCCCGGCAGCGTGCCCTCGACAGCCACCGCACCGCACCTCAGGCCGACGCCGTCTTCGACATGCTGCTGCGCCTCGCCCGGCTCACCGCCGACACGCGCGGCCCGGACGGCCAGGACGAGGCCTTCGCCCGGCTCGCCGAGGCCGCCGAACTGGTCGAAGCCGCCCGGCGGGACGGCCCCGCACTGTGCAGCGACAGCCCCGAAGGCACCCTGCACGACACCCGCGCCCGCACCCTGGTCGGCCTCCGGCGCCCCGAGGAGGCCCTCGCCGAGATGGAACTGGCGATCGAGGCGTTCGGCGCCGCCGGCCCCGAGGCCCGGCTCGCCCGCGCCGAATCGATCCGCTACGCGGCCCTGATCGAGGGCACCCGCCTGGACCGCACCCAGGACGCGCTGACCCGGCTGGAGGCGGCCGGCGCCTGGTGCCGCGAGATGGGCGAACCGCAGGCCGCCGAAGTCCTGGAGGGCCTGCACACCCACCTGCGCCGCCAGCACTGACGAGGCGCACGGACGGCCCGCCGGGAGCACCCGGCGGGCCGTCGGCCTTGTCCGTCGGTCAGGGCTTCGCCAGCACCTCGGCCACCAGGGTGCGGGCCTCGTCCTGGACCCGCGCCAGGTGCTCGGCGCCGAGGAAGCTCTCCGCGTAGATCTTGTACACCTCCTCGGTGCCGGACGGGCGGGCCGCGAACCAGGCGTTGTGGGTGCAGACCTTCAGGCCGCCGATCGCCGCTCCGTTGCCCGGGGCGTGCGTGAGGACGGCGCTGATCGGCTCGCCGGCCAGCGTGTCGGCGGTGACCCGGGAGGCGTCGAGCGCCGCCAGGGCGGCCTTCTGCGCGCGGTCGGCAGGGGCGTCCACCCGGGCGTAGACCGGGTCGCCGTGCCGGGCGGTGAGCTCGCGGTGGAGCGCGGAGGGGGTGCGGCCGGTGACGGCGGTGATCTCGGAGGCCAGCAGGGCCAGCAGGATGCCGTCCTTGTCGGTGCTCCACGGGGAGCCGTCGCGGCGCAGGAACGACGCCCCGGCCGACTCCTCACCGCCGAACGCCACCGTCCCGTTCAGCAGCCCGTCCACGAACCACTTGAAGCCGACCGGGACTTCGAGCAGCTCCCGGCCGAGCGCGCCCGCCACCCGGTCGATCATCGAGGAGGACACCAGCGTCTTGCCGACCGTGGCCGCCACCGGCCAGCCCTCGCGGTGCCGGTAGAGATAGTCGATGGCGACGGCCAGGTAGTGGTTCGGGTTCATCAACCCGCCGTCCGGGGTGACGATGCCGTGCCGGTCGGCGTCCGCGTCGTTGCCGGTGGCCAGCGTGAACGCGTCCCGCTTGTCGATCAACGAGGCCATCGCGTACGGGGAGGAGCAGTCCATCCGGATCTTCCCGTCCCAGTCCAGCGTCATGAACCGCCAGGTCGGATCGGTCAACGGGTTGACCACCGTCAGGTCGAGCCGGTGCGTCTCGGCGATCCGCCCCCAGTACGCGACGGACGCGCCGCCCAGCGGGTCCGCGCCGATCCGCACCCCCGCCGCCCGCACCGCGTCCAGGTCGAGGACGGCGGGCAGGTCGTCCACGTACGCGCCCAGGAAGTCGTGGCGCCCGGTGGTGTCGGCCGCCAACGCCCGCGCGTACGGCACCCGTTGGACCTCCTTCAGCCCGGAGGCGAGCAACTCGTTGGCGCGGCGCTCGATCCAGCCGGTGGCGGTCGAATCGGCCGGGCCGCCGTGCGGCGGGTTGTACTTGAACCCGCCGTCGCCGGGCGGATTGTGCGAGGGCGTCACCACGATGCCGTCCGCCGCGGCGGACGGGCGGGCGCGGTTGTGCGCGAGGATCGCGTGCGAGACGGCGGGCGTCGGGGTGTAGCCGTCCGCCGTGTCGAGCAGCACCGTCACGCCGTTCGCCGCCAGCACCTCCAGCGTGGTGACCCGGGCCGGCTCGGACAGCGCGTGGGTGTCGACGCCGAGGAACAGCGGCCCCATGGTGCCCTGTTCGGCCCGGTAGTCGCAGATCGCCTGCGCCGTCGCCGCGATGTGGTCCTCGTTGAACGCCGTCCGCACCGAGGAACCCCGGTGGCCCGAGGTGCCGAACGCCACCCGCTGCCCGACCTCCGCCGGGTCCGGATGCAGCGCGTAATAGGCCGTCACCAGGCGGGGGACGTCGATCAGGTCCTGCGGCTGCGCCGGCTGCCCGGCCCGTGCGTGCACCATGGTGGATTCTCTCCTCGGTCGGTACGGCAAGGATGCCCGCCGACCATCATGCGGGCCACACCGCGCCAACTGCGGGAACGCGCCAGCACACCTGACGGAGGATCAGCGCTTGCGGCCCCGCTTCGCCTGCCCCTGCTGGCCCTTCCGGGGCGCGCCGGCACGCTGCCCCGGCCGGGGCTTCTGCTGCCGACTGCCGGGCTGCGCCTGCGACTTGGCAGGCTTGGCGGCGGGCTTGCCCGCTGCGGGCTGCTTCTTCGCGGGCTCGGTGGCGGCGCGCCCCCGGGAGCTGTTCGCGGTGCGGCCGCGCACGATGCCGATGAACTCCTCGACCAGGTCGGTGGTCGCCGCCTCCGGCCAGGCCAGCGCCACCTGCGACTGCGGGACGTCCGCCAGTACGCGGTAGGTCAGGTCACGCCGGTGGTGCAGCCGGGCCAGCGACTGCGGCACCGCCAGCACGCCGACGTTCGCCGCCACCAGCTCGATCGCGTCGGCGGTGCTCGCGGGACGCTCGAACGCCGGGCGGCCCGGCAGCCCCTGCGGCCACTCCAGCACGTCGTCCTGCGGGTGGAAGACGATCTCCTCCGCGAGGTCCGCGACCGACACCTCCTCGGCGGCGGCCAGCCAGTGGTCCTTCGGGAACACCACCACGGTGGTCTCGGTGTACAGCGGGATCGCGCTCAGCACCGTCCGGTCCACCGGCAGCCGCACCAGGCCCGCGTCCGCGCCGCCCGACAGCAGCAGCTCGTGCCCGGCGACGGGCGTGGACTGCACCAGTTCCAGCGGGACGTCGGGCAGCCGCTCACCCCACACCCGCAGCCACTTGGTCGGCGTCACCCCGGGCACGTACACCAGGCGGAAGGAAGAGGAAGGCTGCTCGATCTCGGTCACACCGTCCAGGCTACCCACCGTGACCTGGGCAGGTGCGCACTCCCTATACCCTTGGACCATGACTACGCCCAAGCCCAAGAGCTCCCAGACCATGAAGCCCGCGACTGCGGCCAAGAAGCTGGGGATCTACCTGGCGGCGACCCCCGCCGAGTTCCAGGCGGGCGTCGTCACCCGCGACGAGCTCAACGCCATGCAGGCCACCCCGCCGCAGTGGCTCGCCGACCTGCGCCGCAACGGCCCGCACCCGCGCCAGGTGGTCGCCGCCCGCCTCGGCATCTCCGTCACCGGCCTCAACCGGGCCGGGATCACCGAGGCGCTCACCACCGAGCAGATCAACGCCCTCCGCGAGGAGAACCCCGACTGGCTGCAGCGCGAGCGCACCATCCAGGCCGAGGTCCGCAAGGAGGCGCAGCGGATCAAGGACAAGCCGGCGCCGAAGAAGAAGTAATCCCGACATCGACGGCAGTCACGCGCGGGGCGGTCGGACCGCCCCGCGCGTGCTGTGTCAGCTCCCGCTCTTGGCGCCCGCCACGAGCTTGGTGAAGTCCACCGTGTCGCTCTCGCTCGGGGCGGTGGCCGTGACCGCGGTGCCGTAGTCGGAGTAGGTCGCCGTGGTCGTGATCTGACCGGCCTTGCTCTGCATCTGCTCGACCTTCTTCACCAGCAGGTTGTCACCGGTGACCCAGACCTCGATGTGATCGCTGGTGATCCCGGCGGCGGCGAACTGCTTCTGGAGCGCGTCCACCTGCTCCTGGGTGAGCCCCTTGGTGGTGCCCTGAGCGATCTCGGACGCCGAGAGGTCACCGGTGTACTTGGTGACCTGCACGCCGTTCAGGCTCTCCGTCCCGGCCTTGCCGACCTTTCCGGAGGCGATCAGGGCCCGTACCGAGGCGACCGGGTCGGAGCTCTGCAACTGGCTCTTGAGGCTGTCGCCGGCCGCGCCCATCAGCCGGGCGAGGTCCGCGTAGTTGTACTTGATCCAGTGGGCGCCGCCGAGCTGAGCGGCCATCGCCGAGCCCATGTTGATGTACATGGCGTCGCTGAGGTAGCGCGCGGTGAAGGTGCCGTCGCTGCCGGCCTTGGCGAGGTTCTGGGCCATCTGCCCGCCCATGGTGCCGGCCAGCTCACCCTGGAGGCCGTGCTCCCAGGAGATCGCGCCCTTCACGGTGGTGGCCTTGCCGGTGCCGACCTGCATGGTGACCTCGGACTTCGCGGACTTGGCCGCGGTGGTCTTCTCGCCCACCAGCGCGAGCGCCGCGGCGGGCGCCAGCTCGGGGGCCGAGGAGGTGCCCTTGTCGGCGGAGTTGCCGGCCTTGTTGACGGTGTTGCCGTCGGCGTCCTTGTTTCCGCAGCCGGTCGCGGTCAGTGCGAGCACGACGGCGGTGGCGGCGAGGAAGGTACGTCCGGTCCTGAACATTCTGGTTCTCCCCCTGGAAACGGGCCCATGCCGTTCCCATTCGTTCGGGCGGACTCTAGCGGACGGCACAGACAGGCCCGCAGTGGGTCTCCCGGCCGCCCACGAATGTTGCATTGCGGTGCTTCATGTTCGAAGATGTTTGATGTGATGCTCGAACCTCGAGGGAGCGCCGCCGTGCACAAGACGGTGACCAAGCTGGCCGACGGCCGCGAACTGATCTACTACGACACCGAGCCCGCCGTGCGCGACGCGGTCGACGCACGGCCCCTGGCCCCGGCGGCCAGTGCCTCCGAGGTCCGCATCGACCCGTTCACCGGCGACGCGGTCACCATCGCCGCACACCGACAGGGCCGCACCTACCACCCGCCGGCCGACGAGTGCCCGCTGTGCCCCTCGCGGGACGGCCGGCTCAGCGAAGTCCCCGCCGCGGACTACCAGGTGGCGGTGTTCGAGAACCGCTTCCCGTCGCTGGCCGGCTCCTCCGCCGAACTCGTCACCCCCTGGTCGGACGGGCCGTACACGCTCACGCCCGGCACCGGACGGTGCGAGGTGGTGTGCTTCACCCCCGACCACGGCGCGTCCTTCGCCGACCTGACGGAGCGGCAGGCCCGCCTGGTCCTGGACACCTGGACCGACCGCACCGCCGAACTGCACACCCGCCCCGACGTCCGCCAGGTCTACTGCTTCGAGAACCGCGGCGCGGACATCGGCGTCACCCTCGGCCACCCGCACGGCCAGATCTACGCCCTCCCGTTCACCACGCCCCGCACCACGCAGGCCCTCGCCAAGGTCACCGACCACCAGCGGGCCACCGGCCGCAACCTGTACGACGACGTCCTCGCCGCCGAACGGGCCACCCTCGGCCACCCCGACTCCCGGGTGGTGCTGGCCGGCGAGCACTGGACGGCGTTCGTCCCGTTCGCCGCCCGCTGGCCCTACGAGGTGCACCTGTACCCCAACCGCCGGGTCGCCGACCTCACCCAACTCGACGAGCCGGCCCGCGCCGAGTTCCCCCGGCTCCACCTCGACCTGCTGCGCCGCTTCGACCGGCTGTTCCCCGAGCCGGCCCCCTACATCGCCGCCTGGCACCAGGCGCCGCGCCCCGCCGAGGCCGAACTCGCCCTGCACCTGGAGCTGTTCACCATCCGACGGACGGCCGGCAAGCTCAAGTACCTGGCCGGCACCGAGTCCGGCATGGGCGCGTTCATGAACGACATCCGCCCCGAGACCGCCGCCCGCACGCTGCGCGAGCTGTAGCCACCGGGGTTCCTCGGCGTTCCTCAGCGTTCCTCAGCGCGAAGCCCCGCCCAGGGAAGGGGCGGGGCTCCGTGCTTCCCTGCCTACTTGATGCGGTGGGCACCCTGCGAGGGAACGGCCGGGAACACGTACGGGGCGGCGAACCCGGCCTCGGCGAACGCGGCGCACACGGCCCGCTCGACGGCGCCCAGCCGGTCGGTGTCGACCAGGGCCAGCACCGAACCGCCGAAGCCGCCGCCCATCATCCGGGCGCCCAGCGCGCCGGCCGCGTTCGCGGCGGACACCGCCAGGTCGGTCTCCGGGCAGGACACCCGGTAATCGTCGCGCAGTGAGGCGTGCCCGGCGGTCAGCACCGGGCCGAGCGCCCGCGGCTCGCCCGCGTCCAGCAGCCGGATGGTGTCCAGCACCCGCTGGTCCTCCGTCACCACGTGCCGCACCAGCGGCCGCAGTTCGGCCGGCAGCTTCTCCTCGGCCGCCGCCAGCTCCTCGATGCCCAGGTCGCGCAGTGCCCGCACGCCCAGCAGCTCGGCCGCCCGCTCGCAGCCCGCCCGCAGCGCGGCGTACGCGCCGTCCCCCAGGTCGTGCTTGACCCGGGTGTCGATCACCAGCAGCGACAGGCCCACGGCGGGCAGGTCGAGCGGCACCTGGCGGCCGGTCAGCGTGCGGGTGTCCAGAAAGAACGCGTGCCCGGCGACGCAGCAACTGGACGCCATCTGGTCGAGCGCGCCGCACGGCACACCCACGAAGTCGTTCTCGGCGCGCTGCGCGAGCAGCGCCCGGGCCGGGGCGTCCAGGCCGAGACCGAACAGCTCGTCCAGGGCGATCGCCGTGGCGCACTCCAGCGCGGCCGAGGAGGACAGGCCCGCGCCGGTCGGCACGTCCGAGGTGAACGCCAGGTCCGCGCCGCCCACCGGGTGACCGGCCTGCGCCAGCGCCCAGAACACGCCCGCCGGGTACGCCGCCCAGCCCGGCACCGCGCCCGGCGCGAGCCCGTCGAGGGCCAGCTCGGTGACCTTCCCGTCGCCCTGCACGCTGGTCAGCCGGATCCGGCCGTCGGTACGGCGCCGGGCCGCGACCCGGGTGGTGTGCGGGAGCGCCGCCGGCAGCACGAACCCCTCGTTGTAGTCGGTGTGTTCACCGATCACATTGATCCGGCCGGGCGCGGCCCACACGCCGTCGGGGGCGTCACCGTAGGCGGCGGCGAAGGCTTCGGTGGTGTCGGTTGCGCTGGTGGCGGCGGCGTCGGTGGTCATCGGGCACTCCAGCGGGTGATCACGACATAGGGGATACTCGGCGATACTCAACACATTCAAACACACAGCACCAGAGCCGAACAGTGTCGAACCCGTCGACTATGCTGGCGGCTCCCCAACACCCCGGCGGAGGACCGAGTGACCGACGGCGCACTGCTCGCCGCCCAGCGACGGGCGCTGATCCTCGACCAGGTACGCCGGAACGGAGCCGTCAAGGTCGCCGAACTGGTCGACCGGCTCGGCGTCTCCGACATGACCGTCCGCCGCGACCTCGACGCCCTTGCCCGCACCGGCGCCGTCCGCAAGGTCTACGGCGGCGCCGTCGCCCGCACCGCCACGGCGGAGGAACCGGCCTTCGAGGCCAAGTCCGGGCTGGAGACCGACACCAAGGCCGCGCTCGCCGAAGCCGCCGCCGCCCAGGTCCGGCCCGGCAGCGTGGTCGCCATCTCGGCCGGCACCACCACCTACGCCGTCGCCGCCCGCCTGCTCGACGTCCCCGGCCTCACCGTCGTCACCAACTCCCTCCCCGTCGCCGAACTCCTGCGCACCCACACCGCCGAGGACGGCCCCGACCTCCTGCTCACCGGCGGCGCCCCCACCCGCTCCGCCGCGCTGGTCGGCCCGCTCGCCGACCAGGCGATCCGCTCCCTGCACGTCGACCTCCTCATCATCGGCGCCCACGGCGTCAGCGAACACGCCGGCCTCACCACCCCCAACCTCGCCGAGGCCCAGACCAACCGCGCCCTCATCGCCTCCGCCCACCGCACCGTCGCCGTCGCCGACCACACCAAATGGGGCATCGTCGGCCTCAGCAGCTTCGCCGCCCTCACCGACCTCGACTGCTTCATCACCGACCACGAGATCCCGGCGGACGCCCGCACCGCCCTCACCGAATCCTGCGGCGAACTCGTGATCGTCTGAGCAGCCCCAAGGGCACCGGCAGTTGACGCTCCGACGCGGCGGGGGCTTCGGCTCCGCAGACCCGGGTGATCAAATCGTTGCCATGGGGGACGAACGAAAGTACTACGGGCCGCTGGAAGTTCTCGACGGACGCTGGGCAGTGGGGGACTCCACGCTGCTGAGTGGCCGCTGGGTGGAGCTCCGGGCGGACGGCATGGTGCCGCACACCGGTGACATCGAGGGCGAGCTGATCCGCTGGTCCAGCGTGATGGACGGGATCGGCATCCACATCGGGCGCTTCGCGCGAGGAAGCAGGTTCGAGGCCGGCTTCGGGCTCGACAGCCTGTGGCCCTCCAAGCGGCCCGGCATCGGCTACCTCTACCTGACCCTCCGCCACCCGTACGAGGACCGCAAGCTGACCTTCGACCGGCACCCGCACTATTACCCGGCCCAAGAGGTGCTGCTGACCGTCGAGTTGATGACCTCGACCGTCGCCGCCGGCAACGCCCAGCTCCTCGGCGACCCGGAGTGGCTCGCCCGGGCGGTCGACCGCCTCTCCCGCATCACGCACTGGCCCGCCTTCCACCAGCCGGCGGCCGTGCTGAAGGAGGCGCTGGCGGGCGAGGACTGACCGCAGGCGGCACGCCCGAGCGCGCGGGCCAACGTGCGGACGGACGTGCGGACCCGGGGGCCGGGGCGGCGGCGGGCCGTGATCCAATACGGGGCACGGGCCTCGACAGCCGCCGCCGGCAACGCCCGGCGCCGCGGCGACCTCGCAGCAGCCGGCCGCCCGTCCCGCCTCACGCACCGGCCCGCCCTCCGGCAGCCGGAGACCGCGCTGCGGGAGGCGCCGGCGGGCGAGGACCGACCGCTTGCGGCATGCCCGAGCACGAAAGGGGGCGGTGGGCGGATGGACATCGCGGTGTGGGCGGCCGTGCGGCGGCGGCCGCTGCGGTTCCTGGTGTCCGGATGGCCCTGGCGGGCCTGGGCGTTGCTGGTGAGCGGCGCGGTGCAGGGCGTACTGGTGCTGCTGGTGCTGGCCGTCGGCGTGCTGGCGGGCGTCGCCCTGTCGGGGCTCGGGGTCGGGCTGGTGATCCTCGCCGCGACAGCCGTTCTCGGGGTGCCGGTCGGGGCGCTGGAACGCCACCGCCTGCGCCTGGTCGAGCCCGTTCAACTCGCCGATCCGCACCGGACGGTGACCCGGCGATGGATCCGCACCCGGCTGCGCGAGCGGGCCACGTGGCGCGAACTCGGCTACACCGCCCTGCAGTCGACGGTGTTCACCGCCGTCGGCCTGGTGTTCGCGGCGGGAATCGGATTCGGCCTGCTCCTGCTGTCCGCGCCGGTGTTCATCTGGGTGGTCAGCCCGGACACCGTCATGCTGCTGCCCGGACGTGCGGTGTCCGGTCCGCTCGACGGGCTCGTGGCGAGCGGCGTCGGCCTGCTCGGCCTGGTGATCGCGGCGTACAGCGGTGCGCTGGTGGCCGGTGCGCAAGTCAGGCTCGCCCGGCTGCTGTTGACCGTCCGCGACGAGGACCTCGGCGCGCAGGTGGTCGAACTCACCCGCTCCCGGGCCCGGTTGGCGGACGCCTTCGAGGCCGAGCGGCGCCGCATCGAACGTGACCTGCACGACGGCGCGCAGCAGCAACTCGTCGCCCTCGGCATGACGTTGGGCCTCGCCGAACTCGAACTGCGCGGCCAGGACAGCCCCGCCGCCGCGCTCGTCACCCGGGCCCGCGGCGAGGCGCGGCTCGCCCTCGACCAGCTCCGCACCCTGGTCCGGGGCATCCACCCGCAGGTGCTCACCGACCACGGACTCCCGGCCGCCGTCGCCGAGTTGGCGCTGCGCCACCCGGTACCGGTGCTGGTCGATCTGGACCTGCCGTACCGGCTGCCCGGGCCGGTGGAGAGCGCCGCGTACTTCACCGTCACCGAGGCGCTCACCAACGCCGCCAAGCACAGCGACGCCGACGAGATCACCGTCCACGGCGCGCTCGACGGTGACACCCTGGTGCTGACCGTCACCGACAACGGCCGCGGCGGTGCCGACCCCGCCACCGGCGCCGGCCTGCAGGGCCTCGCCGACCGGGTGGCCATCCTGAGAGGACGCCTCACCGTGACCAGCCCCACCGGAGGGCCGACCCGCCTGCGCCTGGAGGTCCCGTGCTCCGGATCGTGATCGCCGAGGACGCCGTCCTGCTCCGGGCCGGCCTGGTCGAACTCCTCACCCGGCTCGGCCACCAGGTCACCGCCTCCGTCGGCGACGCCGAACAGCTGATCCGGGCCGTCGAGGAGGACCGCCCCGACGTGGTCGTCACCGACGTCCGAATGCCCCCCGAACACCGCGACGAGGGCCTGCGCGCCGCGCTCCACCTGCGCGAACGCCACCCCGGCCTCCCCGTCCTGGTGCTCTCCCAGTACGTCGCCACCGCCTACGCGACCCGCCTGCTCGGCGCGGCCACCGCCGACCGGGGCGGCCTCGGCTACCTGCTCAAGGACCGCGTCATGGACGTCGCCGACTTCACCGACGCCCTCGAACGCGTCGCCGCCGGCCAAACCGTCATCGACCCCGAAGTCGTCCGCATCCTTCTCGCCCACCGCACCGCCGACGACCCCCTGCGCCGCCTCACTCCCCGCGAACACGAAGTCCTCGCCCTGATGGCCGAAGGCTTCAACAACCAGACCATCGCCCACCGCCTCACCGTCACCGAAGCCTCCGTGGTCAAACACGCAGGCAACATCTTCACCAAACTCGACCTCAACCCCACCGACGGCAACCGCCGCGTCCTCGCCGTCCTCGCCTACCGCGACCACGCGGCGGCCGACCCGGCCTGACGCCCTCCGACCGCTCCAGCACCCGGCTCACCTGCGTGCCGGTCATTCGAGGGCGGCTGCTCGTTCGTCCAGCTCCTCGACTCCGCGCGCATCCCGGAGCCGGTAGAGGCGGGCTCGCATGTCGTGGACGGCGTCTTGGATCTTGATCGAGCGGATGCCGTCCGAGCAGTCGAGGAAGTCGTTCCAGGAAGCGATGGCGCCGTCCACGTCATCCTGGCGGAGCCGGACGGCTCCGAGGTCGGCCAGGACGATGGCGCGGGTGCGGCGTCGGTCGAGGCCGTGGATGTCGAGCGCGTGGTGGAGCTGGTCCTGTGCGCTCGCCGAGTCGCCGAGCCGGGCCAGGATCATGCCGGCCTCGTGCGCCCAGCGGCCGATGCTGTAGTGCGAGGCCCACGAGTCGCCGGGGGCGCCGGTCGCGCGCTCGATGGCTGTCTGCGAGGCGGCCAGGGAGCGGGTGGCGGTGGGCCTGTCGCCGTCCAGCGCTGCGGCGTTGGCCAGGGTGGCCTGGTAGTGAACTGCTGCCCGCCACTCTGGCCCCCGACCGGCTCGCCGGGCTCCTTGAGACCAGCACTCGCCCCGCTGACCGCCTGGTCATGGCCCTGGCCGCCCTCCACGCAACCAACGGCACCGACCTGCGCAACCTCACCCTCTCCGACGTTCTGCTCGCCCGCCGACAGAATCTGATCCGCCGCGCGCACGGCCGCCACATCGTCCACCTCGATGACACCACGACCACACTGCTGCACGCCTGGCTGCGCTACCGGCACCGACGGTGGCCACGCACCGCTGCCGATGCCCGCCGATGTAACCGCCAGTGGAAGGGTCGGGAGGCTGTCCCGTTGGGGGCGGTGGTGTCAGTTCGGGTGGACGAGGCGGCTGTCGTAGGCGAAGACGACCGCCTGGATCCGGTCGCGGAGTCCGAGTTTCTGCAGGATCCGCCCGAGATGGGCCTTCACGGTTGCCTCTGCGAGGTGCAGGGCGGCCGCGATCTCGGCGTTGGACAGGCCGCTGCCCACCTTGACGAGGACGTCGCGTTCGCGCGTGCAGAGCCGGCTGAGTCGTTCGTCGTGGTGGTCGGTGCGGCTCCCGTGGGGGAGGTGCGGCCGGAGGTCGTCGAGCAGGCGGCGGGTGATCCTTGGGGCGAGAACGGCGTCGCCCGCGGCCACGTTGCGTATCGCGGTGAGGAGTTCCTCGGGCCTGGTGTTCTTCAGCAGGAAGCCGGAGGCTCCGGCGGCGAGTCCGGCGAAGCCGTATTCGTCGAGGTCGAAGGTGGTGAGGATCAGTACCTTGCTCCTGGGGGAGATGTGGGTGAGCCGGCGGGTCGCCTCGATGCCGTCGGTCCCGGGCATCCGGACGTCCATCAGGACGACGTCGGGGCGCAGTTCCCGGGTGAGGCGTATCGGGTGACCGGTGCTGCGTTTGGACGGCGGCGTCGGTGAGGGCGACCATGACGGACAGGTTGTGGGTGACGATGTCGTGCATCTCCCGGGCGATGCGGGTCCGTTCCTCGGTGACGGCCAGTCGTGCCTGCTGGTCCTGGTGCTGTTCCAGGTGTGCGGCCCGTTCCTCCAGGGCGGCGAGGTAGGCGCGCGCGGTGCGCGCGGTGCGCGCGTTCGTGCCCAGGGCGACGGTGGCGACGACGGTCGCGGTCAGCGCGACGAAGGGGGCCAGGAATGTGTCTTCCGTCGCCCAGCGCAGGCACGCCAGCAGGGCCCCGCCCTCGACGACGGCGCCGGCGACGAGTGTCGCGCGTCCGCCCGCGTGCGCGGCCACCGTGTACAGGGCTGCCAACAGCGCGACGTCCGCGGGCAGTTGGACGTTCGCCAGCCACTGGACGAAGGCTGCGGCTGCGACGGCGCCGAACACCGTGCGTGGGGCCCGCTGCCGCCACAGCAGGGGCAGCGTGAGGGCGATGGTGAGGGCCGCGGCCAGGGGGAGCTCGTGCGGCGCGCGCGTGGCCGCGACATGGAGCAGGAGCAGGGGTATCAGCAGGAGCGGCGTGGGCGGCAGCGCGCGCCGTACGGCGGGCGGCAGCCGCCGGCCGTAGCGCCGGGCGGCTTGTGTCGGTTCCGCCGGCCCCGTCGCCCGCCCGGTGGCGGTGGCGGCGGTGGCGGGGTCAGGGGCCGTGGTCGGCAGCCCGGTTGTCGTCGCCTGCTGTGCGCGGTCCCGGTGGCGTACCGGTGGGCATTGTCGTGCCCTGCGGCAGCCTCCGTCATCGTCACGTCCCTGTCGATGTCCCTTGCCGGTGCGGCGCCGTGGCGGTCCAGGTCCGCAGGCCGGGGCCGCCGCCGCGTACGGCCGGAGCCGGCCGCCAGGGGACAGGACCCACGGCCCCCTGGGTCCCCCCTTGCCGTGATCCGTCCTGCCACGGTAGGTGGCGGGGGCGGCGGCGCACGTCCGTCCGCCGTCGGAGGACACCGCGCCGGAGTACGACCGCAGGAGGAGCCCGGGTACCTTCTGCGGTCGCACAGCGGCCTCCCTTTCGGGGGGTCCGTTTGCGACTGGGGTGGCATGCGCCGGAGACGGCGGGCCGATGTGCCGCCGTGTGCGCCGCTTCGAGGATGGCGGGGTGACCGAGACAATCGCGGGACTGTCCATGTCCCTTCCGGAGTTCCTTGTCGTGCTGGGCGCCGTCGCGCTGCTGGTGGCGCGCTGGCTTCCCCCTGCTGCCCGTCCGCGCGTCACGATCGCGGCGGGGGCGGTGTTCGTGCTGTCCGTGATCGTGCTGGGTGTGGCGGGGATCCGCTGGCAGGTGCTGCCGGTGCTGGCTGGTGGTGCCGTCGCGCTGCCGTTCGCCCTCTCCCCGCTGCTCCGAACGCTCCGGCGGCGTCCCGGCCGGCGGGCGTGGCGGGCGCGGTGGTGGCTGGCGTTGCCGGGGTCGGTGGCCTGCCTCGGCCTGATCGCCGCCGGGCCGGTGGCCGCCTGGGCGTTTCCCGTGCCCGTGTTCCCCACGCCATCGGGCTCCTTCGCCGTCGGCACCCGGGTGATGCAGTGGACCGACCCGAACCGCCCCGAGACCTTCACCGCCGACCCGGACGACCGGCGCACGGTCGTGGTCCAGCTCTGGTACCCCGCGCGGAAGAGCCCTGCGGGCGCGCAGCGGGCCCAGTACCTCGGACGCACGGAGCAGGAGGCGCGCACCGTCTCCGATGCCCTGGCCGGTGCCGTCGGCCTGCCCGGCTTCCTGGTCGACGGCGTACCGCAGGCCCGCACCCACGCGGTCTTCAACGCCCCGGTGGCCGGCGGGGGGGAACGGTTCCCTGTCGTGCTGTTCTCTCCCGGAGCGGGCGGGGTGCGCACCCAGAACACCGCCTGGGCGGAGGAACTGGCCAGCCATGGCTACGTGGTGGCCGGCCTCGACCACCCGTACGACTCCGCGGCGGTCGTCCTGGACGACGGCCGGACCATCCGCGCCGCGACCGCATCCACCGGCGACCGGGACGCGGACGAGGAGCTCGCGGCCGGCTGGACGGCCGTCAGGGCCGCCGACCTCGGCTTCGTCCTCACCCAGCTGGAGGGCCTGGACCGCGGCGCGATCGCCGCCCCGCTGGTCGGAAGTGACCCGTCGACCGGGCGCGACCCGCTGGCCGGACGTCTGGACACCGGCCGGGCCGTGGGGACCGGCCACTCCATGGGCGGTGCCGCCGCCCTGCAGGCAGCCCGGCAGGACCCCCGGTTCGCCGCCGTCATCGACCTGGACGGCTACCCCCACGGCCCCGCCTCCCCGGCCCTCCACCAGCCGGTGCTCGCACTCACCCAGGCCGTCACCCCGAGCACCGACCCGCGATACCTGCCCCGCCTCACCGAGGCCCTCGCATCCAACACCGCGACGAGCTACCGGCTCACCGTCCCCGGCGCCGCCCACCTCACCTTCATGGACGGCCCGCTGTACCTGCCGCCAGTGCCCTCGATCGTGGGCTCCCTCGGCCGCACCGGGAGCCCCCGCGTCGTCGCCGCGACCACGCTCGCCTTCCTGGACGCCACGCTGCGGCACGCGCCCGGCGACCTGGCCGGCGCGCTGTCGGCCTACGGCAGCCTCAGCGTCCACCGCCCGGACGCCCCCCGCTGACCGGCTGCGCCGCCACCGGCCCACCGTCCGGCCTCGGCGTGGCCGGGGCGGGGCCCTGGCGCGGGTGGTCGGGAGCGCCGGCGGCCGGCCTGCCCGGTTCGTGTTCAGCCGACCGCGCCACGCCAGATGTTGTCGAACGCTGCCTTCTCGATGGCGCGACGCCGGCGTACGGCGTCCAGTTCCCGGACCGCGTCGTTGACCGTGGCGAGGACTGCCGCCAAGTCGTCGTCGGTGATGTCGGGCTGCGCGCCCGGCGACAGTGCCGCGATGCCGGCGGCCGCTGCCAGGGTGGTGAGCACGGGCTCGCGCGACATCCAGCGGTCGATCGCCGCACGGCGTCCGGCGGACTCGGGCGGTGCGGGGTCACCGGGCTTCGCCTGGGGCGCTTCCTGTGCTCCGTGTATCCGGTGGAGGCGGGGGTGGCGGATGCTGGGCGGTGTGCCGAGCGCGGTCGCGTAGGCGGCCGCGAGCCCTCGGCCCCGGCGCCACAGCCAGTCCTCGACCGACTCGAACGGCGGCTGTCGGATGACCGCCGCTGCGGCCTCGGCCAGCAGCGCCTCCGTGGCGGGCGCCGGGCCGGCGGGCAGGATCTGGGTGCCGTCCAGTTGGACTGCCCCGGCGTCGAGCAGATCGATCAGCTCGGCGCCGGCGAGTGCGAGTGACAGTTCGCCTTGTTCCGGGGGAGGGCCGGCCCCTGCCTCCAGGGCGACGACCAGCAGGTCCTGCGGTGTGGTGTCCATCGGTGGCCCAACCTTCGAGGGTCGGTGGCGGCGGTGAGCGGTGGCTGCTGCCAGTCTGCCTCGTCGGCGCCGCCGAAGGCCGCGGGCATCGTCGGGTGCAGGACAACCGTGTTGCGAGTGCCCGCGGACATCAGGAACCCGGCGATATCGTCCGGGGCGCCTACACTCGGGCCGCCGGCGAAGACCGGGCGGGGCTGGGAACAGGGCACGAGCGGTGCACCCCACGGGACAGCTACCCTCGCCCAGTCTGACCCAGCCCCTATCGCGACCCCGCTGCCATAGAGCGCAACGCCGAGTCACATGCGACCGGGCTCTTGACGCCGCGCGCAGCTTCTCCAACTCCTCGACCATGGATGGATCCTCGGCCTGCCCGCATCGTGCGGTCTCGATGAATTGGCCGGTCACGACCTCGGCGGACGCCGGCCGGGCCACCTCGGCGTGGATCTCGGCGAGCTCCTTGCGAAGCCGCTCGGCGCGGTCCGCCGGCGCGAGGGGCAACCCCTCTACTGTTTTGCACCATGACCATCCTGATCATCGGCGGCAGTGGATTCCTGGGTGCCGAACTGGTCCGCCAAGCGGCAGCGGC
Source organism: Kitasatospora sp. NPDC059673 (assembly GCF_042734215.1). Classification (NCBI taxonomy): domain Bacteria; kingdom Bacillati; phylum Actinomycetota; class Actinomycetes; order Kitasatosporales; family Streptomycetaceae; genus Kitasatospora; species Kitasatospora sp. NPDC059673. Next base: position 69,103 of record NZ_JBHWEN010000001.1, on the reverse strand, counting down.
GGGCCATGGGACGGCTGCGACCTTCGCCACCCGGCCCGGTAGCACCCCGGAGGTCTCGTGGCACGCCCTCGACCTGCGTGACTCTGATCGCATCGAGGCAGTCATGGCCAAGGTGGGACCTCGCGCGGTCGTCAACGCGACAAGTGGCGGACCTGATTGGACGGTCACGGCCGAGGGACCGGTCCGCCTGGCGATGACCGCGGCGAAGCACGGCAGCCGCCTGGTTCACGTGTCCAGCGACGCCGTGTTCTCCGGCGCCCGCATCCACTATGACGAATCCCGCCTCCCCGACCCGCTCACCCCCTACGGCGCCGCGAAGGCCGCAGCGGAGACCGGCGTCCGCCTTGTGGATCCGGGCGCCGTCGTCGCCCGAACCTCCCTGATCATCGGCGACCGGCGATCGGAACACGTACGCGCAGTGCACGACCTCGCGGCAGGCGCCCGCACCGGTGTCCTTTTCACTGATGACATCCGCTGCCCTGTACACGTCGCCGACCTGGCTGCCGCCCTGCTGGAACTTGCGTCGAGCGACCTGTCCGGCGTGCATCACCTGGCCGGAACCGATGCCGTGAGCCGCCACGAACTCGGCACCCTCATCGCCCGGCGCGACGGGCTCGACGCCTCCCGGCTCCCTACTGGCCTGCGGGCCGACAGCGTATTTCCCGGAGCACTCGACGTCCGCCTCGACAGCCGTGCCACCCAGGACCGGCTCCGGACCAGGCTCCGCGGCGCCCGCCAGTTCCTCACCGAGGGGACGTGAGCTCCTCCACGCCGATGCGATTGTCCACGCTCAGACTCGGGTGAAACGGTGCAGACGTCGATGAGACGGGACACTTCGCGCCGGGCATCTCAGGCTGAGGCGGCCGCCGTTCCGGCGAGGAGGGCGTTCAGGCGGGTGGCGGAGGCGTCCCAGGACCACTCCTGCTGGACCCAGGTGCGACCGGCGCGGCCGAACTCGGCGGCGTGGGACGGGTCTTCGAGGTGGGAGGCGATGGCGTCGGCGAGGGCGGGGACGTCGCGGCCGTCGATGACGAGGCCGGTTCGGTGGGGGAGGACGGCGTCCGGGGCGCCGCCGGAGTGGCCTGCCACGACGGGGAGTTCGGTGGCGGAGGCCTCCAGGAAGACGATGCCGAGGCCCTCCGCCTCCAGGCCGGCGCGGCGGGTTCGGCACGGCATCGCGAAGACGTCGGCGGCCGCGTAGAACGGAGCGGTGTCGGAGTGCCGGTGGCCGCCCGCGAAGACCACCGCGCCAGGGGCGTGACGCTCCGCCAGGCGCCGCAGGCGGGTCTCGTCCGGGCCCTGGCCGACCAGCAACAGGGTGGTGCCCGGAACGCGGCGGCGGATCCACGGAAGGGCGCGGATCAGCATGTCCTGCCCCTTGCGCGGCACCAGCCGGGCCACGCACAGCACCACCGGGGCGTCCCCGAGGCCGAGTTGCTCGCGGATCGCGCGTCGCGCGGTGGCCGAGGGCCGGAACAGCGTCGGATCGACGCCCGGCACCAGCCGTTCAAGCGTCGCCTTCGGTCCGAGCGCGGGGCCGATCCGCCGCCGGGTGTACTCGCCGAGGTACGTGACGACATCGCAGTGCGTGCCGATCCGCCGCAACAGGCTCCGGGCCCCGGGTGTCCGGGCCCACCAGATCTCGTGCCCGTGCGTGGTGGCCACCAGCCGCCGCACGCCGCCGCGCCGCAGTGCGGGGGCCATCGCCGCGAGTGGGGCTGCCGCCCCGAACCACACCCGATCACACCCGTGCGCCCGCGCAATCTCCACCGCCCGCCGCGCCACCCGCCCCGTGGGCAGCAACATCCGCGACCGATCCCGAACCACCGGAAACGGCAAGGTCGCGTCGTACGCCGCCGAACCCGGCTCGGCCGAGGTGTAGACGACCACGTCATGGTCCGGGACCCGGACGGCCATCGCGTGGACGAAGGTCTCGATGCCGCCCTGCCGGGGCGGGAAGTCGTTGGTGACGATCAGCGTGGTGGTCATGGGTGCCTCGCAGTGGATTCGGAGGGAAGTGGCGGGTGGGGGACGGAAGTTGAGCGGATCGGATGGCGGGGCCCGATCGGGCGGTCACGGGTCGGGACCGACACGGATCGGCCCGGGGCTGAAGGCCCTGGGTGGCCGGCGGGGAGGAACTGCGCTTTGCGGGAGGTGAGTTGACCGGTTCCCGGTGCTGATGACCCGAGGTGGGGAATGCGGCGGTCGGGTGGCAGTCGGTTGATGCCGCTGGCTGGGGAGCAGTTGCTGTTCGGCGCACGGCCGGAGGAGGGATTGGCGGTTCGGCGGTGGAGGTTGCTGCTGTGAACGTTGGCTTGCCAGAGAGGAGTTGATCGGCCCGGGGGCGGTGTGCGAGACAGCGGTCAGCGGTGGCGGCCGGTGGGGACTGGCCCGCGTGGGGCGGGAGTTGACCGGTTCGCGGGGCTGGTGACCCGGGGGCTGGGCGCGGCGCCGGAGGAGGGGGCGGCGATGCAGCAGCGGAGGTGACAGCGATGAATGCAGGCTAGGGGGCAGGGAGTTGATTGCTCCGGGGGCGGGTGGCCGGAGTGGCGGGTGCGGTGTGTGGCGCTCAGGGACGGCGCCCGGTGGACACCGGTTCGGGAGAGGTGGGGCGACGTTCCGTGGGCGGGTCGGTCGGCGAGGAGCTGGGTGCGGCGCCCCGTGGCACCGGTTGGCCGACGCCAGGTTGCGGGGCGGGAGTTGACGTCCGCCGGGCGCCTGCTCGACCCGAGGCGAGACGGGTGAAGACGGCCAGGAACAGTGGCAGCGCCAGATAGCCGAAGCGTCCGGCCGGTGCGAGCAGGAAGGCCAGGGCCAGTCCGACGGCCAGGCGATCGGCGGCGGCGATCGCGTTCGTGGGTGGGCGGCGGACCAGGGACACGGCCACCGCGCCCCCGCCGAGCAGGAGCAGTGCGAGCGCCAGCCACCAGCCGCCCGGGGCGAGTTGGGCGAGCAGGCGTCCGGGCAGCGGGCTCGCGGCGGGCGTCCGCCACTTGCCGAGGCCGAGCGGGAAGGCGAACACCTGGCGCACCATCGGTCCGGGAGCCAGCACCAGCCAGGGCGCCATCAACGCGGTGGCGACCGTTGCCGCGACCCCGGCGCAGCGCCACGCCGCCTGCCGTCCGGCCACAGCCCCGAGCAGCGCGACAGCCACCGGAACGGCAGGCCAGGCCGTCCACTTCAACGTGCACGCCACCGCCAGCGCCAGCCCGGCACCACCCGCATGCCGCCGCGCCGCGAGGGCGAGCGCCAGGCAGAGCAGACCGGTCATCGGCAGATCGACCCCACTCACCGCCAACGGCAATGCCACGACCGGCGAGGCCACCAACGCGACTGCGCCAGGCGCCAACGACAAACTGAAGGACGGATGTTGGGTGAGAAGCGGCAGCCGCCTGGCACACCATGCGAAGACCGGTCGATCGACGCGCAGGGCGGACGGTCGCAGGGTGCGCAAGGTGGTGGCCTGTGGGTTTGGTGGCGTCGGGCGGGCCCATGGGTGCGGGTGGCCTTGGGTGGTGTACTTGTCGCCAGTCGGGGCCGGGAGTGTTGTCGGATCGGCTGCCGCGTCCGCCGCGAGCGTCGCTCGGCCGAGCCGCCGCAGGCCGGAGCGCCCCACGCCCCGCCCGACAGTTGATCCCGCCGTCAGCGCCAACGGCAGCCGTTCAGCCGGAAGTTCGGCGGCATGCAGCGACCCCCCACCTCGCCGCAGCACCTGCCATGCGCCCCCCACCGCCGCCAGGAACGCCGCCGCGCACCACAGTCGCGGGTCGCCGAGTGCGGCGTCCGGTCCGAGCAGGGCGCGTGGCAGGCCGAAGGTGGCCATGCCGGGGAGGTACGGCGTCAGGTCCAGGACGGAGGTGGGGGAGTCGAGGTACGGCGAGCCGTGGGCCAGCAGTTCCGTGCCGGCCCGGCCGATCACCGTGACCTCGCTCTGGCCCTCGCCCGAGCGGATGGCCAGAAGCAGCGGGAGCAGTCCGGAGACCCCGAGTGCCACCACCGCGGAGAGCAATCGGCAATCGCGACGCGGCGCGCTGAGGACGGCGGCCAGCAGGTAGCCGATGGCGGCCGTGGTACCCCAGTCGCGGTGCGGGCCGAGTGGGGAGACCAGCGGGAACGCGGCCGCCCAGGCCGCGCAGAGCAGCCAGCCGGCGGGCCACAACCAGCGGCGGCTGCGGCGAACTTGGCGGGGAGAAGTGAGCACCCGCCCATTCCAGTCGGTGGACAGGGCGGCGTCAGCGGGGCCAGGTCGAGACTTGCTGGTCGACTTTTCCCTACCCCGCCACCGGGTGCCAGCACCCAGCGGTGGCCGTCCATGGTCTGGACCACTGGACGGTTCGAGGGGAGCCCGCGCACACTGGCGCGATGACGCTGCGACCGCCCGCCGGCCTGGAACTGCACGACCTGGACGTCCCGGACCCGGGGTTGCTGCCGTTCGCCGCCGGCAGTTTCGACTCCATCGGGCCGCTCTCCAGGGCGGACTTCCCGCACCGGCACTCGTTCTACGAACTGATCTACGTGACCAAGGGGAGCGGGACGCACGCCGTCGATCTCGCGGAGTACCGGATCGAGCCGCCGGTGCTGTACGTGGTGCTGCCGGGGCAGGTGCACCACTGGGTGCGGGCGCGCCAACTCGACGGCTGGGTACTGCTGTTCAACGAGGACTTCCTGCACCGGCACCCGGAGGATCTCGCCCTGCTGCGCGCGCTGGCCGGTGCCACCGCTTCCCACCCGAACCGCCGAGGGCACGGTGAACTCTCCCGGCTGCTCGTGGAGTTGAGCGCGGAGTACCGGGCCGGCCTGGACGGTCGGCTGGGGGTGCTGCAGGCGCTGCTGCATGTCCTGCTGGTGCGCGCGCTGCGGGTGGCCAGGCAGGGCGAGGGCGCGGACGGGACGCTGGTGCCGAGAGCGCCGGTGCATCCGCTGGTGGACCGGTTCGCCCGGCTGATCGCCGAGGCTGATCGCGCGGACCGCTCGGTGCTCGCGCTGGCCCGCGAACTCGGCGTCTCCGCAGGCTACTTGCATGAGGTGGTGAAGGACGCCACCGGCCGCACACCGGCCCGGCTGATCCGTGAACAGCAGACCCTGGAGGCCAAACGACTGCTCGCCACGACCGACATGACGATCCGTCAGGTCGCTTTCGCGGGAGGGTTCTCGGATCCGGCGTACTTCTGCCGCTTCTTCCGGCGCGAAGTCGGCTGTACGCCAAAGGAGTTCCGGGAACACAGCGGCTGACGGGGCCGGGCGGGAGAAGCGAATCCGGCAAGAACCGGCACAGTCAACGGTGGGTAAAGCCCGGCTGAGGAATGCACCACGTCCGGCGGCCCCCGTCCATCGACGGCCCGCGCGGCAGGGCCTAGCGTCTGAGGCACCCCACAGCGTCGCCGAACGGGGACACCCGACCTCTCCAGGTGTCATGGTCCTCTCACGGGATCCGGGCGGGCGGCGTCCGACGAAGCATCCGAACGGAGAGCCATGTCCACCCCCCACAATCCCCTGGGCGACCGCCAGATCAGCCGCAAGAGCCTGCTCAAGGCCGCCGCCCTGGTCGGCGCCGTGCCGGTGCTGATCGGCGGCGGCACCGCCCTGGCCCGCGACACCGCCGCCTCCGGCGGAACGGCCCCGCTCACGCCCACGTGCCACGACGGCGACGCGCCCACCGGCGAGCAGATCGAGGGCCCGTACTTCAAGCCGGGCTCCCCGCTGCGCACCAACCTGGTCACCGCAGGCACCCCTGGCACCCCGCTGACGGTTAGCGGCTACGTGTTCGGCCGCAACTGCGCCCCCATCTCCGGCGCGCTCCTGGACTTCTGGCAGGCCGACACCAACGGCAGCTACGACAACGCCGGGTACACCTTCCGCGGCCACCAGTTCAGCGACGCCAACGGCGCGTACACACTGACCACGATCGTCCCGGGCCTCTACCCGGGCCGCACCCGGCACATCCACGTCAAGGTGCAGGCCCCCGGGCAGCCGATCCTCACCACGCAGCTGTACTTCCCGAACGAGCCGCGCAACGCCACCGACAGCATCTTCGACCCGGCGCTGGTGATGACCGTCCAGCAGGTCGGCAACGGGCGCCAGGCCAGCTTCGACTTCGTGCTCAACGTCAACGGGACGCCCAGGCCGAGCAGCAGCCCGACCGGCAACTCGCCGAGTCCGAGCCCGAGTTCCTCCCCGGGCGGGACCACCACCTGGCAGGTCGGCACCAGCTACAAGGTCGGCGACCAGGCCACCTACAACGGCGTCACGTACGTCTGCATCCAGGCGCACACCGCCTTCGCCGGCTGGGAACCCCCGAACGTCCCCGCCCTCTGGTCCCGCCGCTGATCGCTCCCACCCCCACGCGGGGCGGTCAGCGGCGACAGCCGCCCGAAGTGGCGCCGGCCACCCGTGGTGGCAGACAGCCATCCGAAGCGGCGGCGCGGCCCGCACCTCCGGGAGAGGAGAACCGGGAGTGCGGCCGTCAACCGTCAAGCGCCATGGCGGCCCGAGCGCGGGGTGCCCGAGCCGCCATGGCGCGCCACGGCCGGAGCCGGTGGCCGGAGCCAGCGGCCAGCGACCCCGGCCCGTGCCGCCACCCGAAGCCATCCGAAGCCACCCGAGCCCACCCGGTGCCTCCCGCCCGCCCCCGTAGGCTCGGGCCATGACCGAGCCCCAGCATCTGGTGGTCACCACCACCCACGAGGACGAGGGTGCCGCCCGCGCTCTCGCCACCGCCCTGGTCCGTGAACGCCTCGCCGCCTGCGCCCAGGTTCACGCCGTCCGCTCCGTGTACTGGTGGGACGGCGAGGTCCAGGACGCCGCCGAGTGGCGGATCGACCTCAAGACCAGGGCCGCACTCCTCGGGCAACTCATCGACCGGATCAGCGAGTTGCACCCGTACGACACCCCTGAGGTGATCGCCGTGCCGATCACCTCGGGGTCGCCCGGCTACCTGGCCTGGCTGGACGCGGAGACCGCCGCGGCCGGATAACGCGGTCGCGGGGCGCTCCGCCGCTCGCCCAAGCTCCGGGCGCAGTTGTATTCCGAGGAGCCGTGCCGGGCCGATCTCGTCCTACACCGTCCGCGCCGTGAACCAGCCGACGGCCCGTTGGGCCCGAACGGACGCGACGCCCGGCCGGAACGCGGTGTTCAGCGCCCCGTTGGCCTGGGCGCCGTCGGCCTTCCTGGCCGTGGGGGCCGCTGGCCCGGCCGTCTGCGAACTTGCGCTCGCGCTGGGCGTGCGGCCGCACCGGGCTGCCGAGGCGGGGCGCGAGTTGGTCGCCGGGCTCGATATGTGGACCCGGGCGGGGTTGCCCGTCGAGCTGCGCCGGTCGGCCGCGACATCCACCTGTGCCTGGACGCCGAGGACGCCGAAACCCGGACCGCCGCCGTCCGCACCGTCGAAAAGCTCCGCCCCCCTGAGGCCCGGCAGTGCGCTCGGCAACGGCGAGCCCGGGCCGGGGCTGCGGGCGCTCTGGCGGCGAAGCCGCCGCCGGGATCACCAACTCGACGTCAGCACCACGGAGTTCGACCTTGCGGGGGAGCGCGACCTGCTGTCCGGCCCCGGCCTGTTCGGCCTGCGCTCCGCCACCGACACCGTCCGGGGGCACTTCCCGGGGATCAGCTCCGCGCCGCTCGCGATCGGCGCGGCCGCCCAGTTCGCCACGGCCTTCGGAGCGACGGCCGCAGGCGTGTCGAGCCGCAAACCTCCGTACCTGGTCCGGCGGATCGAGGTCCGGTTCGACCGCCCGTTCGCCTTCCTCGCGGTGCACCGCGGTTCCCGGCTGGTGCTGGCAGCCGGGTGGGTGGCCGAACCGCGCACCGTCGTCAACCCTTGGGGCAGTGGCTGACGGTCCTCACGGCAGCGGTTCGCTGTGCCAGCGCTCGAAGACGCGGCGGCCGTGCCCGGGCAGTTCGGCGCGGCCGGTGGACCAGAGCAGAGTGGTCCACCGGTCGGTGTCCGAAGGCGCCTCGGGGAACAGCCGGGCCAGGGCGCGGTCGCACAGCTCGGCAGGCGGGTCCCAGGGCAGGCCGAGGCCCGCGGCCACGTCGTGGGTGTGCACCAGGGTCTCCACTACGCCCATCGCGGCGAAACCCGCCGGATCCGACACCCCGTAGGAGTGGAACGCGCGGACCTGCGGAGCAGCCGTCCGGACCATGGCCGCCAGCAACCCGCCTCCGGCGTCCAGGGCTTGAAGCGGGCCGGCGGGTCCGACGGCGCGATCGACGAAGATCACGCTCGCTGGCCCCGCGGGACGCTCCCGCTGCCAGCGCAGCGGCACGTACCCGTCCAACGGGGGCCGGGCGGGCGCGAGTTGGGTCGCGTAGCTGAACAAAGCATCCGCCAGGTGTTCCAGGGTCTCCCAGCAGTCCCACTCCAGTCCGCAGGCCGGGGCGCGCCAGCCTGCGGACGGCGCGTCCGTCAGCGCCGCGACCGCCAGCCGCACGGCCTGCTCAACATCCGCCGCCGTGACCGGCGTGCGCCCGTCGGCCTGCGATGGGGTCAACGGTCCAGGATCCGGGAAGTGTGGTGACATGGGCGCACCCTACTGACCTCGGCGCGTCGGCGTGAACCGCCCCGAAGTCCCCTCGCCGCCCTCCCGGCGGACAGCATCCCCACGGCCGCACCGCCTGCAACGGCCGTACCGCCCACCCACCAACGCCGACCCCGACCTGATCCGATCCGTGCCCACCTCGGCCCCAGGTGATCCCGCCCCGGAACCGGTCACCTGATCACCTGTCAGAGCGCGGGTGATCGACAGTGATGCCCGCCTGGATGGCCAGGACGGCGAGGCGGACCCGGTTGGTGGTGTCGGTCTTGGTCATCAGGCTGGAGACGTGGGTCTTCACCGTGGTCAGGCCGATGTGCATCCGCTCGGCGATCTCGCTGTTCGAGAGCCCGGCCGCGATCAGCCGCAGCACCTCGGTCTCCCGCTGGGTGAACGGCGAGCCGCCGCCCGCCCGGCCGGGCGGGCCGCCCCAGGCGCGGGCGGCGCGGGTCACCACCCGGTGCAGCACGGTCGGGCTGTAGGGGCTGTCCCCGGCGGCGGCGCGGCGCACGGCGTCCAGCACGGCGGGCGGTTCGACGTCCTTGCCGAGGAAGCCGCAGGCCCCGGCGTGCAGCGCGGGGTACAGCCGGTCGTCATCGTCGAAGGTGGTCAGCACCACGACGCGGGTGGCCGGGCGCAGCCGCAGGATCTCGGCCGTCGCGGTGATGCCGTCCATGCCGGGCATGTGCAGGTCCATCAGCACCACGTCCGGCCCCAACTCCTCAGCCATCCGGACGGCTTGGGCGCCGCCGGTGGCCTCGCCGAGCACGGTGATGTCCTCGGTGGACTCGCAGAGCATCCGCACCCCGGCGCGGACCAGGTGCTGGTCGTCGACGATCAGGACGGTGATCACGCGCCCACCCCGCTCGCGTCGGCGGGCAGGACGGCCCTGATCCGCCAGCCGTCGGGGGTCGGTCCGACCTCGATCGTCCCGCCGACCAGGGCGACGCGCTCGCGCATGCCCAGCAGGCCGTGCCCACCGGACGGGCCGACCGCGGTCGGTGAACTTGCCCAGGACGGGCGGGTGTTGGCCAGGTCGAGCCGTAGCTCGCCGTCCGCCATCGCGGTCCGCAGCAGCACTCGGGCGGTGGGCCCGGCGTGCTTGGTGACGTTGGCCAGCCCCTCCTGGACCAGCCGGAGCACCGTCAGCGACCGCATCGCGTCCAGCCGCGAGATCGCCGGATCGACCTCGGCCCGGACGTCCAGCCCGGCCTGTCGGCTGCGCTCCACCACGCCCTGGACGGCGGCCGGCAGGTCGGTGGTTTCGGCGAGCAGCGGGGCGAGTTGGTCGGCGGCGGGTTCGCGCAGCGCGGTGAGCAGGCGGCGCAGGTCGGTGAGCGCGGTGTTGGCGCTGGAGTGCACGTCGTCGAGCACCTCGGTGAGGCGCCGGTCGGTCTGCGGCAGCACGTGCCGCGCCACGCCCACCCGCAGCACCGTGGACGCCAGGTGGTGGGCCACCATGTCGTGCAACTCCCGGGCGATCGACGCCCGTTCGCCCATTCTGGCGCCCCACTCGGCGAGGTCCCGGCTGCGTTCGGCCTCCCGGGCCCGCTCCTGGGCGATGGTCGCGGCGCGCTCCGCGGAGCGGATGTACCCGGCGAGCAGCACGGGCACGCTGACGATCACCGCCGCCCGGTACAGCGCGGGGAACAGGTCGCTCGTCAACGGCCAGCCGGTGTGCACCAGTTGGGCCAGCGCCAGGCCGACCGAGGCGGCCGCGGCGGGCTGGCCCCACCGGCGCACCGCCAGTTCGAACAGGGCGGCCGCCGCCCCGACCTTCGCCTCCACCGTCACCAGCGGGGCGACCAGTTCGGCCAGCGCCAGCATCGCGCACTGGCCGAGCGCCGTCACCGCCGGGCGGAGCCCGCCGAGCGCGGACAGCGCCAGCACGCCCAGGCCCACCGCCCAGTCCGCAGGCCCGAGTTGACCGGGGCGGCGGAGCAGCAGCAGGTAGCCGAGGCCGAAGGCCAGCAGGGCCAGCCGCATCGGGCCGAACCTGCGGCCGAGGATTCGTTCGATCCGCATGCGCAGCACGGGATCCGACCCTACGGGCCCGCAGGCCGGGGTTTCGTCCCCCGTGCGGAGGAGACGTCTCCTCCTTCCGGTCGGCCGGCCCGGACCGATCGCCCGAGGCGGCGGGCCCGGCCGGGCGGCGAGTGTGGGGTCCGCAACCCGCACCCCGGACCGCACGAGCCGCGAGTGCGGGGCCCACAAGCCCTCGGCAAGGAGCCGCCCGTGTTCGCCCTGCTCGGAAGATTCGCCGCCCGCCGCCGACGCCTGGTCCTGCTGGCCACGCTGCTGTTCACCCTGGTGGCCGGCGTCTGGGGCACCCAGGTGTTCGGCGCCATCACCGGCGGCGCCGGCTTCGACGACCCCGACAGCGCCTCCGTCCGCGCCGACCGCGTGCTGGCCGGCCCGCTCGGCCGCCTGCAACCCGACGTCGTGGTGCTCTACCGCAGCAACGAGGGCCGCATCGACGACCCCGGCCTCGCCGCGCAACTGCGCACCGTGCTGGATGCCGTCCCGCGCGAGGACGTGGCCCGGCTGGAGTCCTACTGGTCCACCGGCGACGCCGACTTCCTCAGCCACGACGGCCACGCCGCCTACGTCACCGTCCAGTTCAAGGCGTCCGACGACCAGCAGCGGGTGCAGGCCCTGCAGCGCATCGAGGGCCGGTTCCAAGTCCCGGGCACCGACGTAGCGTTCGGCGGTGTCACCGCGATGACCGAACAGGTCAACGCCAGGACGGGCAAGGACATCGGGCGCGCCGAACTGCTCTCGGTGCCGCTGCTGCTCCTGCTGCTGGTGCTGATCTTCCGCAGCGCGATCGCCGCACTGCTGCCGCTGGCCACCGGCGCCGTGGTGGCGCTCGGCTCGTTCACCGTGCTGCGGATCGTCGCCTACGCGGTGCCGATCTCCAGCAGCGTGATCAACGTGATCACCATCCTCGGGCTCGGACTGGCCATCGACTACGCCCTGTTCATGGTCGGCCGGTTCCGCGAGGAGCTCGCCGACGGCACCCCGCTCGACCTCGCCGTCCAACGCACCACCGCCACCGCCGGACGAACCGTCGCCTTCTCCGGCCTGGCCGTCGCCATCTCCTTCGCCGGCCTGGCACTGTTCCCGTCCCGCTTCCTCAGCTCGATGGGCTACGCCGCCGTCTCGGTGGTCGCCTTCGCCGTCCTCGCCTCCCTCACCGTGCTGCCCGCGCTGCTGCGCGTCACCGGGCATCGCGTCAACTCCTGGCGGATACCCACGCCTTGGCGCCGCCCGACGGCTCCGGTGAAGGGCCGCTGGTACCGCACCGCCCGGCTGGTGATGCGCCGCCCGCTGCTGACCGCCGCCGCGGCCGTCGCCCTGCTGCTCACCGCCGGAGCGCCCTTCCTCGGCGTCAACTGGGCCCGGCCCGGCGACTGGGTGCTGCCCGCCGATGCCGACGCCCGGGTGGTCGCCGAACGCCTGACCACCGACTTCGACCACGACCCCACCAAGGTGCTCACCGCCGTCGTCCACCTGCCCCGCCCCGCCGACGCCGCCGGCCCCGAACTGGCCGCCTACACCGGACGGTTGGCGGCCGGACCCGGCGTCACCGACGCCGCCGTGACGGCCACCGACGGCGACACCGCGCGGATCACCCTGCACTACACCATGGACCCGATGTCGCCGGACGCCGCCGCCATGGTGCGGGACCTCCGCGCCCAGACACCCCCCGACGGGGCGAGCGCCCTGCTCACCGGCATGCCGGCCTCCCGGGCGGACATCGTCCACATGATCGGCTCCCGGGCGCCGTGGATGGCGCTGTTCGTCGCCGCCGTCTCCGCCCTGGTGCTGTTCCTGGCCTTCGGATCGGTGACGATCCCCGTCAAGTCCGTGCTGCTGAGCCTGCTTTCGCTGTTCGCCGCGTTCGGCGTGATCACCTGGATCTTCCAGGACGGCCACCTGCACGGCCTGCTGGGCTTCGACCCGATCGGCGCGATCGACGCCGACTTCCCGGTACTGATCGTCGCCATCGCCTTCGGCCTGGCCATGGACTACCAGGTGTTCCTGCTCTCCCGGATCAAGGAGCACCACGACCGCGGGGCCGACCCCGAGGAGGCGATCGCCCTCGGCCTCCAGCGCGCCGGCGGGATCATCACCAGCGCCGCACTGCTGCTGATCACGGTGGTCTGCGGCTTCGTGGCCTCCTCCCTCGCGTTCCTGCAGATGATCGGCGTCGGCCTGGTGGTCGCCGTCGCCGTGGACGCCACCCTGGTCCGCGCCGTCCTCGTCCCCGCCGCGCTGCGCCTGCTCGGCCGGTGGGCCTGGTGGGCGCCCCGCCCACTGACCGCGCTGCGGGAGCGCCTCGGCCTGGCCCGGGAGCGGACGGTGGACTGACGGGGCGTCGCCACACCCCGCCCGCTACACTCCCGAACGCCCGGGCGCACCTGCCCGGGCGTTCGGCGCGGGGAACGGGTACGCACATGCGGCAGTGGGGCCGACTCGGCAAGGCGGCACTGGTCGTGGCGGTGCTCGGCGCGCTGTTCCTGCTGATCGCCGCGATCCTCGGCATGCTCGCCCGCCGCCGGCGCCGCCCCACGCCGACCGCCTACCCGGAGTGGGTGACCACCGCGCCCTGACGGGCCGCCGGTTGTCGGTTCGTCGCCCCCGGTCGCCGCCCCGCACCGCCCGCACCAGTGGCCACCGCGCCCTGACGGGCCGCCGGTTGTCGGTGGCAGCCTCTACCATCGCGCCCATGCGAGCATCAGGCACCTTCACCGTCCCCGAGTTCACCCCCGCGCCCGTCCCGGAGGGCGACATCAAGACCGCCGTCGGCGTCGGTGTGGCCACCATGCGCAAGGAGTTCCGGGGCGAAATCGAGGGGCGCTCCACCACGCTCTTCACCTCGGCCTTCGACCATGCGGCGGGCGTCGGGACGTACCTCGCCATGGAGTCCTTCGCCGGCCAACTGCACGACACCGAAGGCACGTTCAACTTCGCGCACTCCGCCACCACGCTGGGCGCCGGCCGTGAGGGCGAGTACTTCGTGATCGTCCCCGGCAGCGGCACCGCGGGCCTGGCCGGCATCACCGGCACCGGCGGCATCGTGATCGACGAGGACGGCACCCACCGCATCCACCTCGACTACGAACTCCCGGCGTAGCGAAGGCCGGTGACCCCGCGCTGCGCACTGCACGCGGGGCCGGTTCGTTCCCACCTGCCGCCGTTACGCCGAACTCCCGTCGTAGCGGTGGCCGGTGGGAGGGCCGGTCACTCCGGGCGGGACCAGTTCGCCTCCACCCGCTGCCGTTCCAGCTCGACCAGCCCGCGCACCACGTCCGTCGCCGTCCGGTGCGAGAGTTCCGCGAAGTTCTGCAGCCACTCCGCCAGCTCCACCGGCAGATCCACCTGCACCCGCCGCCGACCCGGTGGAACCTTCCGGTAACTGCCCATCGCCTCAAGCCTCCTGGCGGTGTTTCGCGGCCCAGGCGCACAGCACCGGGACGCAGGTCTCGGCAAAGTACTCGTAGTCCGCGGCGGTGTTGTACACATGCGTGGAGAGCCGGAAGTAACCCGTCCCGCCGAAGCTGGTGAATGCCGCCTCCACCCCGAACTCCGTTGCCAGCCGGTCCCGCAGGCCGTCCGCCTCCAGCCGGGTCCGCCCCAGCCCGGCGGGCAGCTTGACCAGCCGCAGCGCGTTGACCGGCATGCCGACCTCCGCCGCGGCCGACTCCCCGGTGGCATCGGCGAACGCCTCGCCGATCAACTCCTGTGCGTAGTCGGCGAGTTCAGTCATGTACTGGCGGGTCTGCGGCCAACCCCAGTGCTCCGCGACGAAGTCGAGCGCGGTCGGCGCGGCCAGATAGCTCGTCGCGTCCACCGTGCCCTGGGTGTCGAAGCGCTCCGGGAACGGCTCCTCCGCGCCCCAGGAGTCGATCAACGGGTAGAGCGCGTGCCGGAGTTCGCCCCGCGCGACGAGCGCGGCGGTGCCGCGCGGCGCGCAGCCGAACTTGTGCAGGTTGCCGACCCAGGCGTCGCAGTCCAGGCCCGCCCGCGGGTCCTCCAGCAGGCCGGGGACGTGCGCGGCGTCCACCAGCAGCGGGATGCCGCGCTCGCGGGCGGTCGGACCGATCAGGTCGATCGGGAGACGGCGCGCGGTGGCGGAGGTGATCTGGTCCAGCACGATCAGCGCCGTGCGGTCGTCGATCCCCTCGAGTACCGCCGCCGCGGCCTCCTCCGGACCGGCCGCCAGCGGCACGTGCACGGTGCGGACCGAGCCGCCCCAGCGCCGGGCCAGCCGGGCCGCGCCCATGGTGACCGCCCCGTACCCGTGGTCGGTGACCAGCACCTCCCCGCCCGGCCGGTGCGGCAGGCTGTTGTACACGGCACTCGCGCCCGCACTGGCGTTCGGCACCAGCGCGGTGAACTCGACCGGGGCGCCCAGGAATTCGGCGATCGCGGCCCGTGCCCGGGCGACCCGGCGGGGGAGCGCCGGGAACCACACCACCGGGGCGCGCTCCATCTCCTCCCGCAGATCCTGCTGCGCGCGCTGTGCGGCCAGCGGAACCGCCCCGAACGAACCGTGATTGAGATGCCGCAACGACGGGTCCAGCGACCACCCGGCGGCGGCCGGCCGGCCGTCCTGGAGCAGCAGCGGCTTGGGGGCGACGACGGTTCCCACAGTCCCTCCGATCCGGCCGCTTGTCCTGACCCTGGAGCGGCCTGTGCTCCGAATGCTGACACAGCGCCCGCCGGGCCCGGCACGCGGGCCGCCCCAGCCCGGCACGCGGGCCGCCCGGGCCCGACACGCGGGCCGCCCTGGCCCGTTCGGGTGGCTTCCCGTTGCGCCGTCCGGATGCGGCCGAGCGGGTGCCGCATGCTGAGCGGACCCGACCCGTCCCGTCACACGGGCGGGCCGCCGATCGAGAACGAGGATTCCCGCATGTTCCAGAAGTCCCGCCCGCCGGCCATCCCCGCCCCGCGCCGCCCGCTCGCCACCGTGCGTCCGCCCGCCCGCAGCCCCCGGCCGCCGCGCACCCGCCGCGAGCGCTGATCGCCCGGCCCACCGACCGGCCCGCCCCGGCCGACACGTCTCCCGCGGCCGGGGCCGGGCCACCAACTCTCCGCCCTACGGCTCGATCACCCAATGGTTGGTCCGCAGCACCCGTCCCGCGAACACCACCTCGCGCTCCTCCAGCAGTTCGAACCCGAGCGAGCGGCACAGCGCGTTCGACGCGCCGTTGGCCGCCCCGGGGAAGGCGTGCACCGGGCCCCAACGCCCGTCCGCGCCGGCCGCTTCGAGCACCTCACGGACGGCCCGCTTGGCCAGTCCGCGCCGCTGGAACTCCGGCAGCACCATCCACCCGATCTCGGAGATCGACGCGCCGTCCTCCTCGTGCGGCCACAGCGTCACCGTCCCCGCGACCACCTCGGGCCCGGCGCCGTCCGGCACGATCATCCGGACCCACCAGTCGTCCGCTGCCGTCCGCTCCACATCGAGCCGGACCTTCTCGGCCATGCCCTCGGCCGGCAGCGGCCCGCCCAACTCGGCCGTCATCGCCGGGTCGCACCGCATCCGGAGGTACGCCCCGACGTCCCCCAGCCCGACGTTGCGCAGCCGCATCCGTGCACCCCTTCCGCTCTGCCCGCAGCTAAGGACGGTACCGAGCGGGTGCGACGGTCCGTACAGTCCGATCGCATGACGACGGTCACCTCCCGCACGGTCCACTACCCCGCCGACGGCCTGACCATGGCCGGCCACCTCGCGCTGCCCGCCGGGACCGGCCGCCGGCCCGGGGTGCTGATCGGCCCCGAAGGCCCCGGCCTGAGCGACTTCCAGCGCGGCCTGGCCGACGCCCTCGCCGAACTCGGCTACGTGGCACTGCTGTTCGACATCAACGGCGGCCGCTGGTTCACCGATCCGCAGGAGATGCTGGCCCGCGCCCTCCCGCTGCTCGCCGACCCCGAGCGGATGCGGGGCATCGGCCGCGCCGGCCTCGACGTCCTGCTCGCCGAACCGCGCACCGACCCCGACCGGATCGCCGCCATCGGCTACGGCACCGGCGGCGCCATCGCCCTCGAACTCGGCCGCGCCGGAACCCCGTTGCGCGCCATCGGCACCCTCAACGCCGTCACCACCGGCCGCCCCGGCGAGGCCGCGAACATCCCGTGCCCGGTCTGGGCGGGCGTCGGCTCCGAGGACCCGATCATGTCCGCCGAGCGCCGCGAGGCCTTCACCGCCGAAATGCAGGACGCCGGCGTCGACTGGCGCCTGACCGTCTACGGCGGCGCCCAGCACGCCTTCCACCACCCCACCGTCAACGCCGTCGTCCTCCCGGGCGTCGGCCACCACCCCCGCCAAGCCGCCCGGGCCTGGCGCGACATGCTCGACCTCCTGGCCGAGTGCCTGCCCGTCACGGAGTCGGGCGATTCCGGCTCATGAGCGTTTGAGGAACCGCACGGAGCACGCGCCGAACACCAGCGCGACTCGGGTCCGCAGCATCTCGATCAACCCGTAGCCCGGCGCCGCTCAGGGGCGGACCGCGCCCATGTACGGCATGACGTCCATGTCCACGATTTCGATGTTCTTGCCGGTGCGGGGGGCGTGCAGGAGCTTGCCGTTGCCGATGTAGATGCCGACGTGGTGCAGGTCGTTGTAGTAGAAGAGCAGGTCGCCGGGCTGGATGTCGGCCT
This sequence comes from Kitasatospora sp. NPDC059673, assembly GCF_042734215.1. NCBI lineage: Bacteria > Bacillati > Actinomycetota > Actinomycetes > Kitasatosporales > Streptomycetaceae > Kitasatospora > Kitasatospora sp. NPDC059673. Next base: position 51,902 of record NZ_JBHWEN010000001.1, on the reverse strand, counting down.
TCGCTATGCGCTTGCCCGCGTTCCACTGGTCCTGGGAGACGCGGGGGAGGCTGACACCGCCGGCCCGGAAGGCGGCCTGGGTGAGGCCCGAGCAGTCGAAGGAGTTGGGGCCGGTGGCGCCCCAGGCGTAGGGCTTGCCGATCTGGGCGTAGGCGAAGTCGAGGATCGCCTTGACCTGGCCGGTGGCGGGGCCGGTGTAGGTCTGGCCGCGGGTCGAACTGCGGGACGCCGCCTGGTTGTTGTCGCCGAGGACGCGGGCCCGGTCGGCGGCCTTGAGACCGGCCAGGACGCGGCTGGCCTCGGCCAGCTTGTCCTGCACCTCGGTCTTCTTCGCGGCCAGGGTGCTGCGGGCCTGCTCCAACTCGGCCAGCTTGCCCGCGGTTTCGGCCCGGTCCTGGTCGATCGACTGCTGCAGGCGCAGCGCGCTGCGCAGCGCGTCGGCCTGTTGCCCGCCGGCCAGGTCCTGGAGGCCTGCCCGGCGCAGGTATTCGTCGGGGGAGGAGCTGAGCATCAGTTGCATGCTCGGGTCGACTCCGCCGCCGCGGTACTGTTCGGCGGCCAACGCGCCCAGGGTGTCCTGGAGTTGCAGGATCTTCGCCTGCTGTCCGGCCAGCCGGTCCTGCAACTTCCCGGCCTGGTCCTGGAGTTGCTTGGCCCGCTCGTCCACCTTGTTGTACTGCTCGGTGGCCGCCTCGGCGTCCTCGTACAGGGCGTCGACCTTGGCCTTGACCTGGTCGATGGTGCCGGTGGCCGGTTCGGCCCAGGCCGAGCCGGTGGGCAGCAGGACGGCGGCGCCGGCCGCCGCGCCGAGGACGGCCGTCCTGGTGCGTCCGGCGGGTCGGGGGCGGCGGTGCGTTCCCATCGCTGCGTCTCTCCTCAGAACTCCGGGCCTTAACTACGAGACAACTTAGTAGTTCAGTAGAAGGACCGGCAAGCCACCCCGCGCCCACTACGATGAGCCGGACCACCGGTGGGACCCGAAGAGGACGGAACGGCAGTGCGCAGACTCGGCGACCTGGAGGCGGAGATCATGGACCGCCTGTGGACGTGGGGCCGCCCCGCCACCGTCCGAGAGATCGTCGACGACCTCAACCGCTCCCGGCCGCTCGCGTACACCACCGTGATGACGGTCGCCGACATCCTCCACCGCAAGGGCATGCTGCGCCGCGAGAAGTCCGGCCGGGCCTGGAGCTATCGGCCCGCGTGCACCCGCGAGGCGTACAGCGCCGCCCTGATGCGCGACGTGCTCGGCGAGAGCCCCAACCCCACCGGCGCCCTCGCGCACCTGGTCGAGCAGCTCACCCCGGCCGAACTCGACGCGCTGCGCGCCGCCATCGACTCCGTAGACCGCGAGCAGCCGGGCCGCGGCGGCGCAGGCGGCGCAGGGGGCGCACGGTGAGCGCCGCGCTCGCGCTGTTCGGGTACGCGATGCTGGTCGGCGTGCTCGCCCCGCTGCCGCTGGCCCGGGCGCGCTGGACACACCGCGCGCCCCGGTTGGCCGTCGCGCTCTGGCAGGGGCTGGCGCTGTCCTTCCTCACCGCCCTGGTGCTGGCCGTCCATCACGTGGCCGTCCCGGGCGGCCACCTGCACCTCGGGCTGGTCGGCCTGATGCACCTGTGCGGTGTCGACCACCCCGTCGGGCCGGCCCTCGGCGGCGGATGGCGGCTGCTGCTGCCCGCCGCGGCCGCGCTCTGGCCGCTCGGCCGGTTCGCCACCGTGCTGGCCCGCACCGCCCGGCACCGGAGCCGCCACCGGACGGTGCTCGACCTGGTCGCCGCCCGCGACCCGCGCCTCGGCGCGCACGTCCTCGACCACCACATCCCCGCCGCGTACTGCCTGCCCGGCCGCCGCTCCCGGATCGTGCTCACCCGCGGCGCGCTCGATGTCCTCACGGACGGTCAACTCGCCGCCGTGCTCGCCCACGAGCGCGCCCACGTCACCGGCCGTCACCACCTGGCCCGCACCGCCGCGGACGCGCTCGCCGCCGCGTTCCCGTTCCTCCCGCTGGCCCGCCTCGCCGCCCGGGAGACCCCGCTGCTGCTGGAGATGGCCGCCGACGACCGGGCCGTGCGCCGCCACCCGCGCGCCGTGCTCGCCGCCGCCATGTACCGGGTGGCCGGCGGCCAGGTCCCGCAGGCCGCGTTCGCCGCCGGCGGCCCCGCCGCGCTGCTGCGGGTCCGCCGCCTGCTGGCCCCCGCCACCGCCCCGCACCCCGCGCTGCGCGCCGCCGCTGTGCTCACCACGGCCGCCGCCCCCGTCCTCCCGCTGCTGTTCACCTGCGGCCCGGTCCTGCCCTGACCGCACGCCGGACCACACGGCAGGCCGCACGGTACCGTCCGCCCGGCAGACCGCACACCGGAACACACGGCACCGCCCGCCCCGGACGGACCCGGGCGGGCGGCTTTCGGGAGCGCGACAGGCGCCTACATCGGCTTCGGCTTGATCATCGCGAACGGTGCGCCCTGCGGGTCGGAGACCACCGTCATCCGCCCGGCCACCATGTCGAACGGCGGGACCAGCACGGTGCCCTTGTGCTTGGCCAGCGCGTCCACGGTGGAGTCCACGTCGTCCACCGCGTAGTACGTCAGCCAGTGCGCCGGGGTGCCGGGCGGGTCGTTGGCGAGCAGGGTGGCACCGCCGACCGCGCGGCCGCCGACCTGCAGCGCCCAGTAGTCCTTCGCGCCTTCCATCGGCTCGATCTCGATGCCGAACGCCTCGCCGTAGAAGGCGGTGGCCGCCGGGATGTCGCTGGTGTGCAGCTCGTTCCAGACCACCGCGCCGGCCTCGTTGACCACCTGCGCGCCGGAGAAGTCGAGGGCCTGCCACACGCCGAACACCGCGCCCTGCGGGTCCTGGGCGATCAGCATCCGGCCCAGGTTGCCGACGTCCATCACCGGGGCCAGCAGCGTGCCGCCGGCGGCGACGATCGCGTCCTGGGTGGCCTGCGCGTCGGTGGTGGCCAGGTAGGTGGTCCACACGGTCGGCGGCTCCGGCTGGCCCTCGGGCGCCATCGCCGGGCCGATCCCGGCGACGGCCTTGCCGTTCAGTTCGCAGACCGCGTACCCGCCGAACTCGGCCGGGCCGGGCTTGCCCTGCCAGCCGAGCAGGTCGCGGTAGAAGTCCAGCGCCGCCTGCTGGTTCTTCGCCATCAGATCGACCCAGCACGGAGTGCCGGTCTCGTACGGTTTGGTGACTTCGGGCATCTCTCGCTCTTTTCCGGTGAGGCGTTCCGGTGTTCCCCCGGAAGTCACCCTCGTGGCCCGGTCCCCGATCCGCCACCGGAGGGCACACCCGCCGCCGGGCAGGCGCTACCTGGACTGTTCGACCGGTCTGCTGCCGGCCACCCGCCGGGGGTGGCGATCCGGGCACCCGCCGCCGGTAGGCCGTCCGGGGGAGTGCGGGCGTGGGGGCCGGAGCGGTGGATCGGGCCGGTGCCTACGGTGGCGGGCATGTGGCACGACATGTTCCAGGCGGGGATCTCGTACGGCGAGAAGACGCTGCGCACCGTACTGGTGTACCTGGCGCTGCTGGTGCTGCTGCGGGTGGTCGGCAAGCGCGGGCTGGCCCAGCTGAACACCTTCGACCTGGTGGTCATGCTGCTGCTGTCGAATGTGGTGCAGAACGCGGTGATCGGGAACGACAACTCGGTGGTGGGCGGCCTGTACGGGGCACTGGTGCTGCTGCTCACGGACTGGGTGCTGGTGCGGCAGGCGGCGCGCTGGGAGTGGTTCAACCGGCTGCTGGACGGGACGCCGACGGTGCTGGGCCAAGACGGCCGGTACGACCTGCGGGAGGTCGCCCGGCAGGGCATCCGGGTGCCGGACCTGGACGTGGCGATCCGGCACCAGGGCGGCAACGGGGTGGAGGAGACCTCACTGATCGTGCTGGAGCCGGGCGGCACGCTGCTGGTGAAGCTGAAGGAGGGCGACCAGGTGGCCGACAAGGGCGACGTGGCGACGATCAGGGCGGTTCTGGCCGCCATCGAGGCCCGGCTGCCGGCCTCCCGGTGACTGTTTTGTCCCGTTTTGCGGCGCCCGACAAGAGACATTGACGAATCCTTAACGGCAGCCTTTACGGCCCCTGGGCCTTCGATTCGATCACTTGCATTGCCTCTGGCCTGCGGGAATGCGGCAAATCCACTGATCGGACAGGCTGCTTGTCTTAACGGCAGGGGCGCATACGCTCCCGTGCTGTGTTCAACCTCCCCCAGGCGCTCAAGCGCCTCGTGATCGGCCGCGCCATGCGCAGCGAGGAGCTCGGCGAGACGCTGCTCCCCAAGCGGCTCGCGCTGCCGATCTTCGCCTCCGACCCGCTCTCCTCGGTGGCCTACGCGACCGGCGAGATCCTGCTCGTCCTCACCGTCGGTGGCACCGCCTTCCTGTACCTCACCCCGTGGGTCGCCGCCGGCGTGGTCGCCCTGATGGCCGTGGTGGTGATGTCCTACCGGCAGGTGGTGCACGCCTACCCGAGCGGCGGCGGCTCGTACGAGGTGGTCTCCCGCAACCTCGGCGCCAACTCCGGCCTGGTGGTGGCGGCTTCACTGCTCGTCGACTACGTGATGACGGTCGCCGTCTCGGTGGCGTCCGGCGTCGACAACATCATCTCCGCGTTCGGCTCGCTCGCCGATTACCGGGTGGCGCTGGCGGTCGGCTTCGTGGCGCTGCTGACCGCGATGAACCTGCGCGGCGTGCGCGAATCCGGCCGGGCCTTCGCCGCCCCCACCTACCTGTTCATCGGCGGCATCCTGCTGATGGTCGTCACCGGCCTGATCCGGCTGGCCTTCGGCGACAACCCGCAGGCCCCCACGGCGGCCCTCGGCATCGCCGCCGTGGACGGCAAGGACACCCTCCAGGGCTTCGGCCTGCTGATGCTCGGCCTGCGCGCCTTCGCCTCCGGCTGCACCGCGCTCACCGGCGTCGAGGCGATCTCCAACGGCGTGCCCGCGTTCCGTGCCCCCAAGTCCCGCAACGCCGCCGCCACCATGGCCGTGATGGGCATCGTCGCGGTGGTGATGTTCGTCGGCGTCACGCTGCTGGCCCTCACCTCGCACGTGCACTACGTCGAGGACGCCTGCCAGCTGACCGGCCTGGCCGGCGACTGTCACACCTACACCCAGCAGACGGTGATCGCGCAGCTCGCCGCGACCGTCTTCGGCGGCTCCGACACGCTGCTGTTCTACTTCATCCAGGCCGTGACGGCGCTGGTGCTGATCCTGGCCGCGAACACCGCGTTCAACGGGTTCCCGCTGCTCGCCTCGATCCTCGCCCAGCACCGCTACCTGCCCCGGCAGATGCACACCCGCGGCGACCGGCTGGCCTTCTCCAACGGCATCATCGCGCTCGCCGTGGTGGCCGGCGGACTGCTCTGGTTCTACAAGGCGGACGTCACCAGCCTGATCCACCTGTACATCCTCGGCGTGTTCACCTCCTTCACGCTGTCGCAGATCGGCATGGTCCGGCACTGGAACCGGGCGCTGGCGGAGGAACGCGACCCGGCGGTGCGGGCAGCCGCGCAGCGCAGCCGGCTGATCAACGGGCTGGGCGCCGTCACCACCGCGCTGGTGCTGGTCATCGTCCTGATCACCAAGTTCACCCAGGGCGCGTGGCTGGCCGTGGTTGCCGCGCTGCTGCTCTGGCTCACCATGCGGGGCATCCGGCGGCACTACGACCACGTCGCGGAGGAGCTCTCCGTCGAGGACGTGGCCGCGGAGAGCTCGCGCCCGCGCCAGGTGCATGCGGTGGTGCTGGTCTCCAAGCTCCACAAGCCGACGCTGCGGGCGCTGGGCTACGCGGAGGCGTTCCGGCCGGACACCGTCGAGGCGGTCACGGTGGACGTCGAGCCGGAGGCGACGGCCGACCTGCGGTCCGCCTGGGAGGCCAGCGGCCTGGAGGTTTCGCTGCGGGTGCTGGAGTCGCCGTTCCGGGAGATCACCAAGCCGGTGGTGACGCATGTGCGGGAGCTGAAGGAGCAGTGGCCGGGGGACGCGGTGGCGGTGTTCATTCCGGAGTACGTGGTGGGGCGGTGGTGGGAGAACCTGCTGCACAACCAGTCGGCGCTGTGGCTGAAGAGCCGGCTGCTGTTCACGCCCGGGGTGATGGTCATATCGGTGCCCTGGCAGTTGACGTCCGCGAAGAGGGCGGACCGGCCTGCGCGCAAGGCGCCGGGCGCGGTGCGGCGGGGGCAGTAGCCGGGCGCCCGGTACGGCAGGGTCGCGGCCACGAGCAGGTCGGGCGTGCGTCGCGATCCTGCCGTTGGGTGCCTTCCGGCTCGCGCGGTTCCCCGTGCCCCTGGCGTCACGGCCCCGTTCACCTAGACTTTCCCGGGTTGTCGCGTTTTGGACACGTTCGGTTGGCTGCCGGGGAACCCAGGACAAGGACCGTATGGCCATGATCACCGATTCCGACACCGCGTTGTTCCGCGCCCGGCCGGCGGCCGCGGCGCGGACGCTGGTGGATGTGCTCGCGGCGACAGCGGCCGCGTACCCGCAGGAGCCCGCCCTGGACGACGGGCGGCAGACCTTGAGCTATGCCGGGCTGATGGCCGAAGTGGAGCGGGTGCGGGGGGAGTTGGGGGCGGCCGGGGTCGGGCTGGGGGACCGGGTCGGGGTCCGGGTGCCCTCGGGTGGGAACGAGCTGTACGTGGCGATCCTGGGGGTGCTCGCGGCGGGTGCGGCGTACGTGCCGGTGGACTTCGAGGATCCGGACGAGCGCGCGGAGCTGGTGTTCGGCGAGGCGGACGTCAACGCGGTGATCGGGGTGGAGGGCCGGCCGGAGAAGGTGAAGCCCTCGGGCCACGAGGCCGCCCCGCCGGGGCCGGAGCACGACGCGTGGATCATCTTCACCTCCGGTTCGACCGGCAAGCCGAAGGGCGTGGCGGTCACGCATCGCAGTGCGGCGGCGTTCGTGGACGCCGAGGCGGCGATGTTCCTGCGGGAGGAGCCGATCGGGCCCGGGGACCGGGTGATGGCGGGGCTGTCGGTGGCGTTCGACGCGTCCTGCGAGGAGATGTGGCTGGCGTGGCGGCACGGCGCGTGCCTGGTGCCGGTGCCGCGCGCGCAGGTGCGCAGCGGTGCGGATCTGGGGCCGTGGCTGGCCGAGCAGGAGATCACCGTCATCTCCACGGTGCCGACGCTGGCCGCGCTGTGGCCGGCCGAGGCGCTGAACGAGGTGCGGCTGCTGATCTTCGGCGGTGAGGCGTGCCCGCCGGAGCTGGCGGAGCGGCTGGTGACCGAGGGCCGCGAGGTGTGGAACACCTACGGCCCGACCGAGGCGACCGTTGTCGCCTGCGGGGCGCTGCTGACAGGGCGGGCCCCGATCCGGATCGGACTGCCGCTGGACGGCTGGGAGCTGGCGGTCGTCGACGAGGCGGGCGCGCCGGTGCCGATGGGCGGCAGCGGACAGTTGGTGATCGGCGGGGTCGGCCTGGCCCGGTACCTGGACCCGCTGAAGGACGCCGAGAAGTACGCGCCGCTCCCGTCGCTGGGCTGGGAGCGGGCGTACCGCAGCGGCGACCTGGTGCGGGCCGAACCCGAGGGGCTGGTGTTCCTCGGGCGGGCCGACGAGCAGATCAAGCTGGGCGGCCGGCGGATCGAACTGGGCGAGGTGGACGCGGCGCTGCAGGCGCTGCCCGCCGTGTCCGGTGCGGCAGCCGCGGTGCGGACGGCGCGGGGCGGCAACCAGCTGCTGGTCGGCTACCTGGTGGTCCAGGACGGCTTCGACCGTGATGCGGCGGTCGCCAGGCTGCGGGCCGAACTGCCCGCCGCGCTGGTGCCGCTGCTGGCCACCGTCGAACACCTGCCGACCCGGACGTCCGGCAAGGTGGACCGGGACGCGCTGCCCTGGCCGCTGTCGGACCTGGAGACCTCCGGCCCCGCCGAGCAGCTGTACGGCACCGAGGCGTGGCTGGCCGAGCAGTGGACGCAGATCCTCGGCACCCCGGTGCGCGGCGCCGACGACGACTTCTTCGCGATCGGCGGCGGCTCGCTCGCCGCCGCACAGCTCACCACGCTGCTGCGCGGCCGCTGTCCGGCGGTCTCGGTGATCGACATCTACCAGCAGCCGACGCTGCGCAAGCTGGCCCGGCTGCTGGAGAAGTCCGCACAGCCCGAGGGCCCGGCCCGCACAGTCGAGCCGACCCCGCGCCGCGCCCAGGCCCTGCAACTGCTGCTGATGCTGCCCACGGCCACCCTGACCGGCCTGCGCTGGTCGCTGCTGCTGGCCGTCCTCGGCACCGCCCTGAGCCTGTTCGGCGACTACCCGTGGGCCCCCACCGCGCCGTGGTGGCTGCTGCTGGCCGGCGCGGCGCTGCTGTACTCGGCGCCCGGCCGCCTGGCGATCGCCGCGGGCAGTGCCCGGCTGCTGCTGCGCGGCGTCCGCCCCGGCACGTACCCGCGCGGCGGCGGCGTGCACCTTCGGCTGTGGACGGCGGAGCGGATCGCCGAGGCGTCGGGGGCGGTGCAGCTGTCCGGGTCCTGGCTGGTGCGGTACGCGCGGGCGCTGGGCTGCCGGGTCGCGCCGGACGTGGACCTGCACGCGCTGCCACCGGTGACGGGCCTGTTGCGGCTCGGCAAGGGCTGCGCGATCGAGAACGAGGTGGACCTGTCCGGCTACTGGCTGGACGGCGACCGGCTGGAGATCGGCGCGCTGCGGATCGGCGCGGGCGCGGTGGTCGGCACCCGTTCGACGCTGCTGCCCGGCGCGAAGATCGGCAAGCGGGCCGAGGTCGCGCCCGGCTCCAGCGTCACCGGGCACGTCCCGACCGGCCAGCGCTGGGCGGGCGCGCCCGCCGTGAAGACCGGCAAGGCCACCCGAGGCTGGCCCAAGCAGCGCCCGCCGCGCACCGCCCGCTGGGCGGCCGTCTACGGCGCCACCGGGTTCGTGCTGTCCGCCCTGCCGCTGCTCTCCGCGCTGCCCGCCCTGCTGATCGCCGGCCGGTTCGTCCACCCCGGCGACGGCCTCGCCCAGGCCGTACGGGGCGCGCTGCTCGCGCTCGTCCCCGCCACGCTCGCCTACGGGCTGGCGTACGCCGCGAAGGTGCTGATCGGGGTCCGGCTGCTGTCGCGGGGGCTGCGCACCGGGTACCACCCGCTGCACGGCCGGATCGGCTGGCAGGCGTGGACGGTCAGCCAGCTGATGGACCTGGCCCGGGAGACGCTGTTCCCGCTGTACGCCGCGCTGATCACCCCGGTGTGGCTGCGGCTGCTGGGGATGCGGGTCGGCAAGGGCGCCGAGGTGTCCACGGTGCTCGCGCTGCCGAGCCTGACCACGGTCGGCGACGGGGCGTTCCTCGCCGACGACACCCTGATCGCCCCGTACGAGCTGGGTGGCGGCTGGGTGCGGATCGGGCGGGCCGAGATCGGCGAGCGCGCCTTCCTCGGCAACTCCGGCATGACCGCGCCCGGGCGGGCGGTGCCGGACCGGGGGCTGGTCGGGGTGCTGTCGGCGACGCCGAAGAAGGCCAAGCGCGGCAGCTCCTACCTGGGCATGCCGCCGGTCAGACTGCCCCGGGCCGCCGACACCGCCGACCTGGCGCTCACCTACGAGCCGCCGGCCCGGCTGCGCTGGGCGCGCGGGGTGACCGAGCTGGGCCGGATCGTCCCGGTGCTGGCCTCCGCCGCACTGGCCGTGCTGACGGCCGCCGCGCTCTGCGCGCTGGACCAGCCGCTGCTGTCGGGGCTGGTGCTGCTGGCGGCGGGCGCCGTCGCCTGCGTGGTCTCCGCCGCCGCGAAGTGGCTGCTGGTGGGCCGGTTCCGGGCGGTCGAGCACCCGCTGTGGTCCTCCTTCGTCTGGCGCAACGAGCTCGCCGACACCTTCACCGAGGTGCTGGCCGTGCCCTGGCTGGTCGGCCGGGCCGCCGGCACGCCGGTGATGACGCTGTGGCTGCGCGCGATCGGCGCGCGGATCGGGCGCGGCGTGTGGTGCGAGAGCTACTGGCTGCCCGAGGCCGACCTGGTCACCCTCGGCGACGGCGTGAGCATCAACCGGGGCTGCGTGCTCCAGACCCACCTCTTCCACGACCGGATCATGCGGCTGGACACCGTGGAGCTCCGCGCGGGCGCCACCCTCGGCCCGGGCGGGATCGTGCTGCCCGGCAGCACCGTCGGCGAACGCACCACCCTCGGGCCGGCCTCGCTGGTGATGCGCGCCGAGACGGTGCCCGCCGACACCCGCTGGCTCGGCAACCCGATCGAGGCCTGGCACCAGGAGGAATCGCACCGGTGAGCGCCGACCCCTACTTCCCCCGCAATGGGGACCCGCGCTACCGCGCCCACCGCTACGAACTGGCCCTCGACTACCGCCCCGGCCCCAACCGGCTCGCCGCCTCCGCCCGGATCGCCGCCATAGCGGGCCCCGAGCCGCTGCGCGAGTTCACCCTCGACCTGGGGGTGTTCCGGATCGGCAAGGTATTGGTCGACGGCAGGGCCGCGCGCTACACGCACCGCGAAGGCAAACTGCGGATCAAACCCGCCAAGGCCCCCGCCGCCGGCGCCCTCTTCACCTGCGAGGTGCACTGGTCCGGCAACCCGCGCCCGGTCCGCAGCCCCTGGGGCGGCCTCGGCTTCGAGGAGATCGAGGACGGTGCGCTGGTCGCCTCCCAGCCGATCGGCGCGCCGTCCTGGTTCCCCTGCAACGACCGGCCCGCCGACAAGGCCGCCTACCAGCTGACCGTCACCACCGCGTCGCCGTACACCGTGGTCACCGGCGGCCGACTGCTCAGCCGCACCACCCGGTCCTCCGCCACCACCTGGGTGTACGAGCAGCCCGCGCCCACCGCGTCCTACCTGGTCGGGCTGGCGATCGCCCCGCTGCGCGAGTTCCCGCTGACCGAACGCGTCCCCGGTACCGTCCCGCAGATCGCCTGGGTGCCGCTGGCGCTGCAGGCCGCGTTCGAGCACGACTTCGTCCGGCAGCCGCAGATGATGCGCCTGTTCGAGGAACTGTTCGGCCCGTACCCGTTCGGCGAGTACACCGTCGCCGTGGTGGACGAGGAACTGGACGTCCCCGTCGAGGCGCAGGGCATGGCCACCTTCGGCCGCAACCACATCGACGGGCAGCGCGGCTGGGAACGCCTGGTCGCCCACGAACTCGCCCACCAATGGTTCGGCAACAGCGTCACCATCGCCGACTGGCGGCACATCTGGCTCAACGAAGGCCTCGCCAAGTACGCCGAATGGCTATGGTCCGAACGCGCCGGCGGCCCCACCACCCAGCACAAGGCCGCCGAAGCCCACCGCCAACTACGCGGCCTGCCACAGGATTTGGCCATCGGCAACCCCGGCAGGGCGCACATGTTCGACGACCGGGTGTACGAACGCGGCGGCCTCACCGTCCACGCACTGCGCTGCGCCCTCGGCGACGCCGCGTTCTTCCGCCTGCTGCGCGACTGGGCCACCGGCCACCGGCACGCCGTCGTCACCACCGAGGACTTCGCCGCGCACGCCGCCCACTACACCGACCGGCCACTGCGCCCGCTGCTGGACGACTGGCTGCACCTGCGCGCGCTGCCCGACCTCCCGGAGCTGTGACGGTTCGTGACCTGATGTACTGACACCATGGCCGCGAAGCCAACGTGGTCTTCGAAGTCACCGGAGGAACGAGGAACATGAGCACGCACTACGACGTGGTCGTCCTGGGCGCCGGCCCCGGCGGCTACACCGCCGCTGTCCGCTCCGCCCAGCTCGGTCTGCGCACCGCCGTGATCGAGGCCAAGTACTGGGGCGGCGTCTGCCTGAACGTCGGCTGCATTCCCTCCAAGGCACTGCTGCGCAACGCCGAACTCGCGCACACCGTGCTGAAGGAGGCCGACCTCTACGGCATCCAGGTCGAGGGCAGGATCTCCGTCGACTACGGCAAGGCGTTCAGCCGCTCCCGGCAGGTCGCCGACGGCCGGGTCAAGGGCGTCCACTACCTGATGAAGAAGAACAGCATCACCGAATACGACGGCTGGGGCACCTTCGTCGACGACCACACCCTGCAGGTCGCGCTGTCCGCCGGCGGGTTCCAGATGGTCACCTTCGACCACTGCATCATCGCCACGGGCGCCACCACCCGCCTGCTGCCCGGCACCTCGCTCAGCGAGCGGGTCGTCACCTACGAGGAGCAGATCCTCACCGAGCAGCTGCCGGAGTCGATCATCATCGCGGGCGCCGGCGCGATCGGCGTCGAGTTCGCGTACGTGCTGCACAACTACGGCGTCAAGGTCACCGTCGTCGAGTTCCTGGACCGCATGGTGCCGCTGGAGGACGCCGACGTGTCCGCCGAACTCGCCAAGCAGTACCGCAAGTTGGGCATCCAGGTGCTCACCTCCACCCGGGTCGACGCGATCGACGACTCCGACCCGAACAAGCCCGTCCGGGTCACCGTCACCCGCGACGGCAAGCAGGAGGTGCTGGAGGCCGACAAGGTGCTCCAGGCGATCGGCTTCGCGCCGCGCACCCAGGGCTACGGCCTGGAGGTCACCGGCGTGCAGCTCACCGAACGCGGCGCGATCGCCGTGGACGGGCGGGGCCGCACCAGCGCCGAGCACATCTTCGCGATCGGCGACGTCACCGCCAAGCTGATGCTGGCGCACGCCGCCGAGGCGATGGCCGTGGTCGCCGCCGAGACCATCGCCAAGGCCGAGACCATGGAGATCGACTTCGTGATGGTCCCGCGCGCCACCTACTGCCAGCCGCAGGTCGCCTCCTTCGGATACACCGAGGCGCAGGCCCGCGAGCTCGGCCACGACGTGAAGGTGCAGAAGTTCCCGTTCACCGCCAACGGCAAGGCGCACGGCCTCGGCCAGCCCGTCGGCTTCGTCAAGGTGATCTGCGACAACACCCACGGCGAGCTGCTCGGCGCGCACCTGATCGGCCCCGAGGTCACCGAACTGCTGCCCGAGCTGACGCTGGCCCAGCAGTGGGACCTCACCGTGCACGAGGTCGGCCGCAACATCCACGCCCACCCGACCCTGGGCGAGGCCGTCAAGGAGGCCATCCACGGCCTCGCCGGTCACATGATCAACATGTAGTACCTCCTGTGGCGCCGCCCCGGCTCCCTTCGCTGCGCGGCGGAGGGAGCCGGGGCGGCGCCGTTTTCGTTCCTCGGAGCGCTCTCGGAGCGGTCTCGGAGCGGGGGCTGGTGTTCTTTTCTCACCGCACCGGCCGACCGGTCGGGCGGAGGAAACGAACACCGAGGAGCACACCATGGCGAACGTCCTGAAGCTGCAGAAGATGGTCACCGTCGAGGGCAACCCGATCGACGACCAGGAGTCCATCAGCGTCTCGTC
>NZ_JBHWEN010000001.1:0-38536 GCF_042734215.1 Kitasatospora sp. NPDC059673 | reverse complement strand
GAGGAGCACACCATGGCGAACGTCCTGAAGCTGCAGAAGATGGTCACCGTCGAGGGCAACCCGATCGACGACCAGGAGTCCATCAGCGTCTCGTCCTGCGACTCGCACAGCTGCTGACCCGAAGAGGTCTTCCGGGCCCCGGTGGCGCGATGCCGCCTCACCGCACCGGCCGGCCGGTCGGGCGGAGGAAACGATCACAGAGGAGCACACCATGGCGAACGTCCTGAAGCTGCAGAAGATGGTCACCGTCGAGGGCAACCCGATCGACGACCAGGAGTCCATCAGCGTCTCGTCCTGCGACTCGCACAGCTGCTGACCCGAACAGGTCTCCTGGGCCCCGGCGGAGCAATGCCGTCGGGGCCCGCCCCTTTCTCCGCACCGCCCGTCCGGAAGGGAAACGCCCGTGCTCTCCTGGCAATCGCTCCAGTACTACCTGCAGTTCGACCGGCGCTGGTACGAGACCGCCGACCGCCACCGCCCCGACCCTGCGCACCTCGCGGCCTTCCGTGAACTCGTCCCCGACGGCTGGGCCACCCGCCGGCGCGGCCTGTGGTTCATCGCCGACCCGCCCGGCCGCAACACCCCCGCGCAGGGATGGAAACTGCACGTCACCGCGGCGGCGGGGGAGAGCGAGGAGGTGCTGCGGCTCGCCCTGCCGGTGCTGTTCGCGCACGGGGTGGCGTTCAAGTTCCTGATCGACCCGTGGTCGGTCGAGCTGACCAGCGGCAAGACCTTCTCCCGGACCGCCAGCGGCAAGTTCATCACCGTCTACCCGGCCGACGACGCCGAATTCCACGCGGTGGGCAAGGAGTTGGCCGCCGCCCTGGAAGGCCGCGGCGGCCCGTACATCCTCTCCGACCGGCGCTGGCCCGGCTCGACGGCCGTCTACTACCGCTACGGCGGCTTCGCCGCGATCAAGCGGCTGCGGGCCGACGGCATCAACGACCTGATGATCGCCACCCCCGACGGCACCCTGATCCCCGACGTCCGCAACCCGTACTTCGAGTCGCCGCCGTGGGTCACCGACCCGTTCCCGCCCGAGGAGGCCGAGGAGGACAGCGCGCTGAACGGCCGTTACCTGCCCACCTCCGCGCTGATGTTCGGCAACCGGGGCGGCGTCTACCTGGCCACCGACCGGGAGACCGGCGCGCAGGTGGTGCTCAAGGAAGCCCGGCCGGGCGTGCTGGTCGGGCGGCCCGGGCGGGCGGCCGTCGAGGTGCTGGAGAAGGAGTACCAGGTGCTGTCGGAGCTCGCCGACACCGGGTACTTCGTGCAGCCGCTGGACTTCTTCCACGAAGCCGGACACGCCTTCCTGGTCGAGGAGTACATCGACGGCCCGCACTACAGCCGCAACTGCATCGCCACCAACCCCGTGATCACCGGCAAGCTGGACGGCGAAAGCCTGCGCGCCTACTACCGCACGCAACGCGCCCTGTGGCGGCAGATCGCCGAGGCCCTCGCCGCCGCCCACCGCCGCGGCATCCTGCTCGGCGACCTCTCCTACACCAACGTGCACCTCACCAAGGACGGCCGGGCCGTGCTGCTCGACCTGGAGGCCGCCGTCCGCGAGGGCATCGACCCGCACCTCGGCGTGCACACCATCGGCCTGGCCAGCCCCCGGCTGCGCGCCACCAACCGCTACGACCGGGCCAACGACTGGCACTGCCTCGGCGCGCTGATCTTCTCCTCCATCATGGTGGTCAACAACACCACCGGCTTCCACCGCCCCGCCCAGGACCGGTTCCTGGACGCGCTCACCGCAGACCTCGCACTGCCCGCCGAACTCACCTCGCTGATCCGGGACTTGACCGACCCGGAGGCCGTGGACGGCGACTTCGACCCGGAGGAGCTGCTGAAGCGGATCGACGCGCTGCCGTTCGACGACCCGGCGCTGTGGACGTCCCCCGTCCCGCTCACCGAACCCGCCGCCAGCCGCTACCGCGACCCCGAGGCCGTGCCCGGGCTGCGGGACGCCGACCTCGCCGCCACCGTCGAGGGCATCGCCGCCGAGATCGAGGCCGCCGCCGACGCGCAGCGCGCCGACCGGCTGTTCCCCAGCAACCCGCTGGTCCACCAGACCAACCCGCTCTCCCTCGCGTACGGCGCCACCGGCATCCTGTACGGCCTGCACCGGCTGCGCGGCAGCGTGCCCGACCGGCTGCTCGGCTGGGCGCTCGCCAAGGACGTCGACCCCGCCGCGTACCCGCCCGGCCTGTACCTCGGCCAGTCCGGCCTGGCCTGGGCGTTCGACGCGCTCGGCCACCCCGCCGTCGCCCGCGCGCTGATGGCCTCCGCCCGCCGCCACCCGCTGCGGCACGCCCTGCCCGGCATCCTGCACGGCACCGCCGGCCACGGCCTCGCCGCCCTGCACCTGTGGCACCGCCAGCACGACCCCGAACTGCTCGCCGACGCCGTCGCCGACGGCGAACACCTCGCCGCCACCGCCGTCCACGGCCCCGACGGCCCGCACTGGCCGCAGGCCATCCCCGGCGACGGCCGGCTCTGCACCCGGCTCGGCCACGGCCACGGCGGCAGCGGCATCGCCCTGTTCCTGCTCTACCTGCACCTCGCGACCGGTGAGGAACGCTGGTACACCCTCGGCCGCGCCGCGCTCGGCCACGACCTCGCGCACGCCAGCTCCCTTCCCGGCGGCACCCTCGGCTTCCCGTCCCACACCGGCCCCGCCGAAGGCCGCACCATCCTGCGCAACTACTGGGACGAAGGCACCGCCGGCGTCTCGGTCACCGTCGTCCGCTACCTCGCCGCCCGGCCCGACGAGCAACTCGCCGCCGTCGCCGAGGACCTGCTGCGCGACTCGGCCCGCCGCTACGTCGTCTTCCCGCACCTCGCGCACGGGCTCGCCGGACTCGGCAACGTCCTGCTCGACGCGGGCGAACTGCTCGGCGAACAGCGGTGGTTGGACGAAGCCCGGCGGGTCGCCGACGGCATCCTGCTCAGCCGGATCGAACAGGACGGCGAGATCCCCGGCGGGATCGGCTTCCCCGGCGAACAGGCCCTGCGGGAGAGCTGCGACCTGGCCACCGGCTCGATCGGCATCGCGCTCTTCCTCGACCGGCTGCGCCTCGCCCGCCCCGGCACCCGCACCGACTTCCACTTCACCGTGGACGGACTGCTGCCGTGACCGCGGACGTTGCACCCGACGTACGACCGGCCCGGAACCGGCGGTGGCTGAGCCGGTTCCGGCTGGTCGGGGCGAACCCGATGTTCCGACGGCTGTGGATCGGCCAGTTCACCTCCGAACTCGGCAGCTCCATGAGCGTGCTGGCGATCCCGATGCTGGCCGTCGCGGTCACCGGATCACCCGGGAAGGCCAGCATCCTCGCCACCCTGGGCTTCCTCACCACCTGGCTGACCGCCGCCCCCTGCGGCCAGCTCGCCGACCGGATCCCCCCGCGCCGGCTGATGCTCGCCTGCGACACCGTCCGGCTCACCGCCGTCACCGCCGTCGCCGTCACCACCTTCGCGGGCGGCCCGCCGCTGTGGCTGCTCGCCGTCACCACCGTCGCCTCCGGCACCGCGCTCACCGCGTTCGGGCCCGCCGCCGGGAAGATGCTGCGCACCATCGTCCCCGCCGACCAGCTGCCCGAGGCGGTCGCCGCCAACCAGGTCCGCGGCTACAGCGCCTCGATCGTCGGCCCCGCCGCCGGCGGCGCCCTGTTCGGCCTGACCCGGGCCGCGCCCTTCCTCGGGGACGCCGTGAGCTACCTGGTCTCGCTGGCCTGCGTCCGCGGCCTGCCGTCCGGCGCCGGCGACAGCCCGTCGGCCCGCGGCTGGCCCCGACTGCGGGAAGGACTCGCCGTCATCCGCCGCACCCCGTTCCTGCGGGCGTCCCTCGCCTACTCGGTGCCCGGCAACCTCGCGGTCTCGATGCTCATGTACATCCTGCTGCTGCGCCCCGGCGCGGCCGGCGGCGGCACCGGTCTCGCGTTCAGCGCCGCCGCCGCCTGCGGACTGATCGGCTCGCTCTTCGCCGCCGGCGCGCACCGCCGCTTCGGCCTGTGGCGGCTGATGGCCGGCACGGCCGCGCTGCGGCTGCTCGCCACACTCGCCGTCGGCCTGAGCGCCGGCCGGCTCGGCCCCGCGGCGGCCCTCGCCCCGGTCCTGCTGCTCGCCCCCGTGGTCGGCGCCGCGCTCGGCACCACCACCCTGCTGGTCGTCGACTACGACGTCTACGGCCGGGTCAGCGGCACCACGTCGTTCATCGGCGGCGCCCTCCAGCCGCTCGCCCCACTGGCCGCCGGCGCGCTGCTCCAATTCGGGGGCACCGGCGCGGCGCTGGGCGTGGTGGCCGCCCTGTTCGGCCTGGTGCTGGCGGCGGTCCTGGCGGGACGGCGGAACCTGGACGTCACCGTGGACGGGAAGGTGCTCGCCCCGGCGAGCCGGGGCGCGACGCCCACACCGGTGTCATGACGACCGCCCCGACCGCCGGTCGGCGGCCGGGGCCCGCACAGGGCCGGTCAGGCCGGCTGCTTCGCCGGCCCGTGCAGTTCGGCGGTGAGCGTCGGGTCGTGGATCAGGATGCGCTGGGTGAGGTGGGCGAGTTCGGGGCCCGGATGGACGCCCAGCTCGTCGCGCAGGGTGCGGCGGGCGGTGTGCAGGACGGCCGCCGCCTCTGCCTGGCGGCCGCTGCGGTAGAGGGTGCGGGCGCGCAGGGCCCAGCCGGACTCGCGCAGCGGGGCCTCGCTGGTGAGCAGGGCGCACTCGGTGACGGCGAGGTGGTGGGCGTTCAGGGTGAGCAGCACGGAGGCCCGGATCTCCCGTGCGGCGCAGCGCAGTTCGGTCAGCCGCCAGCGCTCCGGGTCGAGGAACACCAGGTGGGCGAGGTCGGCGTAGGCCGGGCCGCGCCACAGCGACAGCGCCAGGTCCGCCGCGGCGAGCGCCTTCACCGGGTGGCTGCGGGCAGAGGTTCCGGCGCGCTCGACGAGCGCGGCGAACTGCCGGGCGTCGAGCGCGTCCTGGGCGAGCCGCAGGCGGTAGCCGCCGGGCTCGTGGCGCAGCACGGAGGACTCCTGTCCGGCCGGGCGGTGGGGCTCCAGGGCGCGGCGCAGATCGGCCACGCAGGTGTGCAGGGCGTGCCGCGGGCTGGCCGGCAGACGGTCCTCCCAGACGGCGTCGATCAGGTCCTGTTCGGGGACGACCGCGCCGCCCGCCGCGGCCAGCGCCGCCAGCACCGCGCGCGGCCGGGGCCCGCCGAGTCGCACCCGCACCCCGCCGACCGCGGCGGCCATCGGGCCGAGAACCTGCACCGTCGTCTCTCTCGTGGTCGCATCCATGTGCCGAGCCTGACGGCGCCCACCCCTGCGGGCCCATCCGGACGGACCCCCGTATTCCGCAACCCGCCCCCGGGGGCCCGCCCCCACCCCCCGGATGGGGGCCCGTCCCGCCGCGGGAATATGGGGGCCGGCCCCCATGTTGCGGGGGCGCCCGGTGGCCATGCTTGCCACTATGACCGATTCCACAGCCACCTGGGGCCGGCACGGCGAAGGCGCCTGGTGGGCACCGGCGTTGACCCTGACGGAACGCCTGACCGGCCCGGCCGGCGCCGCGCCCGGCTCCGTGCCTGCCGAGGCCGCGCCGTCCGTGGATCGCCGACTCGCCGCCTGGCACCGGGAGTTCGACGGCCGACTGGACGAATGGCTGGCCGATCTGGGCGCGGACCGGGCTCAACTGCGGGCGCTGCTGGCCGAGTCGGCGGACAGCCTGGCGGCGCGGGCCGGGGCGCAGCCCGACTGGGCGGGCTTCGTCCGGCGCGCGGTGGCCGCCGCGCCCGCCGCGCCCGCCGGCCCGGGCGCCTCCGCCGGCCCGGGCGCCTCCGCCGGCCCGGGCGCCTCCGGCGAGGGAGCACAGCCCTGGGCGGACGGGTTCGCGGCCGTGGTGGCCCCGTTCGCCGCCGCCGCACTGGCCGCGCTGCGGGCCGACCCGCACTGGCAGGCCTTCGCGGAGCACGCCGAACTGTCCTGTCTCGAAGCCGACTTCGAGCAGAGCCTGACGTCCCGGCTGGTGCGGACCGCCAGCCGGACCCTGGTCCTGGAGCTGAACGTCGCGCGGGTCGGCGGCGCGCTGCACGGGACGAACGGCACGGAGCGGTTCGCCGACTTCGTCCGGCAAGTCGCGTCATCCGACCGGCTGGCCGCACTGGTCGCCGAATACCCGGTGCTGGCACGGTTGTTGGCGTGCTGCTGCGAGGACACGGTGGCCGCGTGGGCCGAACTCGCCGACCGGTTCACCACCGACCGGGCGGCCCTGGTCGCGGAACTGTTCGACGGCGCCGACCCGGGCCGGCTGGTCCAGGTCCGCACCGGGGCGGGCGACCGGCACGCGCACGGCCGGACGGTGGCCGTCCTGCGGTTCGCCGCCGGGCCGTGCGCGGTGTACAAGCCGCGCCCGCTCGGCGTGCACCGGCACTGGAACCGGCTGCTGCGGCTGCTCGGCGAATCGGTGCCGGACGCCGCGCTGCGCACCCTCGCCGTACTGGACCGGCACGCCTACGGCTGGCTGGAGTTCGTCGAGCCGGGCCCGTGCACGGACCGGTGCGGCGTGGAACGCTTCTACCGGCGGCTGGGCGTGCAACTGGCGCTGCTGCACGTGCTCGGCGGCACCGACATCCACTACGAGAACCTGATCGCGGCCGGTGACCAGCCCGTCCTGGTGGACCTGGAGACGCTGTTCCACCCCGAGCAGGGGCCGGTCGAACCGCTCGGCGGCGATCCGGCGCTGCGGGTGCTCGGCGAGTCGGTGCACCGGATCTCGCTGCTGCCGTTCCCGCTGTTCGGCGAACACGGCGCGCTCGACGTGTCGGGGATCGGCGGCGACGACGGTGCGCCACTGCCCATGCCCGTGCCGGGCTGGGCCGAGGCCGGCACCGACCGGATGCGGCTGGTACGCGCACCGGGCCACCTGCGGCGCGCCGCCAACCGGCCCCGGCTCGGCGGGGCGGACGTCGACCCGCAGGAGTACACCGAGGCGCTGGTCTGCGGATTCCGGGCCGGCTACCGGGCGCTCGCCGACGCCGCACCCCGACTCACCGCCCCCGGCGGGCTGTTGGAGAGCTTCGCGGCCGACACCGTGCGCGTCGTGGTCCGCCCCACCCGGCGGTACGCGACCCTGCTGGAGGAAGCCACCCACCCTGACGCGCTGCGCGAAGGCCTCGACCGCGAGCGGCTGCTCGGCCTGCTCTGGCGGGAATCAGCCGACGACCCCCGGCGCCGCCCGCTGGCCGCCGCCGAACGCGACGAACTCTGGTGCGGAGACGTCCCGTTGTTCACCACCACCGCCGGCGACGGACGCCTGCACGCCGACGGCCGACCCTGCGGCCCGACCCCCGCCGACAGCGGACTCGACCGGACCAGGCGGCGGTTCGCCACACTCGACCGCACCGACCTGTACGACCAGGAGTGGATCGTCCGGGCGGCCCTGGCCACCCGGTCCGGCGGGCCCGGCGCGCTCACCGCCACCCCCGACGAACGCTCCTGCCCGCCCGTCGCCCCCGACCCCGACCGGCTGGTCGCCGCCGCCTGCGACCTCGCCGACCGCATCCTGGCCCGCGCCCACGGCGACCGGCACCGCGTCAACTGGCTCACCCTGGAACCGATCACCGACCGCCAATGGGCACTGATGCCGCAGGGCGCGGCCCTCGACGGCGGCTACCTCGGCACCGCGCTGTTCCTCGCCCAACTGGCCGCCCTCACCGGCACCGCACGCTACGCCGAGACCGCCCGCCGCGCCGTGCGACCGCTGCCCGCGCTGCTGGCCGCACTCACCGCCGACCCCGCCCAGCTGGACGCCGTCGGCGCGGGCGGCTTCACCGGCCTCGGCGGCATCGCGTACGGACTCGCCCGTCTCGACACGCTGCTCGGCGGCGCCTGCGAGCTCCGCGAGGCCACCGCGACGGCCGTCCGGCTCACCGCCCGGGCCGCCCGCACCGCACCGCCCGAAGACCCGCACCCGGACCGGCAGTTGCTCTCCGGCGACGCCGGCTGCCTGGCCGCGATGCTCGCCGTCCACCGGCTCACCGGCGACCCGGAGGCCGCCTCGGCCGCCGACCACTGCGCCGAGCGGCTCGCCGCCACCCCCGACCCCACCCCGGACGGAGCCGCCCACCGGCGCTGGGCCCTGCACCGCTACGCGGCCACCGGCCGCACCGTGCGGCTGCCCGCGCCCGGACCCACCGCGACGCTCGGCCCCGCGGCGCGCCTGGCCGCCGCCCACACCCCCGACACCGTGTCCCCGCCGCCACCGGCCGGACCCGCCAAGGACCACAGCCTGCTGCACGGCGACAGCGCCGCCCTGGAGCTCCTGCTCACCGGCCGGCCCACCCGCGCCGCCACCCGCGCCGCCGACCTGCTCGGCGACCTCGACCACTCCGGCCCCCGCTGCGCCACCCCCGCGGCGATCCCCACCCCGGCCCTGCTGGCCGGCCTGGCCGGCATCGGCCACACCCTGCTCCGCCTCGCCCACCCCGCCGACGTTCCCTGCGTCCTGCTGCTGGAACCGCCCCGCAGGTAGCCGCACCCCCGCTCCACCCAGCCCGTCCCACGTCCCGTTCCGTACGGGCCGCCGCGTCCCCGCTCCACCCAGCCCGTTTCGTTCCGCCCGGGCCGCCGCATCCGGACCGCCCGCCACATCTTTCCTGTCAGGAGGACCACCATGACCACCTCGACCCTCGTCGCCCTGTGGAAGGACCCCGAGGCGCGTACCGACGAGTGGGCGGCACACCCCGCCGGGGAGATCATCTCCTCCCTCGGCCGAGTCGAACTCCCCCGGGTGAGAAGGGCGTTGGCGCTGTCCGGCTGGCTCGCGCCGGAGCACGGGGCGATGGACGGCGGCGCCGGCGGCATGGCGGACTGGAGCACCCTCACCTCCATCTCGTTCACCGAGAACTGAGCAACAGTGCAAAAGGGCCGATGGCCCGGTGACGGCGCGGGCCGCTAGCCTGCGTCAATGCTCACCTCCTCGCCTTATGTCGTGGGTCGTGCCGAGGAACTGCGGGTCCTGCTCGACGGGTTGATCGACGCCCGCCGGGGGCGGGGACGCGCGGTGTTCGTCGGCGGTGAAGCCGGAATCGGCAAGACCCGGCTGACGGCCGACTGCGCGTACCGGGCGGTCGCGGACGGAATGGCCGTGCTGCGCGGCCGGGGCAGCAGCGCCGGCGCGCCGGTGCCGTTCCGGCCGATCGCCGAGGCACTGCTGTCGCTGTTCCGGGTGAGCGGGCCGCCGCAGGACCCGTCGCTCACGCCGTACCGGTCCGCGCTGGCGGCGCTGGTCCCGGACTGGCGGGTCGAGCAACGCCCGGCCACGCCACCGTCGTTGACCGACATCGCCGAGGCGCTGCTGCGGCTGCTCGGCGCGGTCGGCCGGGAGGACCCGGACCGGCCGCCGCGCGGCTGCCTCCTGATCGTCGAGGACCTGCACGAGGCGGACGCGGAGACCCTCGCCGTGCTCGACTACGTGATCGACAACCTCGACGGCCTGCCCGTTCTGCTGGTCGTGACGCTGCGTCAACACCCGTGCCCCGCACTCGACCTGGCGCTCGACGCGGCCGCCCGCAGACAGGCCCGGCGGCTCGACCTGCTCCCGCTGGACGATGCGCAGACCGCCGAACTCGCCGCTGCCTGCCTGTCCGCCGCCCCCGGCGCACTGCCCGCCGCCGTGGTCGAGCGGGTGGTCAGGGACGCCGGCGGAAACCCGTTCGTGATCGAGGAGTTGCTGAGCGGGATGGTCACCGCCGGGGCACTGCGCCGCGACCCCGTGCGGGGGTGGGAGGTGTTCGGCGACGTCGCCACCGGCGTGCCCACCACGGTGGTGCGCAGCGTCGTGCAGCGGGCCGCCCGGATCGACCCGGCGGGCCGGGAGATGCTCAACGTCGCCGCGGTGCTGGGGCGGCGCTTCGCACTGCCGGTGCTGCAACTGGTCACCGGCCTGGACGACCGCAGCCTGCTGATCCACCTGCGGGCCGGGATCGACGCCCGGCTGCTGTCGCCCAGCGGGCCGGTCGCCGACCGCTACGAGTTCCGGCACGCGATGGTCGCGGACGCGCTGCTGGCCGACCTGCTGCCTGCCGAGCGGGCCGCGATCGCCCGGCGCGCGGCCGGCGAGGTGGAACTCGCCTACCCCGGACTGCCAGGCGAATGGCGGCAGTTGGTGGCCGTCCTGCGCCAGTCGGCGGGCGAACCGGAGGCCGCCGCCCGGCTGTTCGCGGAGGCTGCCGAGGAGGCCCGGCTGGGCGGGGCCACCGAGTCCGCCGTCGCGCTGCTGGAACGCGCCCTGGAACTGGTCGGCGGGGACGGCGCAGCCACGGCCGCCGCGAGCGCCATCCGTGAGCAGCTGGTGCACGCCCTCGCCGACAGCGGCCGGTTCGACCAGGCCCGTGACCTCGCCCGGACGCTCCCGCTGGGCGGCCCGGCCGCGCTCGGCGACGACCGAACCGCCGCCCTGCACCTGCGCCTGGCCCGGGCCGCCGTCACCGCCGGCCGCCTCGCGGACGCCGCCGAGCAGGCCGCCCTGGTCCGTACCCTGCTCGGCCCCACGGCCGGCCCCGAACGGACCTGCGCCCTGGAGGTGGTGGAGGCCCACCTCGCCCTGGCCGGAGTCGGCTGCCCCGCAGCGGACTCCGGCACGGATCGGGACGGGGTGCCGGAGGGCGAGTGGCGGACCGCCGCCGCGGAGCGGCTGGCCCGCCGCGCCGCCGAACGGGCCGAGGCCGCCGGCCTGGCCGAAATCGCCTGCCAGGCATGGCAGTTGCTCGCCCTGCTGGAGCGCAGGCACGGCTTCGACCGGGCGGACGGATGCCTGCGGCGCCTGCTCGACCTGGCCGCCCGGCACCGGCTCCCCGGCTGGCAGGTGGACGCCCAACTGCGGCTCGGCGTCAACGAGTTCATGCAGGTCGGCGAGTCCGTCCAGCTGGAGCGGGCACACCGGGCCGCGCTCGACCTGGGCGCGCTCGACCTGGTCCGCTCCGCCGAGTCGACGCTCGCCATGCACGCCGTGCTGCGTGGCGACTACGCCCGGGCCCGCACGCTCAGCGACCAGGGCCTGGAGGCCAGCGCCCGGCTGCGCAACGTCGACCACCACCAGTTCCTGCTGCTGACCCGGGCGATGGTGGCCGCCCACCAGGGCCGCCGGGCCGAAATGACCGACGTGCTGGCCGAGTTCGACCGCTGGGACGGCGCGGAGTCCCTGCAGCTGCCGCTGGCGTACGGCAACTGCCGGGCGGTGTGCGCCCTGCTGGAGGAGGACCGGGTGCTGGCCCTCGCCGAGTTCGACCTGGCCCGTCGCTGGGAGGCCCGGCACCCGTCCGTCTTCTACCTGAACGGCGCGCACGGCCTGCACCCGCTGCTGCGCGCGCTGGCCGGCACCGGGTCCGCCGAGGAGCACGCCAGGACGGCCGCCGACCACGCCGCCGGGCTGGCCTGGAACCGGCAGTTCGAGCGGCTGGCGTACGCCGTCCACCTGGGCCGGGCCGGGCAGGCCGACGCCGCCGCCGAGGCCGTCGCGGAGGCCGCCCGGGCGGCCCGCCCGTTCGCGATGGCCCGTCACCTGGGGCTGCGGCTGGTCGCCGAGGCCGCGCTCGCCGACGGCTGGGGCGAGCCGGTGGGATGGCTGCGCAGCGCCGAGGAGTACTTCCACCGCGCCGGGGTGCCGGCCGTCGGAGCCGCCTGCCGCCGCCTGCTGCGCGAGGCCGGGGCCGGCGTCCCGCAGCGGCGCACCGGCACCGAGCAGGTCCCGGAGGGGCTGCGCGGACGGCGGGTGACGGTGCGGGAGTACGAGGTGGTGCTGCTGGTCGCGCAGCGGCTCGGCAACCAGGAGATCGCCGCCCGGCTGAGCATCTCGCCGCGGACGGTGGAGAAACACGTGGCCAGCCTGCTGGAGAAGGCCGGCCAGCCGAATCGCACGGCCCTCGCGGACTGGGCCGCCCGCAACACCTCCCCGTGACGCGCGGATCCGCCCCGGGAGAGGCTCCCGGGGCGGAGGTGGCGGTCCGGTTTATGCCGGCCCGGTTCGGGCGGGTCCGGTTCAGGCCTCGGCGGGGCGGCCGATCGAGCAGACCAGTTCGCCGTCCTGGGCGTCCGCGACGATGGTGTCGCCGGGCTGGAGGTCGCCGGAGAGCAGCATGGTGGCGAGCCGGTTGTCCAGCTGGGTCTGGATGGTGCGGCGCAGCGGCCGGGCGCCGAACTCGGGCTGGTGGCCGCGATCGACCAGCCACCGCTTCGCCGCCTCGGTGACGTCGAGTTCGAGGCCCTGGGCCCGCACCCGGCGTTCGGAGTTGGCGAGCATCAGGTCGACGATGCGCAGCAGGTCGTACTCGCCGAGCGCGTCGAAGACGATGATGTCGTCGATCCGGTTGAGGAACTCGGGCAGGAAGCGCCCGCGGAGTTCGGCCATCAGCCGGTCGCGGATCTCCTCGGTCTCGCCGCGGTGGGCGAGGATCAGCTGCGAGCCGATGTTGGAGGTCATGATGACCACGGTGTTGCGGAAGTCCACGGTGCGGCCCTGGGCGTCCGTCAGCCGCCCGTCGTCGAGGACCTGCAGCAGTGCGTTGAACACGTCGGGATGGGCCTTCTCCACCTCGTCGAACAGCAGCACGCTGTACGGGCGGCGGCGGACGGCCTCGGTGAGCTGCCCGGCCTCCTCGTAGCCGACGTACCCGGGTGGGGCGCCGACCAGGCGGGAGACGGTGTGCTTCTCCTGGAACTCGCTCATGTCGAAACGCACCAGCCGGTCCTCGTCCCCGAAGATCAACTCGGCCAGGGCCTTGGCGAGTTCGGTCTTGCCGACGCCGGTCGGGCCGAGGAACAGGAACGAGCCGACCGGCCGGTTCGGGTCGGCCATGCCGGCCCGGCTGCGGCGGACCGCCTCGGAGACCGCGACCACCGCCCGGTCCTGGCCGATCACCCGGTTGTGGAGTTCGTCCTCCAGCTTGAGCAGCCGGGCCTTCTCGTCCTCGGTGAGCTGGGAGACCGGGATGCCGGTCTGCCGGGAGAGGACATCGGCGATGTCGTCCACGGTGACGGAGACGACGCCCTCGCGGCGTTCCTCGATCTCGGCGTTCTGCGACTCCAGGTCGGCGATCCGGGTCTTGAGTTCGGAGGCGCGGGTGAAGTCCTCGGCGGCGACCGCCTCGTCCTTCTCTCGGCGCAGCTTGGCGAGTTCGTCCTCCCGTCCGATCACCTCGGTGGAGCGGCCCAGGCCGCGCAGCCGGACCCGGGCGCCGGCCTGGTCCATCAGGTCGATCGCCTTGTCGGGCAGGTAGCGGTCCGAGACGTACCGGTCGGACAGGTCGGCGGCGGCGCGCAGCGCGTCGTCGGTGAACCGGACCTGGTGGTGGGCCTCGTACGCGTCGCGCAGACCTTCGAGGATCTGCACGGTCTCCTCCACGGACGGCTCCGGGATCAGCACCGGCTGGAAGCGGCGCTCCAGGGCCGCGTCCTTCTCGATGTGCTTGCGGTACTCGTCGATGGTGGTCGCGCCGATGACGTGCAGCTCGCCGCGGGCCAGGGCCGGCTTGAGCATGTTTCCGGCGTCCATCGCGCCCTCGCCGCCGGCGCCCGCGCCGACCACGGTGTGCAGCTCGTCGATGAACAGGATGATCGAGTCGGCGGCCTCGCGGACCTCGTCGATGACGTTCTTCAACCGTTCCTCGAACTCGCCGCGGTACTTGGAGCCCGCCACCAGACCGGACAGGTCCAGCGCGACCACCCGGCGGTCCTTCAGGGTGCTCGGGACGTCACCGGCGATCACCCGCTGGGCGAGGCCCTCGACGATGGCGGTCTTGCCGACGCCGGGCTCGCCGATCAGTACCGGGTTGTTCTTGGAACGGCGGGAGAGGATCTCGATGGTCTGCTCGATCTCCTCGGCCCGGCCGACCACCGGGTCCAGCTTGCCGAGCTTGGCGTCCTCGGTCAGGTCGCGGCCGTACTCGTCCAGGGTCGGGGTCTTGCTGTCCTCCTTGGCCGGGACGCCACGCTCCCCACGGGAGGCGGCCGCCTCGGCCCCGCGCCGCATCCGGGAGGCATCGGCACCGTGCGCGGACAGCAGGCGGCCGGCCCCCGAGTCGGGGTCGTCCAGCAGGGCGGCCAGGATGTGCTCCGGCCCGATGTACGAGACCCCGGCGGCCTGCGAACGGGCGTGCGCCCCGATCAGCACCCGCTTGGCGGCGGGCGTCAGGCCGGGCTCCACGGACGGGTCGGCCTCCCCGGCCGGCAGGGTGCGTTCGATGGTGGCGGCGAGCGCGTCCGGGTCGGCGCCCGCCTGCGCGAGCAGCGAACGGGCCGGGTCCGTCAGGGTGGCCGCCCACAGCAGGTGCGGGGTGTCGAGGTCGGTGCTGCCGTCCTCCTGGGCCCGCAGCTCCGCCCGGCCGATCAGGTCCCGGGCGGACTCGGTGAGCAGCCGCCCGATCGGCACCCGCTGGACGGCGGGCGGGGCAGCGGCCGGGTTCAGGCCGAAGAAGCGATTCAGCAGTTCGGAGAAGGCGTCGTCGGAGCCGAGCGAGCCGAAGCCGGGCATGGTCATCGTGAGGGCACTCCCATGGGCGGACGGGCAGCAGTCTCCCAGAACTATGTCAATCCGTTATATGAGCCGCAAAGTGGTGCGATCCGGACAGGTGGCGGGCCGACGGGCAGTGCCGCTGTCCGGCGGGCTCCCAGGAAGCTTTCAGGAACTTGGGACAGACATTACGGATGCATGGGACGCTGATGACCTGAACCGAGACGGGCACCCCGGGCCGACCGCCCGGGGTGCCCGTACGTGCACCGGCCGAGGGGGAAGCCATGCCGACCACGGACCGCGCCACCCGGCGCGACCGCGCCGCCCGGCGCCGGGGGATCGACGCACTCCTGCGCCACTCCCCGCTCCAGCCCGTCTTCCGCGCCCGCGCCGCCCACCGCCTCGCCGTCCTCGCCTACCACGGCATCGACGACCCCACCGCGTTCCGCGCCCAGATGGAACGCCTCGCCCGCACCGCCCACCCCGTCGCCCCCGAGCAGGTCGCCCACGCCGCCGAACACCGC
This sequence comes from Kitasatospora sp. NPDC059673, assembly GCF_042734215.1. NCBI lineage: Bacteria > Bacillati > Actinomycetota > Actinomycetes > Kitasatosporales > Streptomycetaceae > Kitasatospora > Kitasatospora sp. NPDC059673. The sequence goes on along the minus strand of NZ_JBHWEN010000001.1, from coordinate 23,510 downwards.
CGCCCCCTCCCGCCCCGCAGCGTGCTGGTCACCTTCGACGACGGCGACCCCACCGTCCTCACCCACGCCCTCCCGGTCCTCGCCCGTCTCCGCATCCCCGCCGCCGCGTACGTGATCACCGACCTGATCGACAGCGACCGCCCCTACTGGTGGACCGAAGCCGCCCACCTGATCCGCCGCGGCGGCCACACCCACACGCTGCACGGCCTCGACTCCGCCGCCGCCGTCCACCACCTCAAGACCGTCCCCGACGTCGAACGCCTGCACGTCCTTGCCGAGTTGCGCGCCACCGCGAGCCGACAGGCGCCCCCGCAACGGCAGTTGAGCTCGGCCGAACTGCGCACCCTGGCCGAAGGCGGCCTGACCGTCGGCAACCACACCGCCTCCCACCCGTGCCTCGACCGCTGCGAGGACAGCGACCTCGACGCCCAACTCGTCCGCGCCCACGACCGGTTGACCACCTGCCTGGGCCACCCGCCCACCACCTTCGCCTACCCCAACGGCAACCACGACCCCCGCGCCGAGACCGTGCTGCGCACCCTCGGCTACCGCACCGCCTTCCTCTTCGACCACCGCCACGCCGCCCTGGCCCCCGCCGAACGCCTGCGCATCAGCCGCCTGCGCGTCAACTCCCACACCGGCCCCGACCGCTTCGACACCATCCTCTCGGGCCTCCACCCCGCCATGCACCGCCTACGCGGCGGACGCTGAGGCGCGGGCGTCGGGTGGGCGTCGGTTGGGCGGGCGTGTGGGGGGCGCTGAGGCGCGGGCGTGGGGTGGGCGTCGGTTGGGCGGGCGTGGGGCGGGTGCTGAGGCGCGGGCGTGGGGTGGGCGTCGGTTGGGGGCGGGCGTTGAGGCGCGGGCGTGGGGTGGGCGTCGGTTGGGCGGGCGTGGGGCGGGTGCTGAGGCGCGGGCGTGGGGTGGGCGCCGTTCGGGACGGGCAACTGCGGGCCGGGGAGGGGACGGGGTTGTGGCGGACGTGCCGAAGGTCGTGCCTGCTCCCGGCTGCCGCGAGTCCGTTTGCGGCGGGTGGCTGCGGGCCAACTCGCCCACAGGCCTCGACCGTTGCGCCATGGCCCGGCCCGGCGGGCCGTCTTCGTTCGGCGGTGGCGTGGCCTGTGTTCGACCGTCGGCGCACTGCGCTCGCGTTCGGCGGACGATTGTGGGTCGGCGCGTGCGCGGGCTCAGGTGGCGTGGGGGCTCTGCCCGGTCTGCGTCCCGGCTCGGGTGCTCCGCGATTCCTTCGCGCGAGGGCCGGCGCACCGTGCACCGGTTTGCCGGGCGGTTGCGGGTCAATTCGGCTACGCGGCCGGGCCGTTGTGGCACTGTCGGGGTGGCGGTCGGGTGGCCCTACCCCGTTCAGCCGTCGGCGCGCGCAGGGATCGGGATTGCTTCGGCACCGCCCCACGCGGTGGCGATCGAAGAGAGAGGGGGTTGCGTGATGAAGGACGCGCCGGAGATCTTGCGTACGCCCGGACTGGACGGTGAACTCGTCCGCGAATGGCGCCAGTTGATCGTCGATGACCCGGACGGCTCATGGTTCGCCGGGCCGGACTGGGTGCTCGCGTGGTGGCGGACGCTCGGGGCCGGGCAGCGCGGCGAGATCGCCGTGTGGCGTGGAGCGGACGGCCGGGTCGAGGCGGTGGTGCCGCTGGCGCTCGCCCGGCTGCGGCCGCACCACCGGGTGCCGCTCGGGCTGCCGGTGCTCACCCTTCTCGGTGCCGGGCCCGGCGCCGCCGACCACTGCGGGCCCGCCGTCCGGCCGCACCGGCGCGCCGAGGTCGCCGCCTGGCTCGCCGCCCGTGCCCGCCGCCGCACCCTGTGGCTGCCCGCACTGGACCCGGCGCACGGCGACCTGCTGCCGCCCGGCACCCGACCCGTCACCCGCAGCGCCTGCCCGCGCCTCGACCTCACCGCCGGGCCCGACCGGCTCGGCTCGCGCGACTTCCGGGCCGCCAACCGGCGCGCCCACCGCCGCCTGGCCGCCGCCGGCGTCACCTTCGACTGGCTGCCACCCGCCGCCGCCCCACCCACCCTGCTGGACGAACTGCTGCGCCTGCACCAACTGCGCCGCCAGGCCGCCGCCGGTGGGGTCAGCAGCTTCGACGCCGGTCGCCTGCCGCTGCACCGGGCGCTGCTGGAGGCCGCCCTGCCCGACTGCGGGCCCGCCTTCCAAGTCGCCCGCCACGAAGGCGAGTTGATCGGCGTGCTGTACGGCTTCCGGTGGGCCGACCGGTTCGCCTACTACCAGATCGGCTGGGACCAACGGTGGGCCGCCGAGTCCCTCGGCACCGCGCTGATCGACGCGGCGGTGCGCAGCTGCGCGACAGAAGGCGTGCGGGTCTTCGACTTCCTGCGCGGCGACGAGCCGTACAAGTACCGGTTCGGCGCGCAGGACCGCACCGACACCAGCCATCTGCTGCCGCGCGGCGCCGGCGGGGCGCTGCTCGGCCTCAAGTACCGCCTGCTCAGGGCTGGATGACGCCGTCCAGGTACACCCACTCGCCCTGCTGGCGGACGAAGCGGCTGTTCTCGTGCAAGGAACCGGCCCGGCCGCGCTCACGGTAATGGGCACGGAACTCGACCGTCCCGTCCTGGTGGAACGGCCCGCCGTCGGTGGCGCCAAGAATCTCCAGGCGCTCCCAGCGCAACGACGGGTCGAAGTCGACGGAGGCAGGCCGGGTGTCCGGATGCCAGGACCGCAGCAGGTACGGCTCGTCCCGCACCGCGAACGCACTGAACCGCGACCGCATCAGCTGCTCAGCACTGCTCGCGGCCGCCTCCCCGCGGTGCAACCGCCCGCAACACTCGGCATACGCGGCGGGCAGCCCGCACGGACAGGTGGTCGGAGCGACAGGAGAGGGGGAGGGGGTGCGTCGGCGGGCCATGCCCACCATTATCGCCGCCCCCCACAGCACCCTCCGCCACCCCCGCCCAGGACCGCACCTCCGCCTTGCCAGCCGCCCCGCCCGCCAGACCACCGTCGCCGCCCGCTCGCGCCGCCCGCCAGACCACCGTCGCCGCCCGCTCGCGCCACCCGTCGGGCCGTCGTCGCCGCCCGCTCGCGCCGCCCGCCAGGCCGTCGTCGTCGCCGCCCGCTCGCGCCGCCCGTCGCCCTGGCCACCTGCCGGGCCTCCGCCACCCGTTGGACCCTTGGCCGCCCGCCAGGGGCCACCGTCGTGGCTCGCTTTCGCCGCCCGTCTGGCCCTCGCCGCCCGTCTGGCCCTCGCCGCCCATCGGGCCTCCGGCCGCTCGCTTTCGCCGCCTGCCAGGCCACTGTTACCGCTCGCTTTCGCAACCAGCCGGGCACCCTCGCCGCCCGCCGGGCCCTGGCGACCCGCCGGGCCCCGGCCGTTGCTCGCTTTCGCTACCGCCGGGCCCCTGACGACCTGCTGGCCCCTCGCCGCCCGCCAGGGGCCACCGTCGTCGCTCGCTTTCGCCGCCCGTCGGCCACCATCGCCCGCCGGGTCTGGGCCCCCTGGCGGGTCACCGTCGCCCGCCGGGCCCTCGGCCGCTCGCCAGCCACCGCCCTCGCTTTCGCCACCCACCGGGCATCCCTTGTCGCCGCCCCGGGCCACCCGCCCCGCCGGCCCGGGCCACCCATTGGGCCCCGGTTGACCGCCAGGCCACCATCGCTGCACGCCCGGGCCACACCCGCCGGGCCCCCGGCCGTCGCTCGCTTTCGCCACCCGCCCGGCCCCTGACCACCCGCTGGGCCCCGGCCACCTGTCGGGCCACCGTCGCCTGCCGGACGCTCGGCCGCCTGTCGGGTCTGGCCGCCCGTCGGGCTCCGGGCCATCATCGCCGCTCGCTTTCGTCACCCGCTGGACATCCCCCGCCGCCCGCCGGGCCACTATCGTCGCTCGCTCGCGCCGCCCGCAGGGCCACCCCTGCCACCCCGGGCCCCGGCGGCCCGCAGGGCATCCCCCGCCGTCGCTCGCTCGCGCCGCCCGCAGGGCATCTCTCGCTGGCCGCTCCGGCCCCCGCTGCCCGCCAGGGCTGTCCGGCGCAGCGCGGGGGCGGGGCGCGGGTGTTGGGGGGCAGGATGGGCGGGTGTCGCGTCAGCGTGGCGTGGCAGAGGACGACCGGTCGGCGAAGGGGACTGCGATGAGCGACCACCACCACAACGTGCTGCTGCTCGGCTTCACCGACCAGGGGGCGTGCCGCCGGGCGTACGAGGATGCGATGCATCTGCCGGGGCTGCGGCAGCTCGCGGTGCTGGAGCGCAGTGACGAGGGGATCGTCGACATCCCGGAGAGCCACATCCGGGGTGCGGGCGTGCCGACCGTCGGTTCGGGGCTGGTGGGCGGGCTGGTCGGGTTGCTCGGCGGGCCGATCGGGGCGCTGCTGGGTTTCGCGGCGGGTGCGGCGATCGGCAACGCGGCCGAGCAGACCGAAATGACCGACGGCGGTGCGGGCCTGATCGTGCTGTCGTCGCGGGTGGACAACGGGCGGGCGCTGCTGGTGATGGACATGGTCGAGCACGACAGTGCACCTGCCGACGAACTGGCCGCGAAGTACGGGGCCTCGGTGGAGCGGATCTCCGCCGAGGAGTTCGCCGAGCAGGTGCGCGTCGCGAAGGAACAGGCCGAGGGGTAGCGGCCGATCAGAAGTAGGGGCGATAGCCGTCGCGCAACTTGTCCAGGTCGCGCCGGTCGCGCTTGGTGGGCCGTCCGGCGCCGCGGTCGCGCAGACCGATCTCGGCGGGACGCTCGGTGCGGGGCGGCGGCGGGGGGCTGTGGTCGACGTAGCAGGTCTCGGCGACGGGCGCGCCGACCCGCTTGGCGATCGGCCGGACCACCTGAACGATCCGCTCCCGGCCCTCGACCCGCACCCGTACGTCGTCGCCGGGCTTGACGTGCTGCGCGGGCTTCGCGGTGGCCCCGTTCACCTTCACGTGCCCGGCCCGGCAGGCCGCGCCCGCCGCCGAGCGGGTCTTGATCAGCCGGATCGCCCAGATCCAGCTGTCGATCCGTACGCTCGCCTCGTCCGTGCTCATATCCCGACTCTATCGCCGAGCCGAGCCGCCCAGAGCTGAACGTCCAGAGGCGAGACGCCCAGAGCCGAGCCGCCCAGAGCTTTGTGCAACTAGTTGCAGAGAAAGTCCGCCGCCCCCTACCGTTGGGTAACAAATCCTGACCGGAGGCGTCGATGACTGCTGCGTACCCCCACCTGCTGGCCCCGCTCGACCTGGGCTTCACCACGCTGCGGAACCGGGTGGTGATGGGTTCCATGCACGTCGGCCTGGAGGAGGCCGCGAACGGCTTCGAGCGGATGGCCGCGTTCTACGCGGAGCGCGCCCGCGGCGGCGTCGGCCTGATCGTCACCGGCGGCATCGCGCCCAACGAGGCGGGGCGGCCGTGGTCCGGCGGCGCCAAGCTCACCACCGAGCAGGAGGCCGCCGAACACCGCGTGATCACCGACGCCGTGCATGCCGAGGGCGGCAAGATCGCCCTGCAGATCCTGCACTTCGGCCGCTACGCGTACCACCAGGACCTGGTCGCCCCGTCCGCCCTGCAGGCCCCGATCAGCCCGTTCGTCCCGCACGAGCTGACCGAGGAGCAGATCGAGCAGACCATCGAGGACTTCGCGCGCTGCGCCGAACTCGCCCGCTCCGCCGGGTACGACGGCGTGGAGATCATGGGCTCCGAGGGCTACCTGATCAACGAGTTCATCGCCCGGCAGACCAATCACCGCACCGACGGCTGGGGCGGCTCGTACGAGAACCGGATGCGCTTCCCGATCGAGATCGTCCGCCGGGTGCGCGAGCGGGTCGGCGCGGACTTCATCCTGGTCTACCGGCTGTCCATGCTCGACCTGGTGCCCGGCGGCTCCACCTTCGACGAGGTCGTCCGGCTCGCGGAGGAGATCGAGGCGGCCGGCGCCACCATCATCAACACCGGCATCGGCTGGCACGAGGCCCGCATCCCCACCATCGCCACCTCCGTCCCGCGCGGCGCGTTCGCCTGGGTCACCAAGAAGCTGATGGGCAAGGTGGGCATCCCGCTGGTCACCACCAACCGGATCAACACCCCGGAACTCGCCGAGGAGTTGCTCGCCACCGGCCACGCCGACCTGGTCTCGCTGGCCCGCCCGATGCTCGCCGACGCCGCCTTCGTCAACAAGGCCGCCGCCGGAACCCCCGAGGCCATCAACACCTGCATCGGCTGCAACCAGGCCTGCCTCGACCACACCTTCAGCGCGAAGATCACCTCCTGCCTGGTCAACCCGCGCGCCTGCCACGAGACCGAACTCGTCCTCGCCCCCACCCGGTTGCGCAAGCGCATCGCCGTGGTCGGTGCCGGCCCGGCCGGCCTCGCGTTCGCCGTCTCGGCCGCCGACCGCGGCCACCAGGTCACCCTGTTCGACGCCGCGAGCGAGATCGGCGGACAGCTGAACGTCGCCCGCCGCGTCCCCGGCAAGCAGGAGTTCGACGAGACCCTGCGCTACTACCGGCACGAACTGGCGCGCACCGGCGTCGAGTTGCGCCTCAACACGCTCGCCGACGCGGACGCCCTGACCGGCTGGGACGAGGTCGTGCTCGCCACCGGCGTCACCCCGCGCGTTCCCGAGATCGACGGCATCGACCACCCCAGCGTGCTCGGCTACCTCGACGTGCTGCGCGACGGCGCCAAGGTCGGCGACCGCGTCGCCGTGATCGGCGCGGGCGGCATCGGCTTCGACGTGGCCGAATACCTCACCGACCCGGGCACCGACGACTTCCTCGCCAAGTGGGGCGTCGACGCCGAGCACACCACCCCCGGCGGCCTGACCGCTCCCACCCGCCCCGCCGTCCCGCGCAGCGTCCACCTGCTCCAGCGCAAGACCGGCAAGATCGGCGCCGGCCTCGGCAAGACCACCGGCTGGATCCACCGCACCGAACTGCGCCACCGCGGCGTCGTGATGGTCCCCGGCGTCGAGTACCGCCGCATCGACGACGCCGGCCTGCACCTGGTCGTGGACGGCACCGAACAGGTCCTCCCCGTCGACACCATCGTCCTCTGCGCCGGTCAGGAACCCCGCCGCGACCTCCTCGACGCCCTCCGCGAACGCGGCATCGACCCCCACCTGATCGGTGGCGCCGACCTCGCTGCCGAGCTCGACGCCAAGCGCGCCATCGACCAGGGCACCCGCCTGGCGGCGGCGCTCTGACGCCACGTCAGTAGTTGGTGAGCGGGTGGCCCGGTCGCAGGCAGTGCCGGGCCACCCGCAGGTGCATCGCGTCGGCCAGGTCCCGCGTCCAGCGGCCGGTCCGGCCGAGGAGGTTGTGCGGGGATTCCCCGAAGTCCGGGAGCCGGTCGGTCAGTTGAATGGTGCCGGAGCTGCCCGGGAGGTTCCCCCGGCGGCGCGGTCACCTCGTCGAGCGGCACCGGCACCAGCCCGTCCGGTCGAGTGGCCCCGTCGCGCCGACTCCTCGTTCACGGCGGCCGGAACCGACCCGCCGGACCACCTCTCGGCGCCCGCGCTCACCAGGTACATCCCCGTTCCGCGCACGCCGTAGGGCCTTCCCAACAACGACGGTCGGCCGTCAGCGGGACGTGCTGTGAGGCACCCCTCGCCCGCGATCATGGCGCCTGTGGCCCAAGAAGGTTGACCATGGAGTCATGACTTCCACGCCCCGCCCGCCGCACGGCGATGGCCGACCGGATCCCACTGCCAGGACCACCACGCCCGACGGGGAGTCCGCTCCCGCCCGCGGGTACCTGCTGGACAACGCGCGTGCCGAGGCGGGTGAGCGATTCGTCTGGCTGGCCGAGCTGTTCGACGGTGTGACGCGCGGACACTTCGAGCGGTTGGGGGTCGGGGCCGGTTCGCGCTGCTGGGAGGTGGGGGCCGGTGGCCCCGGCATCCCGGAGGCGCTCGCGGCGGCCGTCGGCCCGACCGGGCACGTGCTGGCCACGGACATCGACCCGTCGTGGCTGAAGACCGGCGAGGGGTACGAGGTGCGCAAGCACGACGTCGTCGCTGATCCGCCCCCGGAGCCGGGGACGTTCGACCTGGTGCACGCCCGGCTCGTGCTGGTCCATGTACCCGACCGGGCCCGGGCGTTGGCCACGATGGTGGCAGCGCTGAAGCCCGGCGGCTGGCTGCTGATCGAGGACGCCGACACCGCCCTGCAACCACTGGCCTGCCTGGACGAGAGCGGCCCCGCACAGCGGCGGGCCAACCGACTGCGCGACGCCGTCCGGGAACTGCTGGCACGCCGGGGCGCCGACCTGCGCTACGGCCGGACACTGCCACGGGCGCTGCGCGAGGCCGGCCTGGTGGACGTCGCCGCCTCGGGCACCTTCCCGGTCGGCGGCCCGGCCTGCGACCGGCTGGAGGCCGCGACCATCCGCCACGTGCGCGGGGAACTGCTCGCGGCCGGCCTGACCGACGACGCCGAGATCGACGCACACCTGGCCGCCATCGCCGCGGGCGAACTCGACCTGACACTCGCACCGCTCATCTCGGCCTGGGGACGCCGCCCGGCAGCCGGTTAGGCACGGATCCAGGCGCTGCCCGACCTGCCCGACTTGCCCGCAGCGCCGTTCGCCGAGGGACACCGGGCACCGTCGTCCGAGCGGAGGGCGGTGCCCGCCGGCGCATCGTCCCCGCGTCCGGCCGCGCCCGGCCTCCGCGAGCGGGCTGCGGGCCTCGACTTCGCCGTCCGCCACTGGGCACGGCGAGGCGGCGCAGGCGCGGGTGCGAGGTGACCCTGGCGCACCCGCGCTGCCCGAGGCCGACGCCCGCGCCCCCCGAAACCGGCACCCACTCCGCCCGAAACCGGCACCCACTCCGCCCGAGGCCGGCGCCAACAAGCCCTCCCCGCCCCGCTTTTCGCGCGGTGAGCGCACTCGGCCCGTCGCGTGGTCCACTTCACAGGCCCGCCCGTTGTGCGGTGGCGTACAGCGCGCCTAAGCTCTCGTTATACGCAGTCGCACAATGCGAGAAGGGCATCGCCATGTCGTTCGGTTTCATCGCGTTCCACTACCCGAAGCCGGAGTACGTCGAGGAGTTCGTCGGCCGCTGCCACCAGGTCCGTGCAGTGCTGGGCAAGCAGCCGGGGCTTCTGCGGGTCGAGGTCTGGGTCACCCCCGAGGGCGACGCCGTCGTCACCACGGGCGCGTTCGAGTCCCAGCAGGCGTTCCAGGACGCGTTCGCCGCCGTGGGCCGCGAGTGCGGTGAGGCGGTGGTGTTCGACGAGCGCGAGGTGAAGCCCCGCGAGGTCCACGCCCTGTTGTCGCGCTGAGCGGCGGCCGGGCCGGCGGACGCCGTCACGCCGCAGCCCCTTCGGCCTGCCGGTCCGAGGGGGCTGCGGGCATGTGCGGTGCGTCAGTACAGCGAGACGCCGTACGCCGCGGCCGCCGCCGTGACGGGCTGGAAGAACGTGGTGCCGCCGGTGGTGCAGTTGCCGCTGCCGCCGGAGGTGAGGCCGAGGGCCTTGGTGCCGTCGTAGAGGGGGCCGCCGGAGTCGCCGCCCTCGGCGCAGACGTTGGTCTGGATCAGGCCGCGGACCGTGCTGCCGTCGGAGTAGCGGACGGTGGTGTTCAGGGCGGTGACGGTGCCGCCGTGGGTGCCGGTGGTGGAGCCGGTGCGCTTGACGGACTCGCCGACGTACGCGCTGGCCGCCGAGTAGCCGCCGGGGTGGCTGGCCGAGGCGCTGCTGTACTTCACCAGCGCGTAGTCGGTGCCCGGGAAGTTGGAGCTGACGGTGGTTCCGACCGTGGTGGTCTGGCCGGAGTTGCTGTACCAGGTGCCGGCGAGGTTGCCGCAGTGCCCGGCGGTCAGGAAGTAGTAGACGCCGCCCTTGACCACGTTGAAGCCCAGCGAACACCGGTAGCCGCCACCGTAGATGGCCGCGCCGGCCGAAAGCAGCGGGTTGAACGTTCCTGCTGTGCGCTCGATCCTGAGGTGCTGCGTCCCGGCGGCCTTGCCGAGCTTGGCGAGCGCGGCGGGGCTGACGCTGCTGTCGGCCGTCACGACGACCTGGCCGGTGGCCTGGTCGGTGTGCCAGGCGATGCCGTTGACCCCGGTCTGCTCGACCGCGTTGCTGACCTGGGCCAGCGTGCCGGCGTCGGCAGCGGGGGCGGCCGCGATCGCGCTCGGCGCCGCGAGGGCGGTCGCCGCGGCGAGGGCGACGGTGACGGCGAGCAGGCGTCCGCGGGTGCGGGACGGGGGCGTGGGGGTGGTGCGCGTGGTCCTCACAGTTCTCCTCCTGAGGGGTGGGGGAGGCCCGGACAACTGACGGGCCGTGAGGCGCGGGCAGGCGGAGATCGCGGACCGGTCGACTCCCGGCCCCAGTTCTGATCTGCCCCTGACAAGCGCTATCCGGGAGTATTTCGCCAGGAGTTGGAGCGGCACAAGACCCCCGACCGCGCTTTCCCGACGCCCCCATCGCTGCCCACCGCGGCGCCGAGGCATGCGCGGCGACGCGCGGCCCGTACGATCGGCCGCATGTCACTGCCGCACGCGATCCTCACCGCCCTGCTGGAGAAGCCGTCCTCGGGGCTGGAGTTGACCCGGCGGTTCGACCGGTCGATCGGGTTCTTCTGGTCGGCGACGCACCAGCAGATCTACCGCGAGCTGGGGCGGCTGGAACGCGAGGGGCTGGTGCGGGCCTCGGGGCCGGGGGTGGGGCGCGGGCAGCGCAAGGAGTACGAGGTGCTGCCGGCGGGGCGGGAGCGGCTGCGCGAGTGGGTCGGGCAGGCGCAGGACCCGAAGCCGATCCGGGACCCGCTGCTGCTGCGGCTGCGCGCCGCGGCGGTGCTCGGCGTGGACGGCCTGGAGGCGGAGCTGGCGCGCCACCGGGAGCTGCACCGGGCCCAGTTGGCGGAGTACCTGGAGATCGAGGCCCGCGACTTCCCGCCGGAGCGGGCGGAGACGGAGAACCGCCTGCAGCACACGGTGCTGCAGGCGGGCATCCAGCTGGAGTCGTTCTGGCTGGCCTGGCTCGACCAGGCCCTGAACGGGATTCCGGAAGCGAAGAGTTGAGCCCGGCTCAGACCAGCCGCTCCAGGTAGCCGTTGGTCACCAGCCAGCCGACGTTGATCCGCTCCGGCGCCCCGGGCACCAGCGCGGCGTCCAGCTGGTACTGGAGGCCGAGGCCGGGCTGCCCGAACCAGGGGGCGATCGGGCCGGAGTGCACGGTGAACGCCTTCAGCACCCGGTAGTCGTGGTAGTTGCAGCCCGCCGCCGGGTTGCCGTCGAGGCTGGACGGCGGGATCGAGCGGGTGGCGTACGGCAGGCCCTCGGGGGCGAGGAAGGAGCCGTACTCGCTGCCGTAGCGGTCGATCGCCTGGCCGGGGCTGAGGGTGGTGTTGTACTCGATGGGGGTGCCGTCGGGCGTCAGCAGGTAGCCGTTGGACGGCGGGTACTTCCAGCTGCCGGCCGCGCTGTCGTAGTACGTGTTCAGGAACTGCTGCTCGCTCATCAGCCCGGTGCGCAGGTAGCCGATCAGCTGGTGGCCGACCGCTCCGGCGTTGGGCAGCTGGGCGGGGCCGAGCCGGGAGTCGCCGTGCTGGAAATCGGCGGAGCACTCGGTGGTGACGGTGATCCGCAGCTCGGTGGGGGTCGCGGCGGACGCGACCGGCGCGGCGGTGGCGAGCAGGGCGACGGTGGCGACGAGCGGGGCGAGGAACTGGCGCAGGCGCACGGACACTCCGGTGGGAGGTGGACGGCAGGGAGGGCGCAGCGGCGCGGCCGGTGACGGTCCGCGCCCGAAGGCGTGCATCAGGTAAGCGGAATGCCTGACCATCAGTCAACTCTGCGTGTCCGATCAGCTGCCGAGAGTGTCGGCGTTTCGGTCAGCCGAGGGGGAATCCTGGCGGGAATAGGGCAGGGTGGCGTCTCGTTGCAGCGAGTGGTTGAATGTTGAATCAACCAAGAGGGAGTTGAGCGCGGTGCAGTTCGGCATTTTCAGCGTCGGCGACGTGACCACCGACCCGACCACCGGTCGGACCCCCAGCGAGGGGGAGCGGATCAAGGCGATGGTCGCCATCGCGCTCAAGGCGGAGGAGGTCGGCCTCGACGTCTTCGCCACCGGCGAGCACCACAACCCGCCGTTCGTGCCGTCCTCGCCGACCACCATGCTCGGCTGGATCGCGGCGAAGACCGAGCGGATCGTGCTCTCCACCGCGACCACGCTGATCACCACCAACGACCCGGTGAAGATCGCCGAGGACTACGCGATGCTCCAGCACGTCGCCGACGGCCGGGTCGATCTGATGCTCGGCCGCGGCAACACCGGCCCGGTCTACCCGTGGTTCGGCAAGGACATCCGCCAGGGCATCCCGCTCGCCATCGAGAACTACGCGCTGCTGCACCAGCTCTGGCGCGAGGAGAACGTCGACTGGCAGGGCCGCTTCCGCACCCCGCTGCAGTCCTTCACCTCCACCCCGCGCCCGCTCGACGACACCCCGCCGTTCGTCTGGCACGGCTCCATCCGCAGCCCCGAGATCGCCGAACAGGCCGCCTACTACGGCGACGGCTTCTTCGCCAACAACATCTTCTGGCCCAAGGAACACTTCCAGCGCCTGGTCGACCTCTACCGGACCCGCTACGCCCACTACGGCCACGGCACCCCCGAGCAGGCGATCGTCGGCCTCGGCGGGCAGGTTTTCATGCGCAAGAACTCCCAGGACGCCGTACGGGAGTTCCGCCCGTACTTCGACAACGCCCCGGTCTACGGCCACGGGCCCTCGCTGGAGGAGTTCACCGAGCAGACCCCGCTCACCGTCGGCAGCCCGCAGGAGGTCATCGAGAAGACCCTGACCTTCCGCGAGACCTTCGGCGACTACCAGCGCCAGCTGTTCCTGATGGACCACGCCGGCCTGCCGCTGAAGACCGTCCTGGAGCAACTCGACCTGCTCGGCGAGGAGGTCGTTCCCGTGCTGCGCAAGGAGTTCGCCAAGAATCGCCCCGCCGAGGTCCCCGACGGGCCCACCCACGCCGCGCTGGTGGCGGCACGTCGGAGCGGAGAGGTCGCCAAGTGAGCGCGCTGAAACTGGTCGTGGTGACGGCCGGACTCTCCGTCCCCTCCTCCACCCGGCTGCTCGCCGACCGCCTGGTTGGCGCCGCCGCCCGCGAACTGGGCGCCACCACCGGCGAACCGGGCGCCGCCGCCCGTGAACCGGGCGATGCCGGACGGGAGGTGGACGTCCGGGTGGTCGAACTGCGGGAACTCGCCCGGGACATCGCCGACAACCTGATCACCGGCTTCCCGCCGCCCGCGCTGCGCGACGCCGTCCGGGCGGTCGAGGAGGCGGACGGCCTGATCGCCGTCACGCCGATCTTCTCGGCCTCCTACAGCGGCCTGTTCAAGTCCTTCGTCGACGTCCTCGGCAAGGACGCGCTGACCGGCACGCCCGTGCTGATCGCCGCCACCGGTGGCACCGCCCGGCACAGCCTCGCCCTCGAACACGCGATGCGTCCGCTCTTCGCCCACCTGCGTGCCGTGGTCGTCCCCACCGCGGTCTTCGCCGCCTCTGAGGACTGGGGCGCGAACGGGGCCGACGGCTCGCTCGCCGGCCGGATCGACCGCGCCGCCCGCGAACTCGCGGCCCTGCTGGCCGGGCGGCCCGCCGCGACCCGGCAGGCCGAGCAGGTTGTGCCCTTCGAGCAACAACTCGCTGCGCTGCGAGCACACTGACGGGCCACCGCGCCCGTATCTTGCGACGAGCCCCCGGCGACCCGAGCCCCGGCAAGCCCCGAGGCCCGGCAAGCCCCAAGACCCCAGGAACCCCCGAGAACGAGGAGCAGCGCCCGATGGAACCCCAGGTCACCGACAACACCGAGCAGTCCCGCTTCGAGATCAGCACCGACGCCGGACTGGCCGGATTCGCCGAGTACCAGCTCCGCGACGGCGGGCGGATCGCCTTCGTCCACACCGTCATCGACCCGGCCTTCGGGGGCCAGGGCCTGGGCGGCAAGCTGGCCCGCGCCGTCCTCGACACGGCGCGCGAGCGCGGCCTGGGCGTGCTGCCGTACTGCCCGTTCATCCGCGGCTGGATCGCCAAGCACCCCGAGTACGTCGACCTGGTGCCCGCCGACAAGCGCGCCAAGTTCGATCTCTGAGCCGTCGCGCGGACGACGGACGGCGGGTGCCGGGGACGAGACCGGCACCCGCCGTGGGACTTGCGGGACTTGACGGAATGTGTCGAACCGGGATTCACCGTGGACGAAAGGTTCCGGCAGAGCTATCGTCGCCCGTCGTGACCTTCTCCATCGTCGCTCGGCACGGAAACGCCTATGGCGTGGCCGTGGCCAGCAAGTTCCTCGCCGTCGGCGCCCTCGTTCCCGCCGCCGAGACCGGCACCGGCGCCCTCGCCACCCAGGCCTGGGCCAACCTCGCCTACCGCCCGCAGGGCATGGCCATGCTGCGCAGCGGCGCCTCGCCCGCCGACACCGTCGCGGCGCTGCTCGCCGCCGACGGCGGCCGGGTGCACCGCCAGCTCGGCGTGGTCGGCCCCGAGAGCGCCGTCAGCTGGACCGGCGAGGAGTGCCTGCCCTGGGCGGGCGGCGTGGCCGGCCAGGACTACGCGATCCAGGGCAACATCCTCGCCGGGCCCGAGGTGGTCCGCGACATGGAGTCCGCTTGGCTGGCCTCCGCCGAACTCCCGCTCGCCGACCGGCTGTTGGCCGCCCTCGCGGCGGGCGACGCGGCCGGTGGCGACTCCCGCGGCCGGCAGAGCGCCGCGCTGTACGCGGTCGAGCCCGGCAAGGGCGTCGGCGGCTGGGGCGACACCTCGCACGACCTGCGGGTCGAGGACCACCCGGACCCGGTCGGCGAACTGCGCCGCCTGCTCGCCCTGCACGAGATCCTGCACGGCACCCCGGACCCGGACTCGCTGCTGGCGCTCGACGGTGAACTCGCCGACGAGGTCGCCGCGTTGCTCGCCGCGCTCGGCCACGACGACCTCGACCGCTGGGCCGGGGTGGAGAACCTCGAGGGCCGCCTGGTCGCGGGCCGCATCGACCCGCTGGTGCTGAACCACCTGCGCACGGTCGCCGCGAGCTGATCCGGTCCCGGCCCGGCCGGGGCGTCAACTCCCCGGTGGCCGCCACCTCGTGCGGATCGATCGGCACGTGGTGGGCGGCCGCGGGGGAGCCGCCCCTGCTACCGGAGCAGCGCCTTGGCGAGGTCCGCCTCCAGGTCGGCCGGGTCCTCCAGGCCGACCGACAGGCGCAGCAGCGCGGGGACGGGCTTGTGGGCGGCGGCGACCGGGCGGTGGGTGAGCGAGGCCGGGTGCTGGATCAGGGTGTCCACGCCGCCGAGCGAGACCGCGTGGGTGATCAGCTCGCAGCGCTCGGCGATCGCCGCCGCGTGCTCGAAGCCGCCCGCCGCCTCGAACGCCAAGGTGCTTCCGCCGCCGAGGAGTTGACGTCCCAGCAGCGGGGAGCCGGAGCGCCCGGGGTAGTGCACGGCCGTCACCTCGGGCTGCTCGGCCAGCCAGTCGGCGAGCCGGGCGGCGCTCGCCGAGGCGGCGCGGACCCGCAGCGGCAGGGTCTGCAGGCCGCGGTGCAGCAGGTAGCCGGCCAGCGGGTGCAGGATCGCGCCGGTGACGGCGCGGACCCGGCGCAGCCGCTCGGCCCACTCGGTGGTGCAGGCAACCGCGCCGGCCAGCACGTCGCCGTGGCCGCCGATCGACTTGGTCGCGGAGTGCAGCACCAGCGCGGCGCCGAACTCGGCGGGGCGCTGCAGCACCGGAGTGGCGAAGGTGTTGTCGACCAACAGCGGTGCGTCGCCGCACTGTTGGGCGATCGCGGCCAGGTCGACCAGGTCCAGGGTGGGATTGCCGGGCGTCTCCACCAGGACGAGCCCGGTGTCGGCGCGGACGGCGTCGGCGACGGTGCCGGGGGTGGCCCAGGTGACTTCGGTGCCGAGCAGTCCGGAGTCCAGCAGGTGGTCCGAGCCGCCGTACAGCGGGCGCACCGCGACCACGTGCCGGCGGCCCTCCGCGGCGGCGGCCAGCAGGCAGGCGGTGAGCGCGGCCATGCCGGAGGAGAAGGCCACCGCCTGGGCGCAGCCCTCCAGTTCGGCCAGCGCCTGCTCGAAGCGGGCGACGGTGGGGTTCCACAGCCGCTGGTAGACCAGCCCGCCCTCGGCGGGCGGCCGTCCGCCGGTGGCCAGCGCCTGGTAGGCGTCGCCGCCGGCGGCGAGGTCCGGCACGGGGTAGGTGGTGGACAGGTCGAGCGGGGGGACGTGCGTGCCGAGGCCGGCGAGGTCGTCGCGGCCGGCGTGCACGGCTCTGGTGTCGAGTCGGCTCATGGCCGTTGATGGTGAACTTGCCGCCGGGCGAAGGCCAGAGCGGTAATCGATCATTCGGTAGGGGCCGGGTGCGGTCTTGCGAATGTTCGACGCGGGCCGCCAGGCTGGTGCCGTGCCGAACATTCCACGGGCCCGCGCGGCGCTGGACGAGACCGACCGGGCGATCGTCCGGGCGCTGCTGGCGAACGCCCGGATGGCCAACAACGCGCTGGCCGAGCTGGTCGGGATCGCCCCGTCCACCTGCCTGACCCGGGTGCGGGCGCTGCGCGAGCGCGGGGTGATCCGCGGCTACCACGCGGAGGTGGACCTGCCGGCCGTCGGGCTGCCGCTGCAGGCGATGATCTCGGTGCGGCTGCGGGCGCACACCCGGGAGCAGAACGGCAGCTTCCGCGCTGCCGCGCCGGACCTGCCCGGAGTGCTGGCGGTCTTCCACATGGCGGGCAGCGAGGACTACCTGCTGCACGTGGCAGTGGCCGACCCGGAGGCACTGCGCTGCTTCGTGGTGGAGCACCTGACGACCCACCCGGCGGTGGCGCAGACCCGCACCAACCTGGTGTTCGAGCGGATCCCGGGTACCGCGCCCGCGATCTGACGCCGGCCGGGGCCTGTCCGATCGATCGTGTCGGCCGCCAAGCCCAGGAGAAGCAGCTCAAGGAACTCATGACATTCCGACAGCTGGCCCTCTCCCGGCTCGCCGCTCAGCACCTGGAGATCGAACGTCTACCTGCCCAGTACGCAACACGGGCGCAGGCCCCCGCCCAAGCGGTCACGCAACTGCTGCCTGGCTAGTGCTGGAAGAGGACTTCCGGATTGTTCGGCGAGGGGCCGTCCAGCAGCGGACTGTGGATCCTCTTCAGCGTCTGGTCGAAGAACGCCGTCACGTACTCACGCGTGATCACGATTCCACGTTCGGAGTCGAGGGGCGGCGTCGGGAACCCGGCCTGCTCCAGAAGCACGTTCAGGTCGCTGAAGCTGAGGTGGTCGGCGCCGGCGACCGTCAGCCACTTCTTGTAGCCGCCGAGGGCGGCCCAGGGGCGCTCCCAATCGGTGTTGGTGGTCGTACCCAGCATGAGGAACGGCCGGTTGATCTGGCCGGGCGTCGGCTCCGGGTGGAAGGTGCCGTCCATGTTCACTCCGGCCCGTACTCGCGGGTCGGCGATCATCGTGGTGGCGGCCGCCGCTCCGCCGATGGAGTGTCCGGCCATGCCTATCTCGTGCTTGTCGATGAGGTGTGCCAGGCGCCACGCGGTATTGCCATGCGTCAACTGGTCGATCAAGAAGGACATGTCCAGCGCGCGGTTGGCGGGGATGGAGTTGATCCGCGTCGGGTCACCGCAGATCGCGCACGGCGACGTCTGGCCGTTCGCCAGCGTCTCGCCGCTGTCCTCGTAGGTGTCGCCGACGAGCGCGACGACGTAGCCGTGACTGGCCAGGTCGGTCGCGAGCGCCGTGAGCGTGATGCGCGGGTCCTCGTACGCGGGTGAGAGGACCACCAGCGGATACTTGCCGCGCTGCGGCCGCGCGCCGTCGAAGGCGTGAGTGGTGACGCTGGAAAGGGTCTGCGGGGTGACGCCGGAGCTCGCCGGCAAATTCTGCCGCTGGACGATTCCGGCTGCCTCGCCGAGGGTCATGTAAGGGGCCGGAGTCCCGGTCCCGGGGACGGCCGGGTAGACCATCGTGACGGTCAGTTGGCGGGGGCCGGACGACGGCACCCATGGGTCGAGACGGCTCGTGTCGGTGAGGTGGATGACCTCCTCGCCGGCGGCGTAGGGGCCGGTCGGCGCGGGGAGCGCGCCCTGGAAGGACCGCGGGGGCGCGGCAACAGCTGTGGCGGCGGTCGCGTGCACGGTGGAGGGCGGGGCCGTGGCGGCGAGTCCGGTGCCGGTCGCGGCCACTGATACGGCGAGACCCAGGATTGCGACAGCGCTGATACGGCGCTTGCGGTTCGAGGTGGTGTTCATGGGCACGATCCTGCCCGGTTCCGCCCTGACGCTCGATCATGCAGGCTTCCGTCTTGAGGGTGGTGCTGGATACACCCCCGAGATCCCCCACTTCGCGCCCGGCCGGGAGTGCCGGCGAACCGTCCTCGTACTGGGTGTACTTGGATGGTTTGCCGGTGCTTCCGTGGGGTCACCTCCTGGCCCGCCAGGGCTGGGGGTGGGGGCAGCCAGGGCTGGGGGCGGATGATCCGGCGTCGCGCGCCCGGCAAGATCGGCCGGGCAGGCCCTAACACACGCCGTCGGTCCGACCCGGCCTCAGGGGCCGAGCGGGGGTGGCGAGTTGTGGCCACTGTCCACCATCCGCCGCCGCATCCGGGGCCTTTCGGCCTTACCGTACTGGTTAACGGTAATCTGTCCGGTCCCTCCGGACGGGGCAGGGCTGCCGAGCCCCGACGCGGCCGCACGACGGCGCTCCCGCTCCGACCCGGTCGCCCCCGCTGTGAAGGGACCGACCATGGCTGTCGCGGACCCACCCCTGACCGTGCGGTACTGCCTGAGCCTGGCGACCGTGCCCGCGTCCGTGCCCGAGGCGCGTCGCAGTGTGCGCGCCGAACTGGCCGCCCGCGGCCTGGACGCGGACCATCCGCTGACCGACACCGTGCTGCTGGTGGTCAGCGAACTGGTCACCAACACGGTCCGGCACGCGGCCGTGCGATCGCCCCGCACCACACTCCAACTCGACTTCGAGGCAGATGAGTTGACGGTCCGGGTGCACGACCGGCACCCGCACTGCCCGCACCGCCCGCAGGCGCCGCACCCGGACGGCAGCGGCGGCTGGGGCCTGAACCTGGTGCACGAGCTGGCGCAGCTCGCCGGTGGCGGTACCGCGACGCTGGCCGATCCGGACGGCGGCGGCAAGACCATGGTGGTGCGGTTGCCGCTCTGTTGACGCGCCGGGGGAAGCCGGCGCGGGGCCGGCGCCGTGTCCCGGCGGGCGCCGGTTGGGAAGACGATCGGAGGACGACCCCGCCCGCCCCACTCTGCTGCATGCACTCCGTTATTGCAAGTGACTCGCAATAAGCCCGGCGGTGCGCGCACCGGCCCTCAGCAGCGACGCAGCGCCCCCGGCACCCGCAGCGACTCCAGCGACGGACAGCCGTCCACCGCCATCAGCAGATCCGCCTCCGCCAGCAGCGACCGCAGCACATGCACCACCCCGGCCTCGCCGCCCAGCGCCAGCCCGTACACGTACGGCCGGCCCACCCCGACCGCCGTCGCACCCAGCGCCAGCGCCTTCACCACGTCCGCGCCGCTGCGCACACCCGAGTCGAACAGCACCGGCAGGCCGTCCGCCGCCGCCACCACCTCGGCCAGCGACTCCAGCGCCGGCAGCCCGCCGTTCGCCTGCCGGCCGCCGTGGTTGGAGCAGTAGATCCCGTCCACGCCCGCGTCCTTCGCCCGCCGGACGTCCTCCGGGTGGCACA
Source organism: Kitasatospora sp. NPDC059673 (assembly GCF_042734215.1). Classification (NCBI taxonomy): domain Bacteria; kingdom Bacillati; phylum Actinomycetota; class Actinomycetes; order Kitasatosporales; family Streptomycetaceae; genus Kitasatospora; species Kitasatospora sp. NPDC059673. The sequence goes on along the minus strand of NZ_JBHWEN010000001.1, from coordinate 3,837 downwards.
GGCCCTTCAGGATCAGCGGCAGCGAGGTCAGCGAACGCAGCCACGGCAGATCGTCCCAGGTCAACGGGTTGCCGAAGATCTGCACCCAGTCCATCACCGCGCCGCGCGGATCCCCGTCCGGGTCCTGGAGACGGGCCCGGAACACCGGGTCCGAGGTGTAGTTCGCCAGACAGTGCCCGCGCAGCTGCGGGAAACTCCCACTGCCCAGGTCACGCGGCCGCCAGCCCGTCACCCAGGTGTCCAGCGTCACCACGATGCCCCTGAACCCGGCCGCCTCCGCCCGGTGCACCAGCGACTCCGCAAGCGCCCGGTCGGTGGGCGTGTACAGCTGGAAGAAGCCCGGCGTGCCGCCCAGTTCCGCCGCCACCTGCTCCATCGGGTCCACCGACAGCGTCGACGCCACCATCGGCACCCCCGTACGGGCCGCCGCCCGGGCCGTCGCCAGATCCCCGTGCCCGTCCGGCGCGCACAACCCCAGCACCCCGACCGGGGCCAGGAACAGCGGCGACGCCAGCTCCAGACCGAACAGATCCACCCGCAGGTCCCGCTCCTTCGCGCCCACCAGCATCCGCGGCACCAGCCCCCAGCGCTCGAACGCCGCGACGTTCGCCCGCTGGGTGAGCTCGTCACCCGCGCCGCCCGCCACGTACGACCACAGGTCCGGCGCCAACGCCTGCTGCGCCCGCTCCGCCAGGCCCGCGAACGTCATCGGGTACTTCGGCGCGACACCGAACAGCGCCTCGAAGTAGATCTCGTTCTGGTAGTCGCCGAACTGCGGGGCCATCCGCGCTCCTCGAGGTGGTGATCGATGGTGGCGGCCACCCTCCATCCGCTACCGGCAGACGGTCAAGGGGGTGCCGCGCAGCACCAGCCGGGTCGGAACGGTCTCGGTGCGCGGCGGCGTCGCGTCCCCGTCCAGCCGGGCCAGCGCCAGCCGCACCGCCGCCGCACCCAACTCCGCCGGGGCCTGCGCGACCGCCGACAGCGGCGGATCCAGCACCTCCGCGAGCGGCAGATCGTCGAACGCCAGCAGCGCGACCTCGCGACGGCCCGCCCGGCCCAGCGCCAGCACCGCACCCGTCGCCGCGCTCAGATGGGACGCGAACAGCGCCGTCGGCGCGTCCGGCAGCGCCAGCAGCCGCAGCACCGCACGCTCCGCGTCCGCCGCCGTGCGGGCCTCCGCGACAAGTGCGTCATCGGGAGTGACGCCCGCCTCCGTCAGCGCGTCCCGGTAACCCGCCAGGCGCTCCCGGCGGGTGTACAGCTCCGGCGGCAGATCACCCAGGAACGCCACCCGGCGATGCCCCGCGCCCAGCAGATGGGCCACGCCCTCGCGGGCGCCCGCCCGGTTCGAGGACAGCACACAGTCCGCGTCCGGCCCCGGCCGGTCCACGAACACCAACGGCACCCCCGCCGCCCGGGCCTGCGCCAACGCCTCCCCGCCCGCCGCCGGCACCACCAGCAGCGCGGCCGTCCGACGCGCCAGAAAGACGCCCACCACCTCCGCCTCGCGCACCGGATCACCGGCCGAACACCCCAGCAGCACCGTCAGCCCACGCGCCCGCGCCGCCTCCTCCACCCCGCCCGCCAGCGCCCCGAAGAACGGATTGCCCAGATCCGGCACCACCAGCCCCACCGTCGAATCCGGGCCGCCCGTCCGGATACTGCGCGCCAACAGGTTCGGCCGAAAGCCCGTCTGCCGGATCACCGCCAGCACCCGCTCCCGGGTCGCCGCCGCCACCGGCCCGTCCCCGTTCACCACCCGCGACACCGTCTTCGCACTCACCCCCGCCTCCCTCGCCACATCGTGCAAAGTCGAACGCCGCTCCATCCCCGTACCCCTCCCGTCCCGTTGCCCCACCGACCGTACCGCCGCCCTCCCGGCGGAAGATCCACCGGAGGTAGCCTGGCTGCGGGTGGTGACCATGCGAGCCAGCGACAACCCGACGTCCGGGACGACGATCCCCGAGGTCCCCTTCGCCGCGCCACCCGGCGCACCGACCGGCGTCGAAGTGATGACCCTCGCCGAACTGCGCGCCCGCCGCGCCACCGCCACCGACCGCGCCTTCCACCGCCCCCAGCGGCCCGCCTTCCACCACCTGCTCACCCTCGACCGCGGCACCCTCCACCACACCGTCGACTTCACCGAACACGCCGTCCACCCCGGCAGCTGGCTCTGGGTCCGGCCCGGACAGGTCCAGCAGTGGGGCGAACTCGGCGACGCCGACGGCACCCTCGTCCTCTTCGAACCCGGCTTCCCCGACCCCGCGACAGTCGCCGCCGCCCACCTCGACGACCCGTTCGCCGCCGCCGTCCTGCACACCACCGGCACCTCCCGCGACGCCCTGCGGCACGCGCTGCGCCACCTCCAACAGGAATACGCCGCCGGCGCCGACCTGCCCGCCGACATCCACCACGCCCTGCTCCGCCACCTGCTCGCCGCACTCCTGCTGCGCCTCGCCAACCCCGCGACCCCCTGCGGGACCACCACCGCCGAACCCGGCGAGACCTACCGCCGCTTCCGGCACGCCGTCGAACACCACTTCACCCGCACCCGCCGCGTCGAGGACTACGCAAAAGCCCTCGGCTACTCCCCGCGCACCCTCTCCCGCGCCACCCTCGCCGCCGCGGGCGTCGGCGCCAAGGAATTCGTCGACCGCCGCGTCGTCCTCGAAGCCAAACGCCTCCTCGCCCACAGCGACACCCCCGCCGCCCGCATAGCCGACCACCTCGGCTTCGCCGACGCCGCGAATTTCGCCAAGTTCTTCCACCAACGCACCGGCACCACCCCCATCGCCTTCCGCACCACAGTCCGAGGCACCACAGACGAGACGTAACCGGCCCCCGGTAGGGGCGCGCCTCCGCCGGGGGAAGGGGGAGTTCGGAGGATCGCGCGACGTCCGCACGGCGGTCCGGCGAAGCGCGGACGAGGCGCAACGGCCCCTGCCCGTGCGGCGTGGCCGGTTCGGCGGGGAGGGGGGTGCGCCTCCGGCGGGGGAGGGGGTGTCTGGGGGGATCGCGCGCCTTCTGCACGGCGGTCCGGCGAAGCGCGGACGAGACGTAACGACCCCCGCCCGTGCGGCGTGGCCGGTCCGGTGGACGGTGGGGTGCGCCTCCGGCGGGGAGGGGGTGTCCGGGGGGATCGAGCGACTTCCGCGCGGCGGTCCGGCGAAGCGTGGACGGGACGTGGTGGCACCCGCAACGCGGGCTGCCCGGTCGGTGGTGGCGGCGCTTCCGGCCTGCAGCCCTCGTTCCCGTGGCGTGGCCTGTCCGGTCGGTGGTGGGGTGGCGGCTCCGGTACTGCGGCCCTCGCTCGCGCAGCGTTGTCTTTGGTGCCCGACGGCGGTGGGGTGATCGGGTGGGGGGGTGGGCAGGGCCGTGGGGTCAGAGGGCGGAGCGGATGCGGGCCGCCGTCTCGCTCGCGTGAGCGGCGTCGCGGTAGTGGGTGCGGGGCCAGAAGAAGCCGCGCAGCCCGTCCTTGGGGTTGCGGGGCACGATGTGCGTGTGCAGGTGGGGGACGGACTGGCTGATCCGGTTGTTGGCCGCGACGAAGCTCCCGGCCGCGCCCGTGCCCCGCTCGACGGCGGCCGTCAGCAGCCGGACCCGCGTGTAGTAGGGGCCGGTCTCCGCGTCCGTGAGGTCGGTCAGGGTGGGGACGTGGCGGCGCGGGATCACCAGCAGGTGGCCGGGGAACAGCGGCCGGTGGTCGAGGAAGGCGAGGACGACTTCGTCGGCGAGGACGGTCTCGACCGGCACCTCGCCGGCCGCGACCCGGCAGAACAGGCAGTCCATCGCCCCATCATGGCGTCCGGGGGCGCGCCGGGCCCGGCCCGGCGC